>NZ_CP150207.1:1640000-1940000 GCF_037969765.1 Paenibacillus sp. FSL W8-0186 | reverse complement strand
GATGACCTGAGATTGATAAATAGCGGATGGAGTTCAGCCAAAGATGATAGGGGACAACACAGATGCTGTGTTCATAAGTGTATGCAGGGACTGCTCAGAATGTTCGTAAAAACTGTCGTAAAAATATGTTAATAGAGCGCAGGCAGGAGAATTGCAGCCCGCCATGCACCGCCGTAATTTAATATCTGGCTGAGTTAAAGCGGGTCATCCGTAAATAAAAATTAAAAAGAGCCTTATCCTGAAATACAGAATAAGGCTCTTAACATAATGCTCTTCCAACTTTAATTCAAAACGATTCTCCCCACTTCCCTGTCCACTGCGGCCTATAAGGCTCCAGAAGGTGCTTCTGGCAGCTTCAGTCAGGACTCGGGCATAAAACTACTCCTTATGAAGAGGCGGGACGTTTGAAGCGTCTGTGCGGTTCTGACAGGCACTGGCTAACAGACGGTTGCAGGTCAAGCATCCTATCAGAAGATAATAGATTCCGATCGACGGAAGGCCCCGTACGGCAAGCGCTGCTACTTGATTCTGACCGTTCCGGGGCCGAGCATGTGCTCCATCTCCTGAAACAGCTCAGGCGATGGCTTGATGCTGTAGCGCTCGCTCAGCGCAAGCAGCTTCCCGGTGCTCTCATAATAGAGCACCGTGGCCACGGGCCCTGAATGAAGCTGAAGCAGCGCCTTCAGCTTCTCCAGCAGGCGGGCGTTCTCCGCCGCCGCCGAAATCTTGATGAAGACGCGCTGCCCCGGCGTCTTCGCATCGCGGGCGCCTCCGGCCGCAGCCCCCGGGGCCTCGCTGCGCTGCGCTGCAGCCGTGCGGGACGACGCCGCCAATGCGGCGTCAGACCCGCGCCGGGCTGCAGGCTGCGGCTGCGCGTTGGCCCCGCCCGCGCCGCGGGGTGCCCCCCCGCGGCTGCGCCGAAGCTGCGCCAGGCTCGCGGCGCTAAGCGGCGCGAGCTCGTCGGCTAGCAGCTTGAAGCCTTCGTCCTGCTGCTGGACGGTGGCACGCAGCGCCAGCAGGGCGCCTTTGGCGACCAATTCCCCGCTGCGCCGCCACACCTCGGGAAAGAGCACGACCTCGCAGCGCTCGACCTGATCCTCCAGCTCCATGAAGGCCATCGCCTTGCCCTGCTTGGTCGTGATCGCCTTCACTGATACGACCATGCCGGCGACAATTATCCTGCTGCCGTCAGGACTCTCCGCAAGATCCATCAGCCGGTCGATTCCTTCGCCGTCAAGCAGCTCGTCATAATCGTCAAGCGGATGGCCGGACAAATACAAGCCTAACAGCTCCCGCTCCAGGTCCAGCTGCTGTCCCGCGCTAAACGGAGGAATGTCGGGGTATTCAATGTTCCAATTTGGCGTCTCCACAAAATCAAACAGCTGAATTTGTAAATCCTCCCGCTCCTTCCGCCATTTCAGCGCCGCTTCCACCGTCTCGTCCAGCATGGCGAGCAGTTGGGCCCGGTGACCCGGCAGCGAATCGAAAGCGCCGCCCTGGATCAAGGACTCAATCACGCGCTTGTTGCAGGTGCGAAGATCGACCCGCCGGCAAAAATCGAGCAGGCTGTCGAAAGGCCGCACCTGGCGCTCCCGCAAAATACTCTCCATCGCCTGAGTCCCGACATTTTTGATCGCCGCCAGGCCAAAGCGGATCACTCCCTGCACACCTTCTTCGGCAGCAGGAGCGGACGTTTCTGCAGCCCCAGATTCCTCCAGATCATAAGCAGCGGCCGTTTCCGCGGCCTTCAAAGGCTTGTCTGCCGGCGCACCCGCCAGAGCCGTTTGCCGCCGTACGGCCTCCCCGTCAGCGGCTGCGGCGGCTAACCGCGGCGTAAATAAAATACCGCTCTCATTTACGTCTGGAGGAAGCACCGTGATTCCCATCCGGCGGCATTCGATAATGTACTCGGCCACCTTGCGGTGGCTGCCCATGACTGCTGTCAGCATCGATGCCATGAAATAAACCGGATAATGCGCCTTCAAATATGCCGTCTGGAAGGCCAGAACCCCGTAGGCTGCAGCATGCGCGCGAGGAAATCCATAGTCAGCGAAACGTACGATCATGTCGTAGACCGCATTCGCATCCTCTGCCTGGTATCCCTGGGACAGGCTTCCCGACACAAAATGGCCCCGCTCTTCATCCAGCACCTCGCGTTTCTTCTTCGAGACGGCCCGGCGCAGCAAATCAGCTTCGCCGAGTGAAAAACCGGCCATCTTCGAAGCGATCTGCATAATTTGCTCCTGATAAACGATAATGCCATACGTGTCCTTCAAAATCGGGACCAGGTCGGAATGCGGATATTCCACGGCGGTCTGCCCGTGCTTGCCTGCGATAAATTTCGGAATGAACTCCATCGGACCCGGCCGATACAAGGCGAGAACAGAAATGATATCCTCGAATGTGGAGGGCTTCAAATCCTTGAGCACCCGCCTCATCCCCGCAGACTCCAGCTGGAACACGCCCGTCGTCTCTCCCCGGCCGAGCATTTCATACGTCTGCGGGTCGTCATCGGAAACCCGGCGAAAATCGGGCACCTCTCCTTCCTGCTCGCGGATCCAGTTCATACAGCGCTCGATAATCGACAGCGTCCGTAATCCCAGGAAATCCATCTTGAGCAGCCCGATCGCTTCCAGATGCTCCATGGAGTACTGGGTAAGCGGCGTTCCTTCGCCTCCAGCCTGCAGCGGCACCGTATCCGTCAGCGGATCCCGAGAGATGACGACGCCGGCAGCATGAGTGGAAGCGTGGCGCGGCATTCCCTCCACCTTCCGAGCCATGTCCAGCAGGCCCTGAATGCGCTGCTGCGACTCATAGAGTCCCTTCAGCTCAGAGCTCTCCCGGATCGCACGCTCGATCGTCATGCCAAGGCTGCCGGGAATCAGCTTCGCAACTTTATCTACTTCGCCGAATGGGATGTTCAGCGCGCGGCCGACGTCCCGCACCGCAGCCCGCGCGGCCATCGTGCCGAACGTAATAATCTGCGCCACATGCTCGGCGCCGTATTTGTCTGCCACATAAGCGATAACTTCGTCCCTCCGCTCATCGCTGAAATCGATATCGATATCCGGCATCGTCACCCTTTCAGGATTAAGAAACCGCTCGAACAGAAGATTGTATTTGATTGGATCGACATCGGTAATTTTCAGTACGTATGCCACAAGACTGCCCGCCGAGGACCCGCGCCCTGGACCGGTGGCGATGCCCTGCCTGTGGGCATAGGCGATAAAGTCCCAGACGATCAGGAAGTAGTCCGAGAAGCCCATGCTGCCGATAACGCTTAATTCATAATGCAGCCGCTGATGAAGCTGTTCTCTCGTATGCTCCTGCCGCCACATGTCAAGATGGCCGTATCTCTCCTCAAGCCCTTGCCCGCATAGGGAGGCCAAATAAGCTTCAGAGGTCATCCCGTCCGGTATCGGCTGGTAGGCCGGCAGAATATGCCGCCCGAACTGGAGCTCCAGATTGCACTTGTCGGCAATGGCTTTCGTATTGGCGACCGCCTCGGCGACATACGGGAACAGCGCCGCCATCTCGGCGCCGCTTTTGAGATACAGCTGATCTGTCGGGATTTGCAGCCGCTCTTCATCCTGTATCGTCTTGCCCGTACCGATGCAGATCAGCACATCCTGTACCTCGGCATCCTCCTGATTCAAGTAGTGCACATCGTTGGTTGCCACCAATTGCACATTCAGCTCCTCGGCGAGCTTAATCAGCTCAGGGAGCACTTTCTTCTGCTCCGGAATCCCGTGATCCTGAAGCTCGATATAGAAATCCTCGCCAAATACCGCCTGATAGCGCTGTGCGGCCTTTCGCGCCTCATTGTACCTGCCGTGCAGCAGATGGTGCGGCACCTCCCCGCCAAGACAGGCGCTTAGGCAGACAAGTCCCTCGCTGTGCCGCTCCAGCGCCTCCCAATCGATCCGCGGCTTGTAATGAAAGCCCTCCAGATGACCAATTGAGGACAATTTCATCAGATTCCGGTAGCCCGTCTCATTTTTGGCCAGCAGAATTAAATGGTGGATCGGCTGTTCCTTCCGCGTGCCCCGTTCCTTGCGCGATCCGGCCGTAAAATACACCTCGCAGCCTATGATTGGCTTAATGCCGTTTGCCTTGCAATATTTATAAAAAGGAACCGCCCCGTACATGACTCCGTGATCGGTCAGCGCCAGCGCCTTCATCCCGAAGCTTGCCGCTTTCGCTACCAAATCCTGAAGTCTGGCGGCGCCATCCAGCAGACTGTACTCGCTATGCACGTGCAAATGAACAAATTCGTTCATGCGTCTCCTTCCTTTCCAAGTCAATCCCTATGATTAACAAATCAAGTTAAACATCCTGATTCAGATCAAGTTTAAACAACCTCTCAAAATATTTTATCATATCGGGCTGAAAAGCGCCCATACAATGGTAAAGAGGACAAGCGAAGCAAGGCCGTGTGGCCCTTCGGAATGAGTTCGCCGATAGAAAGGAGAGTTTGAAGCATGAGCACGTTTCTGACCAAAGCGGTAATGGACTTCTTTATCGCCTTCGGTATCGTGCTGGGAGGGGCGTTGGTTGGGGGGATTGGTGCCGTCATATCCCTGCAGCCGCCAACCCAGACGATGCTGGATGTGGCGGATCGGATCAAAATCTGGGCACTGGCTGCCGCGGTAGGAGGGACGATCGATCCGATGCGTGTCATCGAAAGCAATTTCTTTGACGGGAACTTATCGCCGGCGATCAAGCAAATACTATACCTGTTATTTGCATTCCTTGGCGCGCATATGGGATCGGAGCTTGTCCGGTGGGTATGCGGAGGCAGTCGGGGATGAGTCCGTTTCGTCGGCCGACGATGGAGGATTTCCGAAGGTTTATGCAATTGACGGCGGTTTTCATCCTAGGCATGGTTACGGGAAGCGTCGTGTATAATGTCATTTACCAGACGAGCTACAACACGCTCTGGATCCAGAACAAAGACCTGCAAATCCAGCTGTACCAAGCGGAAGAAGATAACAAGACGCTGAAAAAATACAACAAGCGGGCGACGGTCATTAAAGAAGTCAAAATCCGTGTCGAAGATCGCGACCCTCCGCTTGATTCGCTTGCTGTCAAGGAGGTCGTACAGCAGCTGCATGAAGAGCTTGACGTCCTGCGCGGCCGAAGCATTTTCGAAATCGACTCGGACGGTAAGATGGCGCGGACCCTGCTTGACCGCAAAATATACGCTGTTCGCGACAAAGAGTACAGCATTCAGATCAAAACGATGCTTGTCAGCGAAGGTGTGCTGCAGGTGTGGATAGACATGCGGCCGTATATCAGGGGCTGACTTTTTGTCCGTATGCGATTACAATAATATTGCGTAGTTTGCGCAATCATTTCAAAGCCACTTGCAAATAAAAAGGAGCTGTTTCCGTTCCATGATCGAAAGTATTCAATACGTGCTGTATGCCGGACTATTGATTTCATGCGTGTTCTCCGTCTTCTTCAGCATCAAGTCCCGACGTTCCATAGATGGCAAGATTCGCGGCCTGTCAGCCGCTAAAATGAATATCAGCATGGGCTTCATGCTTATCATTCTTGCGTTGATCCAAATGTTTATTTTCAGCGGTTCATCGATCCGCGTCGTGATCGGAGCCATTTTCATGGTATTGGGCGCTTTTAATATATTCGCCGGCATCCGCAATCACGGGCTCTGGTCGCGTTATAACGCTGAATCCAACCAATCCTAACAGACCTATGCTTTTTCCGTACCAAAAAAAAGGACAATCCTGCGCTTAACCAAGCATGTCAGGCATTGTCCTTTGCCGTTATCCAGAAACTCTTCAGTTTTCAAGCAGGCTGTCGTTAAATTCGCCGCCGGACCATATGCAAATCAGGCATGGTCGATCGACTGCAAAGCCATGACTGCCTTGGAGACCAGCAAGTCCTGGTGGGTGATAACGATTTCCAGCTTGCAGGCCCGGCGGCTTGTCTCCAGAACGACCGGCGTAATGACGACCGCATTCTCAATCTGCACAGGCCGGACAAAATAGGTCGTCAGATGATCCACGACATAATCCCCGCCGCCCGCATCCTTGGCGGCAATCAGGCCGGCCTGAGTCATGATCGAGGTCAGCACGCCATGGGAGATCGTCCCGATATCCGTCGACATTTGCGGTGTGATGATGCCGTGAAAGAACAGCCGCCCCTCCTCGTCCCGCTCCTCGACGAAGCCATTCCACATCAAATGCTCAAACGTCTCGCCGAGCTGCGGCTCATTGCGGGCATCCCGCATCGCCTGCAGCACCTCCTTGCGGGTAACGGAGGACACGAGCTTCCGGTTGCGGTCGATGACGGGCAGGAAATCGATCCCCTCCCATACCATGATCTGCGCCGCCGAAGCCAGCGAGGTTTGCAGCCCCACTGTAATCGGATGGCGGACCATGCATTTCTCGATATAGTGGTCTCCGCCCCCAATGTCCTCGACATTTTTGCGGCTGACGATGCCGATGACCCGGTTCCACTCATCGACGACCGGAAAATGCTGCATGCCCGTTTCGAGGGACAGCTGGTCAAAATCCGAAATATTGCTGTTCACCTTCAGCATATTAGGCCTTGGCTTAGCTGCAACGATGTCCTCGACCAGCATAATCTTCTTCTTGATCAGCCGGTCGAACAACGCCCGGTTGATCATTGAAGCGACGGTAAACGTATCATGCCTTGATGAAATGATCGGCAGGCTCAGCCTGTCAGCGAGCGCCTTCACTTCACGGCTCGTCCCGAATCCCCCGGTAATGAGCACGCCTGAGCCCTGCTCCAGCGCCAAGGAATGCGCATCTTCCCGGTTCCCGACGATCAGGAGGCTCCCGGCGTCGATGTACCGGGCCATGGCGTCGATCTTCATCGCGCCGATCACGTATTTGTGCAGCGTCTTATCCAGGCCTTCCCCGCCCCCTAGCACATGCCCTTCGACGATGTCTACGACATCCCCGAAGGTCAGCTGATCGGAAATGTTGCGCGGCTTCTTCTCGACCCGAACCGTGCCAATCCGCTCTTTCGTAATGACGATGCCGAGATTCTCCGCTTCCTTAACCGCGCGGTATGCCGTTCCCTCGCTGACGCCCATGCTTCGCGCCAACTTGCGGACTGAAATTTTCGTACCGATCTTCAGCCCTTCGATATACTGTAGCAGTTGTTCGTGCTTTGTAATGCTCTCTTCATGCCCTTGCAACTGTTACACCTCCCGTTCAAATCTGTACCAATCTGTATCTATTATACACAATTGTACCACAAAAAAACCACACCCCGCTGCCGGCATTTGCGGCAATGAAGTGCGGTTCTTACGTCATTTTCAAACTTGCTGCTTGCTGCTCTATCCCTGCTTGCTCTCCGCCGGCCATTCCTTTTTCTGCAGCTTGTTTTGCCATTCGCGCAGTTTGGCGCGGCGAACGGCTTCGAGGGACCGCTGCTTCTCCTCGTTCACGCCCAGCAGAAAATGCAGGTGCGCGCCAACAACCATAAAGGCAAAGGCCGCCCAAGCGATGCCAAAAATCGATATCCAGCCTGCGCCTGGACCAAATGAGATCAGCGGAAGAGCATATACAAGCATCCCTAGGGCTAAAATCAAATAGATGGCGTGCTTCCATTTGGTCCGCTTTTTTTCCTTCTTGATTAGTTGCAGTGTTCTCATTGTTTTCATCATCCGCAGCTCCTTCATCCGAATCTATAAACAAATCTATATTTCTAGTCTATGAAGGAGATGCGGCTAATATGAGACTTGGCCAAAAAATAGTATTGCGTTGCCAGATTAAGAAAGCTCCGAACCGTACAGGTGCTGCAGACTGTCCGTAATGATTTTGTTTACATCCTGAATGATGACGCTAAGACGGCGCTCGGCATCGAACAGGCGGCGAATGTTCAAATTCAAGCTCAACACCTCGAACAGTTTTTCCATTTGCTCCATTTCCTCGGGAGATGGCATATCCCCGCTCATCATCCGCTGTTGTACTTCATTTTGCTTCTGGCGAAAATCATCCAGCATCCGTTTGCTTTCCGGGTCAGCGTCCACCAGCTTCATCGCCGAAGTGATATCGGACACCTCCTGGCTTTCTTTAAGCGCCTTTGCCAGATCATGTGCTTTGTCATAAATGTTCATTGTTATATCCTCCTAAAATGTAATAAATCATTAACGCCCAACCCACAGCAGCAACAAGGACTGGATCAGCCCAATCATGCCGCCTAGCAGTACACCGAGCCAGGTAATGGCTCTAAATTCCTTGCCGGAGACGCTGAGTATTACCTCCTCCAGCCGTTCAACAGGAAACTTCTGAACCTGTTCCTTCACGAGCTGCGGCAGCCGGACCGCCTTCATCGCTGGCGGTATGACGCGAGCGATCAGGCGCAGCATGCGGTTCGCAAGGCTGGGTACCGCGGCTGCAGCTTGACCGTACCACGGCTCAAGCAGTGAAGCTAGCTTTACGCCCTCAGCCTTGGCCATCCATGCCTCCAGCGGAAGCTCGTCCAGCTTCTCCCCGATCCAGGCTTCTGGCTCGCTCCCCGCCAAAGAGCGCAGCACCTCGCCGACCGGCTTCTCGCCGTAAATTTCCATGCGCGCTCGGATCGCGGAAGCGACCTTTGCGCGGGCTTCTTCGCCCTGCAAAGCGCGGACAAGGGTAGGCGTAAGCTTCTGGACCAGCTTCTCCTCATCCAAAAAGATCGCGGCCATCGTACCGAGAAATCCGCCTGCATTGTCCGCAAGTCCGGCGGCCATTTTGGCGAGCAGCCGCTGCCCTTGCGAGGAGAGCAGCTCCTCCGCTACGGCATCTAGAATCACATCGGCTGCCGCTTCGCTCCACACTTGACGATTATCCTCTGACCAGCCTGGGACCAAGCTTTTTAGCGGCTTCTGTTCCCAGCCGTATTTATGCCATGCATGCCGGAAACCGTACTGAAGAATTGCCGTGAGGGCTGAGGCTGATCTGCCTTTAACGGCTTCCCACTCCTCTTCCGACCAGATTCGCAAGGCTGCTTCCTTTACCGTCAGACTGCTGCTAACCCAGCGGTTTAATAATTGGCCCATTTTCTCCTCTGCCTGAAGACGAAACTCCGGCCGCATTACCATATCCTGCAGCCCTTCCGCCGTAACGAGATAATCGGAGACCACATTGCCTAAAGACTCTGCAATGTCTTCCCTTCGCTTTGGAATTAGCCCCGGTGTAAACGGGACGCGCCATTTGCCGATCATAACCGGGCTTCTCGGATGAAAAAGCATTTTTATTGCAAAATGATTCGTGACTCCGCCAACAAACGCAGCTATGGCGACGCTAACTACAATGTATAACCAGTCTGCCAACCTTCAAATCCTCCCTGTATGTCCCTTAAAAATATGTCCGATATGCATCTTGAACTGTGCAAAGTTATTTCAAGGATAGGTTAATCACCAAGGATTCTATGTCCTCATATGATGCATTACATGTATTTACGAAGACGCATCCAAGACATCAAGCCTAAGCTTGGAAGGAGATCCGCTTCATGCACTCCAAAAAAATTAAGGTACAGATCATGAAACCGGGTTTGCTGGAGGATGACTGTCTCGTGCTCGGAGAGCTGCTGATTAAGCAGCTGAAAATTCCGACCAATCAGCCGCTTCAGCTATCCTTCGGTTCATTCCGGCACAATGTCAAAGTCATTCCCTTATCCCGGTTAGACGGGATCCGGATCAGCCAAGGACTTGCCAAAAGCATGGCTCTTCCAGCGAGGTCGACGCTTCGGATCTTTTATCGCCCCCAATCCTCCACCATTCAGCTTGGTCCGATTATCGGTGTCCTAATCAGCCAGGATTACCCTGATGTAACAGAAAGGCCTTTTGGCCCCATCACCCAGTTCTGCCGGGAACTCGCTAATGCTTGTCAACGACAAGGTGTCTTTGTTTATTTCTTTACCCCGTCCCATATCGGAAGCAGCAGCTCGAAGGTGACGGGATGGCTTTATGCAGATGGCTGGAAGAAAACCGAGCTTCCGGCCGCAAACGTGTTCTATAATCGCCTGACATCGCGCAAATTGGAGAATAAACCTAGCGTACAGCATTTCATGAAAGAAGTAAAATCCCTCTACGGCAGCCATTACTTCAATGAAAAATTCCTGGATAAAACCGAGGTTTTCGATGCGCTTGGCAAGGCTCCTTCATTGGCGGGATATATGCCAGAATCACACTTGTTCCGCAATTACGCCATGCTGAAATCGATGTGCAGCAGGCACCCT
Organism: Paenibacillus sp. FSL W8-0186; assembly: GCF_037969765.1. Taxonomy (NCBI): domain Bacteria; kingdom Bacillati; phylum Bacillota; class Bacilli; order Caryophanales; family Paenibacillaceae; genus Paenibacillus; species Paenibacillus sp. FSL W8-0186. The sequence goes on along the minus strand of NZ_CP150207.1, from coordinate 1,929,782 downwards.
ATCGTGTTCCTCAAGCCAATCAAAGGGAGCCTCGGCAAAGGGATTATCCGCATATCCCGGCTGGACGGCGGCGCATATCAGACGCTGACCGCTCAAGTCGGCGGCACCCAGAAGCACAATTACGCCAGTCTTTCCAAGTTGTTCACGGCCCTATCCGGGAAAATGAAATCGACGCGGTACCAGATCCAGCAAGGACTACACCTGATACTTATGGACCGGCGGCCAGTGGATTTCAGAGCATTAGTACAGAAGAACAGGTTCGGCAAATGGAGCGTTACCTCCGTTGTCGCCCGGATTGCGAATGATCAGCATTTCGTATCCAATCTGGCGCGAGGCGGCTCGCTCTGCACGCTGAAGAATGCGATATCGCGCAGCACACTCCCCCCGGCAGCCAAGAAGAGGTTAAATGTCAGGCTCAAGAAGGCGGCTCTCGACATCGCGCTTGGCATTGACCAACAAATTCCGGCTCATTTTGGAGAACTCGGCATTGATCTCGCAGTCGACCAGCATGGCCGCATTTGGCTGCTTGAAGTGAATTCCAAACCTTCAAAAAACGATAATACGCCGCTTGGCGGGAGCAAAATACGCCCTTCCGTCAAGCAAGTGATCGAATATTCGCGCTTCTTGTCCGGCTTCTAAGCAAGGAGGAATCCGATGAATCCCTCTTCACAAGGCATTATAGGCATCATGGTTAGCGAATGCGCAGGCCCCCTTCCTTTTGCTGAAGCGGCATTTTGCCGTCAATTATGTCATATCGGCCGCCGGCAGAAAATGACGATATATGTTTTTTGTCCGGGGTGGGTTACCCCGGGCAGCAGGAGCATCCCTGGATATACGTTTGAGAACGGCAAATGGATACGGAAGCCGTTTCCGGCTCCTGATATCATTTACGATCGCTGCATTTCCCACGACAAAAGACAGCAGCGGCGCAAGCAGCGATGTTTGGCGTCCCTTTCCGAGCAGCAGCCCTTTGTTTATCTAGCACGCGCTCTTACCGGCAAATGGTCCGTCTACCAGGCACTCAAACAACATCGCTTCATAGCCCCCTACCTTCCCGATACGGTTCGATACGAAAGCCCTGAACATTTGAACCGGTGGCTGCTCGCACAGGAAGGTGGAGCCTTCCTGAAGCCGCAAAACGGTACGCACGGAAAGCGGACATTGTATGTCCAAAATATCAAGGGGAGTTTAGGAGACGGGCTAATAATCACAGGCAGAAGCGGCAGTAATCAATTGTTCCGCAAAAAATTCCGCTCCAAGGAAGATGGACTGGATTGGATACACCGGTTCATCGCGAACAGGGCATACCTGCTGCAGCCCTACCTGCGGCTGAACAATAGCAGGGATGAACCTTTCGATGTCAGAGTACTTATGCAAAAAAATGAAAATGGCATGTGGAGCATGACAGGTATGGCAGTACGAGCCGGACGCAAGCACTCCCTCACCTCTAATCTGCATGGCGGCGGAACTGCGCATAAAGCCGTTCCTTACCTGATCAAAGAGTTCGGCGAACACCGCGGCATTCAGACCGTACGAATTATTCAGCGTCTTGCAGAAGCCATTCCTGAGCATTTGGAATCCCATTTTGGCCGGCTCGCAGAGCTCGGAATCGACTTTGGCGTTGAACCGGGCGGGCATGTATGGATTCTCGAGGTCAATTCCAAGCCGGGCAGATCATCCTTCTTCCGCATCGGCGATATGCAAGGCGCCCGAAAATCCGTGGAAAACCCGATACAGTATGCACGATACTTGTTGCTTCGCAAAACTCTAGCCTAGCCTGATGCAGTATTATGCTTTGAGTCTGGCATTGGAAGCTGTTTTGCTTCGCAAAACGATTAGGAGGATAAATTCATGAGTTTGACTTACTGCAATGTCCATTTCACGCAGCAGCCCCAAAGGGTCGTCTACGTGTCGGGATCATTAATGAAGAACCTGAAATTATCAGGGAAGAAGTCCGTTCATCTCAGACTGGGCCAAGACCGCATTCCTGCAACAGTCAAACCGATTAACAAACCAGGCAACCATATCTACCTTGCATCGAGCGTTCGTAAAGGAATCAAAATTCCGAAATCAGGAGCCATATACCTTCGCAGCAATCAAGATGGCGAGGTACATCTGGGCCCGCTAATCGGCGTGTTATCAGACGGCCCCGCAGGTTCCGCCCAAAATCGGTTCGGTTCCAGAACAACCTTCATCAAGCAGCTTCTGAAGCTGGGAAGCAAACAGTCCTATATATTTGCTTTTACCCCGCGGGATATCAACTGGGAACAGGAAACCGTCAACGGCTATTTTTTGAACGAATCCGGGCATTTTTACCGCAAAACAGTTCCGCTGCCGGATGTCGTCTATAACCGCCTGCCCAGCCGACGGGCCGAGACGACATCGTCCATCGGCCTGCTTCGGGAGCGGTTCATTCGCAAGAAAATTCCGTTCTTCAACTGGAGCTTCTTTAACAAATCGGATATATATAAGCTGCTGGAACGAGATCCCATGGTCAACCGTTACGTACCGGAATCCATTATGAACCCTACACCCGAGCAAATTAAAGATTTGCTTGACCGCCACTCCCTCATTTATTACAAACCGAATAACGGAAGCCTGGGAAATGGCATTTATAGACTTTCCTATATCCCAAAAAACGGTTATTATGCCCGTTACCGTCTGCGGGGGAAAAATGCGCTGCTGCGATTCAGCTCCTTCGGCAGCCTGATGCGCACCCTCCAAGCAAGGCATGGCCGGTCGCTCCGCAGCTACGTAGCGCAGCAGGGTATCCGACTAATCGAAATTGACGGCTGTCCCATCGACTTCCGGTTTCATATGCATAAGAACGGCAGGAACAACTGGGTTGTTGTCGGCATCGGAGCCAAGAAAGCAGGAAAAGGCAGCGTAACAACCCATCTTAAGAACGGAGGTTCGCTGCTGACTCCCGAACAGGCGCTTGGCCGCGCCTTCGGCTCAAGAGCCGATGAAGTGCTGCGTCATGCCAAGAACGTCGCCATTACGCTGGCCCAAGCCATAGAGTATCACCACCAGCATTTGATTGGTGAAATCGGCTTCGATATCGGAATAGACAAGGACGAGAAAATATGGATGTTCGAGGCTAATGCCAAGCCGGGAAGATCTATATTCCAGCATCCATCTCTAAGAGCCGAGGGAAAAGCATCCGTTGAGCATATTTTGGAGCACTGCCTTTATCTTAGTAAATTCCGCAGGAGGGAAGGCTAATGATCCAGCACATCGCTGAAAAAAAACCCGTGGTTGCCGTTCTGACCGTAGAAGACCCGGAATCCCTTTTTCGCGGAAATAAAGCCAACTTCAGAGATATAATAAATACCGGCAAGGATCTGGACTTTCCCGTCTACGTCGTGACTACAAAGGATTTGAAGCTGTCAGCCAAACGGATCCGGGGGTACTATTACAACTCCGAGAGTAAAACCTGGTCGAAGCAGTGGTTTCCTCTTCCCGATGTCGTCTATAATCGGATTCCACACCGGGAAGACGAGCAAAAACGTAATGTCCGCAAAAAAATCGATGAATGCATCCAGCATCGAACGATTCATATCTACAACCCCTATTTTTTCAATAAACGCAAGCTGTTCGAATGGCTGAAGCGGAACCGCTCTACTAAAGCGTTTGTTCCAAATACCAGGAGACTTCTTAGTCCCCGAACGCTTGAGGCCATGCTCCTAATCTACGGGCGCCTCTATTTAAAGCCGGAATCCGGCAAGGCCGGCAAAGGAATCATGCTCCTGCAATATGAGGAGGAGCATGAAAAACCTTTTCGTTTAACGATCCAGGGCCAAAGATACAGAAATATCGTTTACCGGACCGACAAGCTAGACCTGCTCTGGAGACGAATAAGAAGAGAAATGAGAAAAGCTCCATATATTATGCAGGAAGCCATCAAACTCACCACATACCGGGACCGCAATTTTGACCTGCGCATACTCGTGCAAAAAACAGGTAAAGGCGCATGGATGGTCACTGGCGTTGGCGCACGGCTCGCTGGCCTTAAAAGAATTACTACCCATGTGCCTCAAGGCGGCAGCATCGAATCGCCCGAAAAGCTGTTAACCCCTACTTTCGGCAGCGAGATGACCAACGTCATCATTAATCGCCTGAGATCCAACGCCGTGCTCATCGCCAAGCAAATTGAAAAAGCATCAGGGCATATGCTTGGTGAAATGTCGATGGATCTCGGCATTGATACTGGAGGAAACATGTGGTTCTTTGAGGCGAACAGCAAACCGATGAAATTCGATGAACCGCAAATCCGCAAAAAATCGCTCGAACGAATTTTTCAATACAGTCAGCATTTGGCCAGTCAACCCAAGAACCCATCCGCTTAAGCCGGAATATTGTGAACCGACTACCGTATAAAGAAGGTGAACGTATTGTCGCAACCTGTTCTTGGCATATTGACGCTGTATATGAATGATAAGAAGCAGCTGGAGGAACGACATATATACCAGAAAATGATCGTTGAAGGCCAAAAGATGGGTCTGGATGTCTTCGTATTCACTCCGATGGATGTCCATCATGAGAAGAAACTCATTCATTCCCTGCAATTTGATCTAAAATCAAAGAAATGGTCGCGCAAATGGCGCAGCTTTCCGAATCTTATCTTCGACCGGGGGCGCATTCAGAAAAACAAGCGATTCGAGCAGTTGGTCAAATTTCGCAATCGCTATAACAGCAGCTTCACATTCCTGAACCGGCCGATTCGCGATAAATGGGCGATTTACCAACTTCTGTCCAGCAAACCAAGATTCAGGCCCCATTTACCGGAAACCGCCATATTTCAGAATATGAGCGACGTATATCGATTCATGCGGAATTATTCGTGTGTTTATGTTAAGCCCATGCAGGGCACCGGTGGAAGGGGAATACTGCGGGTCGACCGATTGGGGAAGGAGCTTTACCTGATCCAGGGCCGAACGCTCGCCAGAAAAATTATCCCGGCGCAAAAAATGCATAAGGCGAGGCTGGCTCCATATTTAATCCGCTGGAAAGCGAAAAAAAACTATCTCGTTCAGCAGGGGATTGAAATTAAACTACCAAACGGCCGGGTACATGATTTCCGCATGCTCGTTCAGAAGAACGGGGCCGGAAAATGGGCGGTGACCGGATGTGCCGGAAGGGTCGGCCCTCCGAGAAGCGTGACCTCCAATCTGCACGGCGGCGGGCATGCCGTGCCTATGAACACGCTGCTGAAGCTTGCCTCCCATAGCGAGGAGAAGCGCGTAGAAATACGCCGTACAGCCGAGAAACTGAGCATCGATGTCGCAGCAACGCTTGAGGCGAATTACGGCGCGCTCTGCGAGCTGGCTCTCGATCTTGCGATCGATCCCAGCGGAAAAGTCTATTTGCTGGAGGTCAATCCCAAGCCCGCCCGAGAGGTGTTCAACCAGTCCGGCGATCCCGAAGCATACCGGGCAGCCATTGCAAGACCGCTTGAATACGCCATGTGGCTGCACAAACAAAAAGCCGCTTCTTCCTGACCGGAAGAGCGGCTTGCTTCTAGAATTGGGCGGATCGCTTCGCTTCGGGCGCTTCCTCTGCCTGGTCGTACAGGGCGATCAGTTCGGAGAACGAGGAGATCAGCCGATCGGCGCCATTTAACTCTTGTCCTTGGCCAAACCCGGCATACGCACAGCCGATGACGGTCTGGCCGTTCTCCTTGCCCGCTTCCACGTCAGAAGATCGGTCCCCGATCATCCAGGCGCTGCTTACGCCATGATTATCGAGCAGAAGCCTGACCAAATCGACTTTGGTCGCCGTCTGATGCTCGCCTGCGCTGTAGATTCCCTCAAACAGCGAGAAGATGCCATGTGCATTCGCTACTTCTTTTACATAGTGCTCCAGCCCATTGCTGGCTACAAAGAGCCTGATTCCGCGCTGGTGAAGCTGCTTCAGCGTTTCGGCTACTTGCGGATACAGCTCTGTAACATATTCCTTCAGACCGATCAGCTCCAGCTCCAGCAGCAATTCGTCCGCACGCCGGTGCACGATTTCATCGTGGTCCGGCAGCACCCTTTTCCAAATGTCATCCAGCAGCATGCCTAATCCGCCAAGTATTCTTTCCTCGGGGGGCGTCTCCCCTTCATACAAGTTCTCTGCGCGAAGCTGATCAAACAAGCGATGATATACAGGGATCAGAAGCGTCTCCGTTTTGAACAGCGTACCATCCATATCAAAGATCATGGCTTCGGGTTTCGTAAGTCGAGTGGTTTCCATGTCAGCGTTCCTTCCTGTCGTTGTGTTAGCCCCATGATATTCGAAAGAGCAAACCTTGTAAACCCCGTTTATCTATAAGTTTCCTGCTTAGAAAAAACGTACAGCGGATATCCTATCTGTGGGGAAAAATAAAATAAAACTCAAGGAGGAAACACTGTGAAGAAATTGTCTGCTGCCCTATTATCGGCGTGTTTGCTATTCTCTTTAGCTTCTGCTGTAAGCGCGGCTCCGGCCAATCAGCACGAGCAGAAGGGAATGCACACCAAGTCTACGCATAAAACGCATAAGACTCATAAAACTCACAAAACGAAAGCCAAGTCAACTCACCACAAAGGCATTAAAGCCAAAAGCATCAAAACCAAGGGCATTAAAACTAAGGCTACCAAAATGCCGAAGACTGGTTTTGGCGGAGCTAGCGAGCAAACAGAATAAGAAGGAGGATGAAAGAGGGCTCGCTCCCTCTTTCTCTCTTATACAATCATGATGAAACGATTAGTTATTCTGTTTACCATTGTTTTAGCCGTCAGTTGCGCAGGTTGCGGTCCTGCCAAGCAGGCGAAGGAGAACATCAAGCCACAGCCGCATTCCCAATCCCTGCCCTCCCCGCCGTCCCCCCCAATGGTGAATGACACAGAAATGCAGCCGGCGAAGAACATGCGCAGGCCGCTACCCAAACCGTTTATGCCAACAGAGCTCATAATTCCTGCCATTAAGGTAAAGGCTAGTGTTGAGCCGGTGGGGGTGCTTGAGGACGGGCAAATGGATGTTCCGAAACATACGGATATCGTCGGCGTCCTGCATCCGGGCGTACTTGCAGGGGAACCTGGAAATATGGTGATGGACGGCCATGTCGATAGCTATACCGGCCCGGCTATTTTTTTTAATTTGAAAAAGTTAAAGCCAGGCGATTCAATCATTGTACGAGATCATGCCAAACAGAAATTGACCTATATTGTGGAGGCCGTTGAATCCTACCCTACATCGGAAGCACCCGTCGAGCGGGTTTTCGGGGATACGACAGAGCACAGGTTGAATCTGGTGACATGCAGTGGAAAATACAGCAGAAAAAAAAAGGAGCATGAGCAAAGACTGATCGTTTTTGCCAAGCTGGACGGTGATGATGAACTTGACCAATAAATTTGTAGCAGCCATCCTTATCCTCTGCCTGACCTTACTTTCCTGCAAAGCGGAGGTTTATGCCGCTTCGGGCGATCAAGAGGAACAAGAGGTACGCGCCTTTTTGGATAAGCTGTACAAGCAGAGAGCTGATATTCTTGTCAGCCGGGAGACGGATGGATTAAAAGAACTTTATCTTCATGACAACAAAGTGAGCAAGCACGCTCTCCACAATGAAGTTAACCGAACGAATTATCTTAACGAATGGGCGATCAAGAGGGCCATCAAGCTCGTTAAGGCCAATAGCGAAATACGAATCGTGCGTCTGAGAACCTCAAAGGATACAGCAAAAATATCCCTGGTTCATTCCTTGAAGGTGGATTACACCTATACCAACAAAAATGTGCCCGTTCAGTCGTTCGGAATCGGAACTGAACATTATCTTACATTAAAGAAGCTGGATGACGACTGGAAGGTCCATAAGGAATGGTATCTGGACCCTCTGGACGAGAATCCGAACAAAATTGCGGTGACGGATGATGGAACCTCCCCTTCTGTCAATTATCGGCAGCAGCCCGTGGACGGCAAAAAATACCGCCGGGCCCGTGCCGTGGAGTATGCGAATAAATATGCGGGAACAGCCTGGGGCGCCGGCAATAATCACAGGTATAACCGCAAATATGCCGATTACTCCGGCAAGGGCGGCGATTGTACCAATTTCGCATCACAGGCTGTTGGCGACGAAAAGGAAGGCGGAGGGCTGCCGATGACCGGATCATGGCGATATTTTGCCAAGAAGGGCGGAAGCGAAGCGTGGATCCGGACGGATTCCTTCTATAATTTCCTGATATATTCCGGATACGGAAAACTGCTTGCCAGGGGACATTTCCGGGATATTATCGCTCCTTCGGCCAAATATCCGGATGGAGCAATTTCACATATTCAGCCAGGCGATTTGATCGGATATATCATTAGCGGCAGCGATGTGGATCACTTCTCCATCGTGGTAGGATTCGACGATTACGGCTATCCTCTCGTCAATTCGCATTCGGCCGACCGTTATCGCGTTCCCTTTGACCTGGGGTGGGATCAGTATACCAAATACTTACTGGTACACATTAGAGACTAATGTATATGCGGGCTTGTCAGCATAACTGCAGTTTAACGTCATACAATGGAAATTGAAGATATCGACGCTAAACTGGAGGACTTATGAAACTATCCCGCCTGTTAAAGCAATCCGCGATAAGAGCCGGGGCAATGGCCGTCGTGAAATTGATCGGCCTTATCGGGCGCGTCGTCTTGACGAGACTCGTAGGTGCTGAAGGTATCGGATTGTACCAAATCGCTTATTCCTTATATGGGCTGCTGCTTATGATTTCCGGAGGATTGCCAACTGCCCTGGCCATTATTACCGCAAAAAAGCCATGGTTCGGTTGGCATTTTTTTAAGTGGGTCTCCCTCTTTCTTGTTCTATTCGGGGGGATTTTGAGCATGATCGTCTTTTGGAATTCCCCCGCGCTTTCTGGCATGCTGGGGAATCCGGATCTGCAATATGCTTTGCAGAACCTGGCGCCGGCTATTTTCGCGGCTCCATTATTGGGCTTGTTAAGGGGATATTTGCAGGGGCTGGAGCGGTTCAACATCATTGCCTTGTCTGAATTGACAGAGCAGGGAAGCCGAATTCTTTTCATGCTCATCATCGTCGGCTGCCTATTGCCCCAAGGCATACATATTGCAGTTGGCGGAGGGGTGCTAGCTGCATTTATCGGCGTCCTCGTCTCTTACACGCTGCTGACACTATATGTGTCTACTGATCAGCGAAAGAACCCGGTAGCATCGGTATCTGTCCACCAGCTGCCGTTCGTCTGGCTATTCAAAGCATCCTTCATTATTTCGCTGACGCGTCTTCTCATTCCCGTCTCCGATTTCATCGATGCGCTTCTGATCCCGGGCCGGCTGATGGTTGCCGGCTACGACACCTCCCGCGCAACCGCCATGTACGGTGTAATTACCGGGATGGCTGCCATCATGGCCTATACGCCTACGCTTGTCACCCAGGCTCTAAGCCATACCGTTACCATGCGTTTGGCCAGCTACTCCCAACAGAAACTCTGGACCGACTTCCGCAGGCTGCTCTCCTTATCCCTGGAGGCAGCCTGGCTGTGGGGATTAACCGCGGCTATATACATATATGTATACGCTCCTGAGCTGGCGACGTTTATTTTCAATACTTCCGAGGCCGCAGAGCCCATTCGTTATTTAGCCCTTCTTCCCGTCATCGTCGGCTTTCGCGAACTATCCACGAGCATTTTATGGTCGCAGGACATCAAGAAAATAACCTTCTTTGGTTTGTTTGCCGGAATAAGCTGCTCCATCGTCATCCAATATGTGCTTATAGCGATCCCTGGCTGGGGTTATATCGGGGCAGCGATCGGCATTCTGGCCATGGAGATGATTTCTGCACTCGTTAATTTATACGCCTTAAAGTTCAAGCTGGCCCGTATGGTCCGGCTGCTCCCCGCCCTCTTCGCAGACACATTGATATTAGTCGGTTCCATGTTCCTGGTCCAATTGATCTCAAAGCACTGGGGGAGCGGCTCTGACAGCTTATCCGGCTTCATGCTGCAAACCGTGCTGTTCTTCTCGGCTGCCGGCGCCTTCTTATTCATTCGGTTTAAAGGAAAATTATCAGCGGGATAACGCTTTGATATTTTTAATAATTTGGCTGTAAGGCGGATCCTGCCCGTCGTATTTCGTCACGATGGTTCCCGAAGCATCCACAAGATAAAAGGAAATGCCGTGAATGACCTGATCCCCAATGGCATCCTTCTGGATGGCGGTCTTAAAGCTCTGTTGACCAAAGGCCTGAATGTCCTCAAACGAATAGCCAGTCAAAGCATGCCAGTTGCTCAGATCATCCGTAAACTTGCTGATGTAAGTCTTCAAGGCTTCCGGCGTGTCCTTCTCGGGATCAACGGAAAAAGATACGAGATCCGCTTTAAGACCGGCTGATTTAATCTCGCTTTGCAGCTTCGCCATGTTCGCAGTAAGGGTCGGACATACAGTAGAGCAATTCGTAAACATGAAATGGGCGACCCAAACCTTGCCCTTTAAATCGTCCAGACCTACCTGGCCGCCGTCCTGGTTGGTGAACTCGAACGATCCCACTGGTATGCTGAGATCATTCGGCTTGCCCCCTCCCCAGGAAAAAGCAAGCAACCCGGCTGCAGCAACAACAAGCAAGGCAATAATTCCGATATCAATGATCCGTTTCGTATGCTTCATTGGTCCGCCCCTTCATCAGAAGCCGTATGGTTGGCAAGCCAAGCAGCCAATGCATGGATTTCCTCGGTCTTCAGCCTTTTCTCGAAAGGCGGCATCCCCGGCCTTCCCGAACTGATCGCCTCGAAAATTTCTTCCTCGCTCAGTTTGGAGCCGATTTCCTGCAGGCTTGGCCCTACCTTTCCGCTAAGGTCAACGGCGTGGCAGCTGGCACAGCTCTGTTTGTAGATTAACGTCGGCTTGGCATCGGCCTTATTTCCGGCTGGCGAGGAGGCTGAACCGCTATCCGTCGAAGCAGATTGACCGCAAGCGGTTACAGCCAGTAAAACGAATGCCATTACAAGCAGCAGCAACGGTCTTTTTCCCGTTCTCATTCGCGTTCTCTCCTTATCGATATTTAGTCCATATGAGAGCTCTTATCGTAGAGCGAATCCTTCGCTTGTTCGATTTCATCTTCCGTCACCTCGCCGACAATAAGCTGCTTCCGCGGCATATTATGCATATCCCGAGCCGTCACGTGGGCGATGACATTGTAAACCCCATCCTGCTCAAAGGTTTTGTCAATACTGTAGACTCCATTTCCAGCGTGCGTGCCCTCCAGCATTTCGTGCGTATCGCTACCGCTAAACCACACTTCGAAAGTTACGGATTTGGCATCGGTCACTTCTTCGCCGCCTTGAGTAACCTTGGCTTGAATTTTAGCCGGCTCCCCAGAATTCAGCTTCTCAGGCTCACTTTGGATCTGTACATCAATAATTTCGGGAATCCCGTCCGGCATTCCTGTCTGGCTGCCCGCAGAGGAGCATCCTGCGAGAATAACGATCATAAGCACGAGACATGCGGTCGTCCATCTTTTCATATTGTTCTGAACCCCTTCTTACATAATCATTACCAATTCCATGGTCCTTTTATGATGCCGAGACTGCTAAGTAAAGCATCCATCACACTCATCTTCTTGCTCATTAGCGAATCCGTCGTACATTGAGCATCTGCATCATATTGCAGCTCTCTGGCCCTGTTAAGTGTAGACTCTGCTATATTGTTCGTTACCTGGGCAACGTCGAAGCAAGGCGGCGATACGTATACATGCAGAGTATGATCCAGAATCATTCGCGTCTGCCCTGATGGCTTGGCGTTGATCGGGATAAAGAACAGGCTTAACAAGATCAGCGCAATTAAAGTCAAGGCAATGCTTGTCTTTTTTATAGCTATTCCCTCCCTTACAGGCAGTATATCTCATAATTATGAGGCTGAAATGATAATTTGGGGCAAATTATGCCTTCGATTTGTTAACATTTTGTGAATTATCCGATTTCACGCACCCGCTAGTACAAGGTATATAACAAATATCATTGTAGCGGCTGGCATCTGAAAAATAAAGCAAGGATCAGCCGGCATGCCAGTATGATCCTTGCTGCTTATAGATGAATCTTTGGGCGTTTTTCTAATATTAGAAATGCCCAATGGTCTCCTTTAACCACTATGGTTAGTCAGCCAAGAGTGAAGCAAAATACTGCATATTACTAACATAAAAATCTCCTGTACCTACTGCAGCATTGCTCAGCATTCCCTGTACGCTCTCCCGAAACGCCTTGATGGACGAATAGTCCGCCTGTTCAAACCGGTTATCCCGTTTTAGATTTTGCAAATACTCCAAAACTTGAGCATTGGTTTCCTTATACTTCTCTATCCATTCCGTATGGCTTGGCACCTTCTTAGCGAACTTAACCAGTTCATCCAGGCCGTGATTGCCAGAGTCAATTTCATCAATGAATCTCTGATATGCCGCAGGATCCGCCTGCTTATCTGGGGCAGCGATGTATTTAGCCTGAGATAACCCCATCTCGATCAGTACCTCATGCTCAACGTCACTCTCTAAGGAACCAACCACGCGATCATGTTAGACTGAATGACGCTATACACCGCTTTTTTAACCTTGTCATCTTTTCCGCTTAAGACTTGCTCCAGGGCTTACATTGATGTCAGCGGTACCATAATTGTACAAATATCGGACAGACAGCGATTTATATGAATTGTGGATTATAGATTCTGAAGCTCGACGACCGTATAGCCTTTCTCTGATGAAATTCGGAAGCCCCAGTTCATTTCTTTCGCTCTTTCCTGCATGATGAGCAGGCCGTAGCTGTCCCCCAATTGATCCGGATCACTCTTAAAGCCTATGCCGTTATCCTGGATCACCACGCTCCATCCTGGCCGGTTCGCAGCCGGTTCTCCCTTGATCCAGCCCTTTGAGGCCTGGGCGTGCTTCTGGATATTCACAACTGCTTCCCGGATGCTGGCTAGAAGCTCTACCTTTTCTTTGGGAGTCAGCAGCTCATCTGGAATGCTCCACTCGACCTCGATGGGAACCAGCACTTCCTCGGCAACCTGCTTGACCTTTTCGCTTAAAGTTTCCCTTCGGAGAGTCAGAGTCTCCGGCGTAGCCGCATACCTAAGGTTTGCAATCGCTTGGCGTACGTACCGGTTCACCTCACGCACCGTCTTGCGGATTTGGAAGACTTCCTCGTCGTATTTGGCCTGATCTGAGTCAAATTCTAGGCGATCGACCTTTACAGATAACAAGAATACGGACTGGGCAATGCCGTCATGCAGTTCCTTGGCCAGTTGCTCTCTCGCTTCCAGCGCCACTTTGACGGCCCGTTCCGCCTGAAGCTCCTGCTGGATTTTCTCCAGCATATGAAACAGCCTGTTCAGAAATGTCACGCTCACAAAGTACACCAGAACTGGAGTCAGCCAATTGCCCAAATCCATCGAGATATAGGGAAGCAGGAATTGATGGCGGACATACTCCCAAATTCCCACAGTGATCGTCGGAATGAATAGAATCATCCATTTGATTTGTTTGTAAGTCACGGAACATACCCACTCCTTTAATCACCTGCTGCGGACTGAATATAGGTTTGAAGCTGTTCACGGCTTGAAATTTCGCCAACAATGGACTGGTGAAGATTGCCGTTCTTGTCAATAATGTAGGTGACCGGCAGACCAATGATTCCGTATAAACCGGACACTTTGCCGGTAACGTCTATCATGACCGGAAACTCAAAATGGTGCGCAGCCAAAAACTCATTGACCGTGGCTTTGGATTCACCGGCATTGACGAATAAGGTTGCCACATCCGAGCGGTTCGATTGATATACCTCATTAATCAGCGGCATCTCTTTTACGCAGGGCTCACACCAGGAGGCCCAGAAATTAAGCACAACCACTTTGCCTTTATAATCAGCCAATGATACCTTGTCCCCGTGCGTGTTCGTTACTTCAAAGTCGGGAGCGCGCTCCCCGAGGGCCAGCCTTGACTTTTGCGGTCTAGCCTCGTCCTTATCGGGCGATACGATGATCCACACGATCGCTCCTATCGCAAACAAACCCAACAATAGGGTAATTACGGAGCTCATACGCCATCCTTTTCTATCCGTTTGACTCATTTTGACTCACCTGCTACAGAAGTTATTCCCAAGCTTTGCTGAAACGCTGCGTGCAGCGGGTAAGCGCCGTATTGCTGGCGAAAATGCTCCACCGTGCCCTCCCCGTAATTTCGGCCGCTGTTCAAGAAAACCACATAATCCGCAACCTCCTCGGCAATTTCCAGCTGGTGCGTGGAAAAAAGCACGGTATGGCCTTCACTTCGGATCATTTGCAACAACCGGACGAATTCATTCATCCAGTACGGATCAAGCCCGTTCGTCGGCTCATCCATAATGAGCAGCGGCGGCTTGCCCAGCATCGCCTGGGCGAACAGGACGCGCTGCCGCATGCCTTTGGAGAAGGTATGCACCTGGTTGCCTCGTTTGTCCTCCAGGCCCACGATCTCCAGCACTTCATCAACCCGGCTCTCCGGAACTTTACGAAGGGCGGCCCAGAAGGACAGCGCCTCCGCTGCCGTCAGGCCGGGCGTAAACTGAAAATCATCCGGCATATAGCCGATCTGCTGCGAAAATTGCTTCCTGTCCTTTTTCCACTGATGCTTATTTACTGTAATTTCACCAGCCGTCGGCTGCATAATTCCGGCTATCATCCGCAGAACCGTGCTTTTGCCCGCGCCGTTTCCGCCGCACAGGCCAACGATGCTGCCCCTCTCGATACGCAGGTTGATATTCTCTACAAGCTTCTGCTTCTTGATCACTTTGTCGACGCCGACAACTTGTACAATTGAATCAGCCACGAGATCTTCCCCTTTCCCAAATCCAATATATCCCCGCAATGGAAATGCCAATCCACGCCAGACATACCGTTAAAAACAGGAGGCTGCCGCCGGGCTGATGAATCCAGGTTACCCACTCGTAGTACTCCGGGCCGAGTACGGAACCGCCGCCCAGCTTGATGACGACAAACAGGCGCACCAGTTCAGCAGGGTTGAGAAACGTCAAAGCGATCAGCACTGGCTTGATCCAGAGATATGGCAGTAGTCCAAGCACGGAAATCAGTATTGTTGTCCAGCCGATGACGGTAAAAAACCAGATCATGACAGAGAAGGTTAACGCCTGCCAGCGATTTTTGGAGAGAGAGCCAATCAGCAGGGCAAGCGCCAGGAAGAGCAGGACCAGACCGCAGGAGAATGCCAGGAACAGCAAGTAAGTCGTCAACTCAAAAGCTTTGCCCGCTGCGACGGAAATGATGCCCATCAAGCCATAGCCGAATGAGACGATCGTCAGCAGAACGACGGACAACCCTACATATTTGCCAATAATGAAAGGCATGGTGCCAAGCGGATACGTCGACAGCAGCTGCCAGCTCCCCTCCTCCTTCTCCCCCGTCAGGGAGAACGAGCCGAGAAACAGCGTCATCAGCGGCAGCAAATACAGTATCAGGCTGAGCATCGAGCCGGTGATTGCAGAATAGCCGCTGACAGCGTTCTGGGAATTGACGAGCAGCAGGCTTACGCTGAATACGGAAAATAAAATGAGAAAAGAATAGGCCCACGGATTGCGGAGCCCAATTTTGATTTCTCTTTTTGCCACATGAAGCATATCGGTCATCGTTCTAACCTCATCTTCTATGGATGACTGCTGTCGTCATGGCTGTCGCTGTGCTCTTGTCCATGCCCGACGCTATGGTCATCCGTGTGCTCGTCGCTGCGGCTTTGATCATGCCCGTGTGCCTCGCCGTGATCATGATGCATCATGTCTTGACTCTGCTGCCATGTATGGTTGGCCAGCTCATTCGCGCTCAGTACTTGTCCCACGCCTTGCTCTTTAACAAAGGCTTCCGCAGCGGATTTATCTTTGAAGCTGACAATTCCATAGGCCATTGGCGTGCGGATCGAAGCATCATACACATAGGTCGCTTTGCTGAACTCGACCCATTCCTTGTCGTTATAGTCGCGGACATAGTCCATGCCGATATTGTCCGTACCGTTCTCCTGCTTCCAAGTATTCATGCAGCCCAGATCGTCGAATTTCAAGCTTTTGCCGTCCTTCGTTACGATTTGCGTGGCGAAGGCGTCGTCTTTTACCTGCATATTGCACACTGCGCACACATCGACATCTTCATTGATTGCCTGCGCGGCATATTTGTTCTGGCCGCAACCGACAAGTAAAATAAATGCAAGCATAATTACTATGGCTAATGACCATTTTTTCATGATTTGGATACCCCCGAATATAGTATTGTTATAACCGCTGTTGCCAGCAGCATCGAAGCGATAATCATAATTAATGTTTGATCTGAAATGACCGGATCCGAAATGGCCACAATATCTTCCGCTTGCACCGGCAGCATAGCCGATGCCAGCTTCATTTGCGGCGCACGGTCCGTCGTCCAGCGTTCCTGGTGATCGCTGTACATGCCGCTCAGAAACGTCATGCCCGGCGATTGAAAGAACAGCTGAAAAGCGGGCGTCTTTGCGATCAGCGCTTGATAGAAAGGATTGATTTTGTACGGGATATCACTAATACCGTCATTATCCATATCCAGGACAGTCGCTGAATCCCAATAATTTCCTAACAGTTCATTGTCTCTGCTGTCGGTCGCTTCCGCTTCGATGACATTGGCCACGAAATCGTTGGCCTGTATTTGGTTGCCCTCGGCCTGTTTGAATTGAATCCCGATGAAGTTTCGAATGATCGCATTTTCGATCACTTGATTATCCTTGGACAATTCGATATATAATCCGACCCGGTTGCCTTCGACGAGATTTCGCTCAATGACCGAATTTTGCACGTCGAACAATAAAATGCCTTGCGAATTCACGTTCTGGCTTTGCTTTGCGAAGGAATTATCCGCTACGTAGGCGTCTCTAACGCCCATGATCATAGCCCCAGTTACGTTGAATTCCCCCCGGTTGTTAACGATCTGCGTATCCGTCACATACATGCAATGGATGCCGTAACGCGAGCTGTACAGCCGATTGTTTTCGATTTTCTGCCTATTGCTGTTCTCCAGGTAGATACCGTCCCTCATACCGGCAATCGTATTCTGCTTGATCCGATTGTCATGCGAATTGTACAGATCGATGCCGTTTCCCTTCCGGCCCATTTTCACATCGGCTTCGTTCTCTGTGCGCAGCCAGGAGATTTCGTTGCTCTGAAGCAGAGCATGGTTCGCATCACGGAGCATGATGCCGAAGCCGGCGGTTTTGATTCTGAGCTCCTCAAGAACAGCCTGATCGGCGTGAACTGCTACGGCCGCAGTTTCTTCGCCGGCGTTCTCCTGCAGAATATTGACTCCCCGTACGATAACTCCGGGCGCCTCAATCCGAATCGCCGCCTCCGAAGTGCTATTGTAGAGGATCGCCGTCTTGCCGCCTTCGATCGTCAGCCTCTTGGATATGACGACAGGGCCTGTATATTTCTCTTCGTTCAGCACGACGGTATCTCCGGGCCTTGCTTCATCCACCAGTTGCTGCAGGGATGGCACCGGTTGCTCGAAGGTTTCATCCTTCGCCGAAGACTCCGCCAATATAGGAGAAGCTGTGCCGGCAAATGCTAGATTCAGCAGGAGCAGCCCCGCAAATACGAGAAATAGCGCAACTCCTTTACTCCTCATAAGCTTAACTTCTATTGCCCCCTTTTTTCCTTGGAAAACGTATAAAACTACTTGATTAAAATGATAATCTATTACATTTCTCACTAATATAGCCCATTAGAGTCGCTTTTAGCCGATTTTCGCTTCTTTTTATGTCATTTTTATGACAATCTAATATTTCTCCATATGCTGCAGACACAGAAAAAAGCAGCTCTGCTTGAGAGCTGCTCCTGCCTTCGGAAATATCAAACTATCTTTTGCCCTTCTTCCCACGATAATCCGTGGGACAAAAAACATCCTTAGTTTGAACCGTATATTGATGATGAGGAACCGGGACGCAATGATGTTTGTTGATGATTTGAATCGGATGAATCACCGGGACGATTTGGGGATGGAAATAATCGTTCACTACATACTGCGGAGGATCGATAATCGCCTCTCCCGGAGGACAGCAATGTCCTCCCTTATGATGGTGCGCGTACAATCCCATAATGTCTTCTCCTTTCAAATAATATCCACTAACATCATATGCGGAGACATTCATCATGATTGGACAGCTGCCTTCCTACTTGGTATCGCACCAAATTACACATCATAATTAACGATATAATTTTGCAGCTCTGTATTGTAATATCCGATGCTGTATTCTCTGATCTTGCCGTGCTCGTCATAAGAATAGCGGGATCGCTTGAGCAGCGGCTTAGCATTGCCCCCAAGCTGCAGAATTTCTTCCGCCTCCGGCGGCGGAACGGCAACCGAAAACTCGTCGCGCAGACGGTCTAACGAAATATTGTGCTCCTCCAGCAGCTCGTACAAGGACCGGGCATTTAAATCGGCAAGCTCCAGCTCGCCCACAGTCATGTTCAAATAATGGGTATAGTAAATATAAGGCCTGTCATCAAGAAAGTACACCCGCTCGAGCCTTAAGCAGTGTTCACCGAATAAGCGGCTCAGCTCGGCATCCGCCTCTGTCTGAACCGTCCCGGCCCGAAGCCACTGCTTTTGAATGCGATGCCCTTCCTCCACTAAAATCTCCGTGAAATGCTTCCATTTCGACAGCTTGGAGGCTGCTTTGTTGCGAATCACTTTGGTTCCTTTTCCGCTGCCTCTTTCAAGGTAGCCTTCCTGGACAAGCTCCTGAATCGCACCCCGCACGGTAATTTTACTCACGGAAAATTCCTGCTCTAATTGCGGCTCCGAGGGGATATTCTGCCCCAAGGGGTAAACGCCGTGCAGGATCCGATCCTTCAAAATATCCCTAATTTGCAAATACAGCGGTTTATCCTTTCTGGACAAGCTCACTTATTTCCACTACCTTTCTACATCGCCAGCGGACCGTGTCATCGCCCGCAGTATTTCCTCTTCCGTTGACATAGGGGTATCGCCCGATACCGTGTGCGCCAGCATGCCTGCCGCCGCCGCGAACGCAACCGTCTTCTCTGGCAGGAAGCCCGCCAGTTCGCCATGAATAATCCCGCTCGCAAAGGCATCCCCAGCTCCTATTCTATCATAGACGGAAAACGTCAGCATATCTGAAAAAGCGAAGCGCTGATTTTTGTATAAAAAACCCCGTAAGGAATGTGAATTATCGCCATGGATGGAGCGATGAGTTCCCGCGATGACCGGGATTTGATATTGCGCGGCAACGAGCGGGATCAGCTCCTTAAGCTGCTCTTCACGCTGCTCCTGCTGCGTGCTCATGCCCAGCGTGTTCATCACGTCTTGCTCATTCATCATTACGATGTCCGCCAAACGCAGCATTTCCTCATAATGCGGCTTCGCTTTGGCATATCCGCTTTCGCCCCACAGGGACGGCCGGTAATTGCAATCGAAAATAACGAGGCCTCCCTGCTGCTTCACCGCACGAGCCAATGCTTTCATATGCTGCCTGACGCTATCATTCATCGCGAGAGTAATGCCGCAAAAGTGAATTGCGTCAATTCCCCGGGTAATATTATCATAATCGTAAACATCCTCAGGAGCCGTATTAAAGCTGCTGTCCAAGCGATTGCTGTAGGTGACGCGGCTGGGCCTGGCCCCGAAGCCGTTCTCGAGGAAATACATGCCGATATAATTTCCGCCTTCTAGAATGGAAGACGTAGAAACTCCCAGCTTGCGCAAATAGGCTCTCGCCGCATCGCCCAACGGATTGGCAGGCAAGCGGGAGATCAGGCTCCCCGCGTGTCCGAATCTCGCCAGCGCCGAAACGACGTTTACGCCGGTACCGGAAAATGTATAGTGCAGCGTGTTGCCCTGCGACAGCAAATCATGCCCCGGCACCTGCAGACGCATCATAACCTCGCCAAAGGCGGCTATCCGCTTAGGCATACTGATCAGCCAGCCTTTTCATAATCGCGAGCAAATCGCGTACATCCTGGACATTGGTTTTTCCCGACCCCTGGTCAATGATCGAGGAATATACGTGAGGGATCACCTGCTGAACCCCTGCTTCAAACGCGATCCGCAGAATAGCCTCGAAATTATTCATATCGATGCCCCCCGTCGGTTCGAGAGCAAAGCCTTCCGCAGCACAGCCCCTGGCGACGGCACGAAATTCATCTTCACGGTTCAGCCCCGCCATCGGGAAATATTTCAGGGCATTGCCGCCCATATCGCGGACGAGAGAAATCGCTGAGCGAACCGGGACGATAGCTGGCTCGCTGCCTGCCGCACTGATCGGCCCAGTAGAAATATTCACGTATCCCGCCTGGCCCGTTGGCGACACTAGACTGTTGATCCAGCTATCCTTCTCTCTGAGATTGGCCCGGGTAGCCCCGACGGCGGGAAATACCTGATTGATATGGCTGCCGGGATAATGCCTGGCGATTTCCGCCACCATTGCCGCTTGACGATTATCGCCAGCGCCGAGCCCGATCGATACCGCTTCATCGATTTCCCGGCCGTATTGCTCCATGGCCGCTACAGCCTCATGGATCGTTGTATAGTCCTTGGATAGGACGCCGACCAGCACGTATCCTTCCGCAGCCTCGAATATTTCCTTGGCATTCTCCACGTCCTTGGCCAGCACATTTAATGCGACTCTGCCTTTGTAAAAGCGTTTGGCGATCTGTGACATATTAACGCCCCCCTGTTAATTCACGTATTTTAGCCTCGATAACGGTAATGTCATCTCCAAGCAGCGGCCGAGGGTCGATATCGAAATATCCTTGGCGAACACCGTAGTCCCGTGTATATATAGCAATCTCGCCGTTCTGCAGCCGTTCCGCGACTTCTTTGGCGGTAATGCCTGTCTGCTGAGCATCGATCTGAATGCGGCCGCGGTAAATCGCCCGCCCCGCCTCATCCTGCACAACCGACACCTGAACCCCGGCGATATCATTTAATGGCATTAATGCTTCCAGCAGCGCCTTTTCCTGCTCGCTCTTATCTTCCTTCACCATGTATTCATCCAGAGCCTGCAGCAATCCGAAAGACGTCTCCTTGCCTACTTTCATGCTGCGGCCAATCCCATGCCCTTGAACTTTGACCCACTCGATGAAGGTTCTTTTTCCAGCAACGATGCCTGACGTTGGGCCCTCAATAGCTTTGGAGCCGCTGTAAATCGCTAGATCGGAATACTTCACATATTTCTGAAGATCCTCCTCTGCTGCCGCATCCACGATAAGCGGAACTCCGCAGCGCTGAGCAACGTCCCAGGCTTCTTCCACCGAAATCATATTTTTTTGCACGGCATGATGTGATTTGACATAAAGAATAGCTGCGGTCTTATCGGAAATCGCATCCTCGATATGCTCGGCCCGCCCTTCATTGGCATAGCCTACCTCCAGCAGCCTGCCGCCGCCTAAATACACCATCGTCTCTACGGGAGCCCCGTACTGTACATTATGTCCTTTCAAAATGATGATCTCATTCTTGGGATTGATCTCCTGATGCAGGCGCTCGCTGCGCCGGCGATTGCCTTGGGTCACTATAGCTGCTACCGAGAGAGCAATCCCGCTGGATGCCGAGTTAACGATCACCGCCGCTTCCGACCCGAGAATCCGGGCGATATAATCCCCTGCTTTATCAACCAGATCGGCGATCTCGACATAGCTTTGCCCGCCCTGCTTCATCGCCTCCATGACCGTATCGCTCGGCGCGGATACGCCCAGGATGCTCATCCGTCCGCTGGCATTAATGACCCGCTTAAGCCCGTACTTCGCATTTAATGTATTCCCCACCTGTAACCACTCCTTTTGCTTTAATAAGTCGGTTCGCCACTCTTCGCTCTCCTTCGGAATCTACCAGCTCCACCCGTTCGTCATCTAATGTAAACAACGTCAAGTTGGCGGCATCTCCTACCTGAATCCGGCCCAGCTCCGGCTTGCCCAGCCAGTCAGCAGCACGGCTTGTAACCGCATCGATTGTCTCTCCCAGCGAGTAACCCAAGCTGAGAAACTTGGTCAGCACGTTAGCCATGCTGTAGACCGGACCGTTCAACCGGTTGCCCCGGTAAATGTCAGTGCTGATCGTATGCAGCCCAACACCGTGCCGCTTGGCCGCTTCAGCCATTCGAAAGGAAAAGCTTGCCGTCCCATGGCCAACATCCAAATGAACGCCCCTCGCTAACGCATCGGTCAATACTCGCAGCGGATGGCCTTCCGCATCAAATAAATTGTTCGTCTTCCCATGAAGATAGTGCGTAATGATATCTTTTCGCTGCAAAAGAGGAATTACCTCTTGAATATCCGGAGGTCCTGAACCGATATGCACCATAAGCGGCAGTCCCGTGTCGCCGGATAGTTCCCGGGCGAGGCGAAGCGGCTTCAGGCCGCTATCACCGACCACGCTCCTGCTGATCCGCGCTTTGAGTCCGACAATGAATTCTTCGTATGCCAAGATTGCCAGCTTGGCCTGCTCCTTATCAATCCACTTCAGCCGGGACAATTCGTCAATTCTAGACAGCCCGATCCGGGAAATGTTCAAAAAAGCATACATCTTCGTCTTGGCCCGCTTGCTGTCGGCGATCAGGTCGGCAATCCGATCCGCGCCGCAGCTGCCGGCATCGACAATTGTTGTCACTCCCTGCTTTACGCCGATCTCATCGATTTCATCCCCATAGGGATCAAGTTCGGGAAAGGCATGGACATGCATATCGATCCAACCGCTCGACACGTATGTGCCCGAGATGTTATTCAGCGGCTGCCCGCTTCCTTTTCCGGCGGCGGTAATTTCGGCGATTTTGCCATCCTCGATAACAATGTCGATTTTCTCGCCGTTCACCCTTTTTACCTCGCGAAGCACGAATCTATCTCTTGAAGGTTGTGCTCTACCGCGAGCAGCTATTCGATCGGTCAAAACTATCACCCATTCCATTTAAAACATTATAATGTTTAAGGTAACATGCTTATGCCAGAAAGTAAATATAACGTTATAATGTTTATTTCAACAGATTCATCAGGACCAGGTCTGACAAATCATTATCTGCTGCTAGACTACGATATTTTTCAAAAAATAATTAACCTAACGGACAGGACAGGAGAGACCCTATTTCCTCATTATTGCCGATTTTTCGTGCTAACGGACACAGAAGCAGCTATTACCCAAAAACCTAACTGCAATTAAGCATATTAGCTAGAATAGCGGAACGAGAGTCCGTTAGCACTACATTTCGCCTCTTTTTCCGAAAATAACGGAACCACGGTCCGTTCGCTTAGCAGTAAACTTCCCAATGCTCCTATTAGAAGCAGCTATTTTCTATGAATCTACTCCATCTCTAGCTGCAATTCCTCCATCAGCTAACCTACTAATATGCTTATGTTTCTATCCATAACTTACCTCCCCCTTTTTGCCTGAATGCATGTTAGAATGGGGTTGCACAAAATTACAAAATTGTAACTATTGTCGGATCAGTCTATCTATCATGTTTTCAAAACTAATAGAATGATTTGGAGGAATCAACGTTATGAAGAATAAGCACTTTAAAACATTGGTAACCACAAGCATGGCTACGGCCGTACTCGCTGCAGGACTTGTTCTGCCGCAAGGAGCAAAAGCAGAAGCCGCTTCAACTCCTAGCGTAGATTGCAATCAACAATTTCAACAAATCTTGTCAAAATGGAACTGGAATGGCTCTTTGGACGATCTGAAATGGGTGATTCCTAATTGGCCAACTGTAGGAACAGAGCAGCCGCAGAAGGAAACACCAGCTGTACCAGCACCATCCGTGCCTAATCAAAAACCGGCCACGCCTTCCGCACCTGTTCAAAAACCAACAGCACCGAGCACAAAACCGACGACGCCAAGCCAGAAGCCTTCAACCGGTTCTGATGCTAATGCCGGCAATGGAACGACAACTCAACCTACCGCGCCAACAGCGCCTAGCAAGGACAACAATGCGAACGCTGGTCAATCGGACGCCTCTTCTTTTGCCGCACAAGTCGTTGATCTGGTCAACCAGGAACGCGCCAAAGCAGGCCTCAAGCCGCTGACGACGCAAGCCGATTTGACTAAAGTAGCTGCCGCAAAAGCAGCCGATATGCGTCAAAACGGATATTTTGACCACCAGTCGCCAACTTATGGTTCTCCGTTCGATATGATGAAGCAGTTTGGAGTTTCCTATAGTTATGCTGGTGAAAATATCGCCAAAGGCCAACGCACGCCTGCTGAAGTCATGAATGCCTGGATGAACAGCGAGGGCCATCGCCAAAATATTATGAACCCTAACTTTACGGCCATCGGCGTCGCTTATGACAACGGCTACTGGGTTCAAGAATTCATCGGAAAATAAGAGATATTTACTTATATTCATCCCTAACCTTGGTGCCAGACTAGGCATCAAGGTTTTTTCTTGTTACCGACACAATGAATCTTCTTGAACAACGAGCGCTCATTTGAAACGCAGAAAAGTAAACATGTACGTTCCATAACGGGTGACTGGAAATGGCTTATCCCTCCAGTATCCCCAGCGTGAACGGAAATTTATCATTCAAAATATGACCATTTAAGGTGAAAACAGCAAGCAGGCATTCAAATCCCTTGTAAATCAAGAGATTTGAATGCCTTTTTACGAATCAGCTTATTCTTGTTTCAAGCCTTCCTTCACGGCTTTCACTTCATACATATTGACGGTCGTGCTTATAATGTAGTCCGGCGCCGGTTTGCCTTTATTCTGCCGATGCCCTTGAATGTGAACATCGCTTTTCTCCCAGTTTTTCCAGTCCTCAACCGATCTCCAGCGGATCATAACAACGACCTCTTCGTGTTCTTGTTTCTTTCGGTTAACCATAACGGTTTTGTCGATAAAGCCCTCCATCGTATCTACCGGGCTATCTTTGGTAAACCGTTCAATGACGAGATCCACCTTATCTTTTTGCACAACGATCGTTCTTGTTTGAATTAACATGACATTTCCTCCTCTTTATGATTCTATTTTAAAAAATGAAGGCCTTGCGAATGACAATACAACGCTTCATAATAACACAGGATCAGCTCCTTATTCACCGTCCCGTTCATCGACCGTAAACGGGCCATTTGGGGATGGAGGCGGCACATTTCCGTCCTGGTTAGAGCCCTGGGAGGCTGCCAGATTTTCTGATAAGCTGACCCTCAGCTTGGACATGATTTCTTGAAACTCCTGCGCTTGCTTGGAGCCGGGATCCACCTTTGCTGCTTCCGACGCCCTAGCCATCAAATGAACAACCTCGGACCAGTCCTTCATCAGACCACGCAGTAGATGCTTGCCATGCCCTCTGCCATGGGGCCGATGCCATCCAGCATGCTCCCACGGGTTCTCCGGCCGTTCCGCCTGTTCCTCTCTTTGTTCGCGAAGATAGGCTAGTCCTTCATCCGTGATATGGTACAGTTTCTTGCCGTCCTTCTCGGTCGAGCCTATAAGCTGCATATCTTCAAGCCACTGCAAATTCGGATACACAGAGCCCGGGCTTGGCGAGTACAGGCCGCCCGTTTTCTCTTCCATCGTTTTAATCAACTGGTATCCGTGCATCGGTTCCGACGCCAGCAGCTCAAGGAGAGCAAACTTGAACTTCCCCCGTTCAAAAAAACGTTTGCCTTCTCCCCGTCCCCCAAAGCCTCCTCGTCCGCCACCGTGGCGATGCCTTATAAATATATCCTGGTAAACCCCTTCCTTGGGATGTCCTCTGCGCTCGGGCTGATTAGCCCGCCAAGCACCGTAATCGTGAATCCTCATCCTACGTTCACCTCTCAATACGATATATCGTTATATTATAGCGATATATCGTATTGGTCAATAGTTTTTTTGAAAAATAATCACATATTCTGGAAAGCAAAAGAACCGGATGCTTTGGCGATCCAAAGCCTCCGGTTGGCTGAGCTTACGCGTATGCAGTGGTACAGTTACAACAACGCTGGGTCAATTCGGTTCAGACGGAAGAGCGGCGTCTTTCTGCGAGCGCAGCCCCTTATTTTTCAACAAATGTTTTACAAAGAAAATGAACAGCAGCAGGGAGAATGCGACCGAAGCCGCGCTAACCGTAAACAATACCTGGTAGCTGGTATGCTGGGAGACCCAGCCTAGCACGATTGCGCCCAGCCCGATGCCAAGGTCGGTAGCCGTCAATAACGACGCATTGGCCCCGCCTCTCCGTTCCGGATGGGCCAGACGAATCGTTGCCGCTTGAAGTGTGGGCTGCGCAGAGCCAAAACCGATACCGTACAGAACAGCGGAGACAAGCATGCCGAATAGCCCGGTTGAGAAGCTGAGGACGATCAATGCCAGCATCGTAATTAGAAGAGACGGGATAATGACAAATGCTTCGCCATATCGGTCCGATAGTTTTCCCGCGATAGGACGAAATAAAAACAGCGTTGCCGCATACACCAGAAAGAATGTGCCGGAGTTAACGTTGACTGAGCTGGCAAGCAGCGGAACAAAGGTCGTGATGCCCCCATAAGCAATCGTCAGGAAAAAGACGGCAGCCGTGACAGGGAAAACGGATTTCTCGAAAAGCTCGATCCCTGCAATTCTCTTATGGGGCTGATACGGGATTTTGGCGCCAAATGTAAGGAGCAGCGCTACGACGGAGAAAACCGCGGCGGATAGAAACAAAGCGCTGTATGAGAGATGTTGTATAAACCAGATGCCGAAGATTGGACCGACCGCCATTGCCAGAGTCGTAGCCGTACCAAACCATCCCATGCCTTCCCCGCGGCGTGTAGAAGGTATCATATCCGTAGCAGCCGTAAAGAGGGCCGTTGTAGATACGGCCCAACTCATCCCATGCGCGATGCGGATCCATATTAAAACGGCAATGCCGCCGACCCAGTCGTACATATATATCGCCAAGGCAAAGAGAATCAATCCCCAAACAATAAAAGGACGCCTGCCGAACCGATCAAGCAGCACACCGACAACAGGGCGAAAAATGACGGCGGACAACATAAACGCCCCTGTCACCATGCCGACCTGCGCTTCATTGCCGCCCAATTCTTTGATGAACAGCGGCAGTGTTGGAAGCAGCAAATAAAATCCAGTGAACAGCAGCAGCGTTCCTGCCGTCATAAGAATAAACGACTTTGTCCAAAGGCGCTCCACGCTTCATCCCTCCCTAGTAAAGGCTATTCAGCCGGTACTCTCAGCATTCTCTCTTTTTAAATACGGTCTGCCATCTCTTGCAATTTTGATATCGAGACGGTCCAACGTCTTTTCATCTCGTTCATCCTCGTTTGGAGCTGATTCCGCTTGAATTGCGAGTGACTCATGGAATTAACCCGATGCGCTCCTCAAAAATCTTAAAATCAACGAATCTACTAGTTCATTGGAACAATCTTTAATCGTATTTCAGAATAAGCTAATTGTAATAAATGAGAGGGGTGATAATTATGCTACAAGTCACCCAGTATATTCAACCTTTACCAGGTTGGAGCGCGCCCCATCTAGTGCTTTGCAGTGACGGAAACCATTATGTGATTAAATTGTTATCCAATCCTCAGGGAATCAGGGTTCTAGTCAACGAATTAATCTGCAGTCAATTAGCAAAAAGGATGAACCTCCCTATTCCTGACGGCAAGGTCATTTTCATACCTGAAGGAGTAACTGGCTGCCCTCCCGCACAAACAGGTCCGCATTTCGGCAGCCTGTTCATCCCCCATGGCATACTTCATCCGAGCGACCTTGACCTTGCTAGATGCACAAATATCAGTCAGGCCGCTGATATGATTTTATTTGATTACTGGCTTGATAATAATGATCGGCATATTTGGACGCAGGATAAGCAAAATTTAATCATTGCAGGAGGGCCTGAGCCGAAGTTATGGATGATCGATCAAGCCAATGTGTTTAACGGACCCCATTGGAACGCTGAAACTCTACTAAATAAAATGAACAATTACAAGGCTTATTGGGGAACGCTTTATCAACGCTTCGTCCCTTTTATTGATGGTACCCACCCTTTTCGCGAATCGCTAGCCAAGCTGCATTCCTTGACAAGGAACGATTTGTTTCATGCGGCCAGCAATATTCCAGTTGAGTGGGGCGTATCCGAACAGGATGTAATTACCTTGGTAAACTATATGGAACATCGGCGAAATGCTATGAATTCCTTAATTCAAACCATAATATATAATTTCCCTGTCTGGTATAAACATTACAAATATCATGGGGGGACAATATGAATAACTTTAATAGGATTACTGTTTTTCCAGGTACTCATATGCCAGGTGTCCCATATCAAATCGGTTATCATAACCCGACCGAGCTTCCTTATATTGGTGCAGGTGCTCAAGGAGCAGTATTTCGAATTTCTGCCCACCAATGCGTTAAAATTTTTGTGAATGAATCAGATGCGGAGACTGAAGCCAAGGCACTTCTTGCGGCTGCTTCCGCTTCTTTTATTCCGCTGGTCTACGAAGTCGGCAGGAATTACATCGTGATGGAATATTTCAGCGGGCCTGGGTTAAAAGCATTTCTCTCCAGCAGAGTAGACTTTCCAGACTTTATTGCTGAACAGTTAGTATTGATAATCAAGGAGATGAAGCGGGTAGGGTTCACTCGTGTCGATACCGCATTACGGCACGTCTATGTAACTCCTGAAAATACACTAAAGGTCATCGATCATGTGAATTCATATCGAACAGTACAGCCCTATCCTCAACGTATGCTGAAAAGCCTATTCAACATCGGCCGCCTGCAGCCTTTTCTCGCTTATGTTAGTCACCACCATCCAGAGCTTTATTTCGAATGGAGTCAAGCGCAAATCATCCCCTAAGATGGTTATTGGTTAAAATAAGAGATTTTAGCTCATTCGAATTCTATCAATTCCTCGCCTCAGGCAGCGGCAAGAACAGAAATGTAAACGGCAAATTGCTGCCTGCGGCCGGGGTAATCCACAGCTCTACTTTTTCTTCTTGGTCACCCGTCCGATAGAGGACACTGGTGCTGTCCTTCGTAGATCCAATATGCTTAATATGAATGACATCGTTATTCACTCTCGCCGCACCGGAATAAAGGCCACCGCGCGGGTTGAAGGTGATCAGCGTATTAGGCGCGACACGATTCAGAACGATATAATAGAGCACTCCGTAATTGCCGGAGTTCGTGGCTTCGGTGAGCTTGATACCGTCGATGCCTTTTTGAAAAGGATCGGTGGTATTGTCGGTTAGCGGCAGCCGCTCCGGCTTCGTACCTACCAGCCCGTTATACTCAAATACGCGGGCTGAATCCTGGAAAGTACCCCGAATGATCGATTCCTTCGGATCAAGGTAAGGGAGTGCAGAAATCATCTCCAAGGGATCGTGGTTTGCCTTGACGATCAGCACGGTATATTGAATAGGGCCATCGCTCACAAGATCGGCATTTAGGGTGACAACATCCCCGTTTGGCACGGCGGCTGCGCTGAGCTCCGTAAATATCAATTTCTTCTCTCCCGGCACCAATGTCATGCTCCTGCTGGCACTGCCGCTAATCATCGATTCGAAATATCTTGCTGCAGCCAACCTTCCCGCCACTTCGGGGTGAATGCTTGGGCCGGCGAAGCCCAGACCGCCTATTTCGACACTCGCGGGAGCTTCGCCTTTGTTCTCGGCAACGACATAAAATTTTGCCTTTTCACCCAGGTCGTTTTTATGATGGATCATAAATAGCGTAGTTCCTTCGATCGTGTCTTGATATAGGATGCCCTCATAATTTACAGTCTCGGGGCCGCTAGCCCGAAATAAGGTATACGGCTCTGTCCGATAGGTATAGGGTAAGGCATCAAAGGACAGCACGGAGCCTCCCGCAATTTCAAAATTACTGCCCACAGGCGTAAATAAACGATTAAACTCTTCTTTCGTATAGAGCAGCTCTGAAGTAATCTCAATCTGCTGCTTGTAAGTAGAGGACAAGCCATGCTTGTCGGTCACTTGCAGAGTCACCTCGACGATGCCCGGCTGGAAAAAGGCAGGCTCATTATTGTCCCATTTGCGCTCCACGATAGCATCCTCATCATCTGTGCTCTGATCGTCATAGCGAATGAATTCCCCTATGCGATATTTATGTTTATCCGTTGCAAACAAGGCAACCGGAGGTTCATTGCGCTCTGGCTCAGGTTCTGGATCAGTTGCAGTACCGGCGGGTAGCTCCAGGATTGCTTGGCTTCCCTCCAGTGTAATCTTGAGGCCGTAAGCTGCGGATAAGGATCGCAGCGGAAGCATGAGAACCCCTTCATCCATATATGGCGTGCCATTCATTGGATATGATGCGCCGTTTAGAATATACGTATTTCGATTTGCTTTGAATCTTGATTCAGTTGCTTCGCCGCCGCTGACCAGCACCTCATTCGTATTTGCGTCATACTCAACTTTGTAGCCCAAGCGTTCCGTTATCGAACGCAAACTGACGTAAGTTATGCCTTGCTTCACTGTTGCTTCGCGAATGGCGGTATATTCTAAGCCGTTTTGCTCCATTTTGCGGCTATTTAGATATAAGACCAGTTGATTCGTGACTCCATTCAGTTGCACTTGCTTGTCCTGCACCTCGTACGGGGACTCCGCGTACACAGGCATAACGAATGCCGCTTGCGAGGCGGCAAGGCTTACAGCTAGAATTGCTTTCTTGATCTTCATCATGATCCTAAAAACTCCTTTTCAATGTTCATTCATTCGCCCGCTGACCTTCGGTTCCCTCCTCCTCCTCCTTCTCAGACTGCCCGTTCTGCTTCATCAAGGCATGGATTTTACGCTCATGCAGGGCAAGGGTCTGGATCAATTCCACATTGCGCTGGGCAAGTGAGGATACGGCCATCGTAAGGTGAAGCAGAATAAATAAAATCCCTACCACACTAAGCAAATAGAGCAGCGATGGGGCATACTCAATGCGGATCCGCCTGGCCACATCGTCCAAGATGGATGGAAATAAGGTCAGAACCATCATCATGACGCTAAGTGTCAGCCAGAGCAGTGCGTACTGCTCCTTCAGCTTTTGATTGCGGATGAGATAAAGAATCGTTGCGGCGAAACTGAGGCTGATGAAGAAGCTGAACAAATAGATATCAGGTTTCATGACTCATCTCCCACATTTTCTTTTTCCTTGTCTTCATCATGAGAATGGCTAAAATCACCTTGCACATATAATAAATGGATTGGAGAGGCGAGATGCTGGACACGCCGCCTTGCCGCTCTTTCATCACTACAGGAATTTCTTGAAAGGACAGCTGGCAGTTATCGAGCATCACGAGAGCCTCAACCTCTGGATAATCTGTAGGATACTGCTGTGCAAACAAAGCAATTGCCCTGCGGTTGCATAAACGGTAGCCCGAGGTAGGGTCGGTAATTCGTTTCCCGGTCAATTGTGTAACCAGACCCCCAAGCAGATCAATGCCGAGCTTTCTAGCGAACGTGGACTGGAAGCCCTCTTTTTCGATAAAACGGGAGCCTACAACCATATCTGCACCTGTCTTGCGCATGCAGCAGAGCAGCTTGGCAAGATCAGCGGGATCATGCTGGCCATCGCCGTCAATCTGGACGGCATAATCGTAACCGTACTCTGCAGCATACCGATAACCGGTCTGTACGGCGCCGCCGATGCCCAGGTTGCTGCAGAGGTGGAGAACCGCTGCTCCCGCATTCTCTGCGAGAAGTCCCGTATCATCCGTTGAGCCGTCATTGACCACCAGAATATCTGCATAGGGTGCATATTTCTGCAGTGAAGCGATCACTTGTTCAATGCCTTCCTCCTCGTTGTAGGCAGGTACAATGGCGAGAATCTTGTCATGATTGAGTTGATGATGGCGTTGATGAAACATCGTTTACACTCCTTTCAGCAGCTAAGACCGTTTGCTTGGCAGGCAGCCATTTGCGAATCATAGCGACGCCAACGATGCTGTCCATAATGATCATGAACGGCATGACCGTATAGTTGTACCGGTATTCCGGCACGAAAACGAGCCTGACCAGCGACATTGTCACAAGGATAATCGCAAGAATTGCGGCAGGCTGTCTCCACTTTCTCGCAAATACGAAAAGCGAGGCGAGAGCGGAGAAGACAAGCCCGCGATGCAGCCAGTTCAGCCAGCTCCATGGCACAATTGGAATCACCGGATATAGCGGCTCGTGACCGCTGCCAAAGTACATTTTGGAGTACGTATGTTTCAGCTTGCCGTACGTATACCATTTGGCGAATTCCCAGGTATGCTCCGTAAAGCCGATCTTCAAGCGTTCCTTGGCAATTTCCATTTGCGTCTTCCCTCGGCGGTCGACCAATCCGTCATCATAGTTTTTGTCGGGGTAGGTTCCTGCTTGAAAAGGATTTACCTGAGTGGAAGCCACCACGACTTCATTCAGCGTAATCATATTCCGTACTACCCACGGAGACAGCACCGCGGCCGTCCCGATCACGGTAAATAAAAACAGCTTTAAGGTCGTACGTGTTTCCTTTTGCCAAAAATAATGAAATACATAGATCGGTAACAGGAGGATCAGAAACTCAGGCCGGGTCAGCACGAGCATTCCCATGGCGGCTCCGCCCAGTAAAGCAGAGGCAGGTGTCTTCCTTTCGAATACAAGGAGCTGCAGATAGACGTAGGCCGCGAAGAATAATGTCGCCAAGGTCTCGGTGAGAATGCTCGCATTGCTCCATACAAACGGCGGATATACGGCTCCAATCAATAAGGCCACGATGCCGGCGGTCCGTCCACCAAGCCTTTTTGCAATAGCATAGATCAGCCATAACGTCAGGAGACTCATCACCACCTGCGTGTACCGGATTGCCGGAAAAGGATCCTGGCGCTCATAATCGGCCAGCTTGTAGACCGCAGCCATGAATAAAGGGTATCCTGGCGTAACCTGGGCGTTGGGCTCCGTATCTTTATAGGCATAAACCCCTGTCTCCAGAAGCTGCCTCACCATTTCGTCGTAATAAATGGAATCATGGGATACCTTGTGGTGGACAGAGGTGAGAAAATCTATTCTCAGAAAGGCAGCCAAGGCGAAAATAAGTATCACGAGTACAATGGCGAGCCTCGGTTTAGACGGATGACAACGAATTGCTCTATTCAGCATGGTCTTACTCCTTTCATGTCAGGCGGTCTTGATGTGTGGATTACACATCTATAACCGTATAATAGACTTCTTAATAAATGGCTTCGGATTGCTTAACAAATCCTTAAATAAAACAGTGCAACTGCTTATGTTTCTGGGGGTACAAACAACAAAAAAACCT
The DNA here is from genome assembly GCF_037969765.1 of Paenibacillus sp. FSL W8-0186. NCBI lineage: Bacteria > Bacillati > Bacillota > Bacilli > Caryophanales > Paenibacillaceae > Paenibacillus > Paenibacillus sp. FSL W8-0186. The sequence continues at coordinate 1,896,541 of NZ_CP150207.1, read as the reverse complement.
TTCACAATCGTGAAAGGCTGTAGACGGCGTATTTATTGGGTTGTAGGGAGGATCGTTTCAAAGCAGGTTTGCCGTTCGCTGCTGCTCGCGGATATGGTGCCGCCATGAACCTCGATGATGCTTTTGGTAATGGCAAGCCCGAGTCCCGTACCTCCCCCTGTCTGTTTGGATCTGGATTTATCGGCCCGATAAAATCGGTCAAAGATAAACGGCAAATCGCGTTCAGGGATCGGATCGCCATAATTCACGACCTGAATGATGGCCTTGTCTTCTCGTTCCTGAATGTATATATCGATACGTTTGCCGGCACTGCCATATCGAATCGCGTTAGAAATTAAGTTCTCATAAGCTCGAACGAGATGATCTCCATCGGCTTTAATGATGACAGGATGATCAGGCGCATGGACACGGCAGGATACGCCTGCGCTCTCCAGGTTAGGCACAAATTCCTCGGCAAGCTGCCGAAAAAAATCATTCATGTCGATCTGCTTCAGATCCAGCGGCATATCGTTATTAATCCGCGTATATTCAAATAGATCATCGATGAGTTTTTTTAACGTCACGGACTTTTCATAGGCAATGCCAATATAATAGCGAAGCTCGACCTCATCGAAATAGCGGTCTTTTTCGATCAGCTCCAAAAATCCCAGAATTGAAGTGAGCGGTGTTCTCAGGTCGTGTGACACCCCGGTGATCAAGTCATTTTTCGTCTTCTCCGCTTTCCGTTCCTCCTGTATGGAATGGTGCAATTGCGCGCTCATTTCATTTATGCTCTTTGCAATCTCACCCAAGTCATGATCAGGCTTGACCGGAATATCGTACTGAAAATGTCCTTTGGCAATTTCCTGAAGCCCATGGTTGATTTCCCGCAAATAATCGTTCAGCTCTTCGGCGACGCGATTTGCCCGGGAAGCAATCAGGCCAAGTTCGTGAGGAGATTGCACCGGCACGGGTGTATGGAACTTGCCATTCTCCATGAGCTGCAGGGTATCTGCAATTTCGCTGGCGTATCGAACCAAGGGTCTGCTTAACATGTAATAGAAAAATAAATATAGAGCAGCTCCAGACACGACCATGACAGGCATGGAGCCAATATGGTTAATCACCCATACGAGCGCCGCATTGATCTTATTGAATTGCAAAATGTAATTCGCAAGCAAGTTGCCTAGAAGCAAAACTAGGGCGGTTAGCAGACTGCTTACAATGTGGATCAGCAAAAATCTCCATCGGATGGAATTGAACAGCTTCATACGGGTCATGTTACAACTCCTTTGACGACTTCATTTTATAACCGATGCCCCACACGGTCTTTATAAATTGTGGATTTTGCTTATCCTTTTCGATTTTTTCACGAATTTTCCGAATATGAACCATTATCGTGTTTTTAGAATCCATAAACGGTTCGTTCCATACCTCCTGATAGATCTTGTCCATGCTGAGCACGATCCCCTGATTTAGAGCGAGCATTTCCAGAATGGCAAATTCGCGGGGCGTCAGCTTCACTTCCTGATCGTCCACGGTTACGGTATGGGTCGCGGTATTGATCACCAGTTCATCAATGACGATTTCGTGTTCGCTCTTTTTCGATTCCTGGCGGTTCAAATGCTTATATCTGCGGAGCTGAGATTTGACGCGGGCAATCAGCACCAACGGATTGAACGGCTTGGTCACGTAATCGTCCGCTCCGATGCTGAGACCTGTAATCTTATCAATATCCTGGCTTTTTGCGGACAGCATAATGATCGGCGTGTTCCTTTGCTCTCTGATCTTCATGCAGGCCTCTATGCCATCCATCTCAGGCATCATAATATCTAGAATGATAAGATCTATATCATGAATTTGCAGAATGCGAAGAGCCTCCAAACCGTTGGAAGCTTTGTAAAGGGTATATCCCTCATTCTTTAGATAAATCTCCATCAATTCAATAATTTCCTTCTCATCATCAACGAGTAGAATCGACTCTCTGGACATGATCGGCACCCCTGCTTTGTTCTGTGTCATTGTTACAACTTAACCATGTTGTAAATATACCATACCCCGGGAGATCCCTGCCCAGTATCTCCAGCAGGTGACCTTATTATAATCGTCAGATCTTAAGATAGATGAACGCAAATGCTTAAGTTTTTCTTAATTTTTTGGATCAGAGTTTCATCCCTCCCCTGTCCCAGATCCGCTAATTGAATGTTTGACATAAGAAACACCTGTTATCTATAAAAAAGGATAACAGGTGTTTCTTCCGTTCTATTAATAAAATCCATTTACCCAGTAGACTTAGTATAATTAATCTGAATTGTTTATCAAAATGAAATAGTTTTTAACGAAGGGTTAGAAGACGGAAAGTCACGGGTACAGTGGAATTTAGACACCACTAGCAGCGTCAATTTTTTCCTGAGGAGCATTGAAACAGCGTTTGCACACTTTCACAACCTGCTCGGGGCCGCTTTTTCTCGAATACAGCAATTTGATGCGCGTGCTCCTGCATACCGGGCAGGTGCCGCGGCCTCTGGAGGGTAGCGTCCACAACGCTTTTCCGCGTTTGGATTTGGACATCGTATACCTCCTTTTTTATCATATTAGGGGCCTTTAAAAATTCGTTTTCTTGCCCCGATCATCCTTCAAAATCTCCACCGCTTCTCGGAACCGCAAGGAGTGGATAATCTCCCGCTCCCGCAGAAACTTCAGACCGTCCTGCAGGTCGACGTCATCGGTCATATCGATAAGCCACTGGTATGTAGCCCGCGCCTTCTCCTCTGCCGCGATGTCCTCGTACAGGTCTGCAATCGGATCACCCTTGGCCTGAATATAAGCGGCCGTCCAAGGCACGCCGGAAGCATTCTCATAGAACAGCGCGCTGTCGTGCGCAACATAATGCGGAGCCAATCCGGCTGCGTCGAGCTCTTCTACAGTCGCATCCTTCGTCAGCTTGTATACCATCGTAGCGATCATTTCGAGGTGGGCGAATTCTTCTGTACATTGAGGTTATCATTCATATTATTGAATCCTATTTATGCACACAACTATCCGATCGGCCACTTCCAGGTAATGCGGACAATCGAATGACTGAGGACATGGTTGAAGGAACGGTACTTGGAATCGAAGTTTAAGACTATATTACCACAGGTTTGACGGTGACTTCCTAAATTAAAGACGCATAGTTTAACAAGCAAATTACCGATTTAAGCATGATAAATTTTAGTTGTGAATATCAAAAATCAAATCATAAGTCTTCTAACAATTTCATAACACCATATTGTTTTTTGAGTAAAAATATCATTTATGGTAATATTTAATCAAATCATTATAGGAGGGATTATTATTACTATCATTTGGCAGAATGTTGTAGTACAACTTTTAGTGATATTTGCTTTAATAGCACTAGTAATATTTATTGTTAAAAAAAGGAAAAGGAAATGAAATTTAATTCCAAGCAGTTATTTTATTCTTTGAATTTACCTACTTAACTTTTCCATACAAGACAGATATCTGTTGAAAAATTCCAATTTATATTATAATATGGTAATTGAAGGAAAATAATATAATTGGAGGAAATTATTTTGAAAAAAACTTTAAGCATCTTCGTAGCAATTTTATCTTTATCACTAGTGCTGTCCTCGTCTATTTTCGCAAGTCCATCTCCTCGAGCTCAAATTAACGAGGAGGAAATAAGAATATTACATGAACAAACTTATGACCTTGTTATGCAAGGTAAGGAAGATTTAGTTGACTCACAGCCTTTAGTAAAAAAATACAAGGAAATTTTTGAACAAAATCCTGAACTCTATGTGGAATATCTCAGTACTCTGGACATATATAACAGCATCGAACTTAACAAACAAGTGACTGATGAGTCAAGTTTTACTTACACTGCTAAAGGTAATAGAGTAATAAAAATGCCCGATGGAAGCTTTATTGTGGAACATCAATCATTAAAAAATAATGAGGGAATTGAGATTAAGCCAGAAACTAATACTGGTGGTGGTGTTAGTTTATTTGCGGTACTTCAAGACACAGGTTGGCAATCATATTCTGCATCTACTGGACATAATTTCACAAACGATGCGAGACATGATTTTTGGGGAGTATGGAAGACTCAGGAACTTCACTTAGTCACTAAAGGTAAGGTTCAAAATACTTATATTGAAATTACTAGTACAAGTACTGTTGGAACAAGCGCATGGTTCCCAGGTAAAGTTGCCTCACAATCATCAAGTATCGTCACAAACAACGCAAGGAATGTGGAAAGTACAGGCGATTACAATATAACAGGTGTAATTCAAGAAATAACATATAGTAAACAAATCAAGATAACAACAAAAATCAGATTAGATAGTGCAAGCGGTGGAAATGTCTCTTACAGCATTAGAAGCATTGTAGAGGGTCCATAGTTTTATTATCAAGAGGTATTTACCAAGATTTATTGCAGGGAAAGGACTTAACTAATAATGGATAATACTCCATTTAGTGGGTATTAAGAAACACTTAGGCTGCAAACTGGCGCCGGTAGAATACCGGCGCCAGTTTAATTTATTTCTGTTACGACCGTCGTCGATTATAAACTCGTATATATTTCTCGATTCAGATCTGTTCCTCATTCAAGTCTCAGCCAAAGAGGAAGATGCGAGAAGAAGCTTCCCATGGAAGCGTTCCTTAGACAATTGTTCCGACGAGACATGCTGATTTGGTCGCCAATCTTTGGCAGCATATCATGGTAGGCATGGGACGTTTAATAGGATCCTAGTCGCTCGAATCATCATGTTTATGCGGCGCTTCCGGCGGACACTAGCCTACGGGCCAAGCTTTTGTATGAGACGTGGCACCTTCTTGTTATTCACCCATATGCCATGTTCCTGCCATAAGAACAGTAGAAATTGTCGGTACCGATATCTGCCTTCGTAACACCTTTTTAGCATCTCATTCTCCCAGTTTAGTTGCTGCACATATAATCCTTGATTCAAATATTCCCTTTTCGCTGACCCAGCAATCAAAATCACCTTGTCCTCGATGTTTTCGCTTCATTCGGCTCTTGTATTTAGTATCCAAGTTGTCCTCCTTCTTTAGTTCCTCTAAATAAGTTTTAACTTTTGACCCTTACCTACGATAAAAAAGGGCTCCCTAGAATTCATCGGTTGGAACTGACCCCATAACGTGAGACAAATTAAAACACCTTCAAGAGAATGCAGCCATGTCGTAAGATATGGAGACAATCTTGGAGGTACTTTTGCGTTGGTAACAAGAGTTAGCTATACGGTAGAAGTAAAGATGAAAGCCATTGAAATGAGATTGGCTGGCATTCCAGTGAAAGAAGACTTAGAGCAACTAAACATACGTAATAAGACACAAGTGGAGACCTGAATGAGATAGCACGATAAAGGGTCTGAACATACATCAAAGTTGGAAAAGTTAAACGCGGGGTTTTTGAAGCAACAGTTAGATCTGCTAAAAAAGTATAAGGAAATGGAAGGAGCTCTCCAAAGGAATCAGTGTAGCCCAAGCATATACATCGATCAGACTTCCCCGCGCCACTTAGCGGAAGGCCAAGTATGGGAACGCACACGAGAATCACATGGTGGAGAAAACTCGTGAACTCTGTATACAACATAAATTTCGTTATGGATCCCGGAAGATCACCGCCCTACTTCGGAGGGGGTATACGATTAACCACAAATGTGTGCAGCAGATTATGCAATGCGAGGGCTGCAATGACATGTAAAATAAAGAAATCAAACCTACAGGGCAGCCAGCTTACATAGCGGAATTTTTTTAAAAACGCCAATTTGAGGCCGACGCCCCTATTAAAAAAATTATTATAGATATTACTTATTTGTCGTTTGACGGAAAAACGTTATTCCTATCGATTATCCTGGACTTGTGTAACGGGGAGATTGTGGCATACACTATAGCTGACAAGCAAGACACTGGTTTTGTACTGGATAAGCTCAATCAGTTGCCATCTCTACCAGGTATGATGCTTCACAGCTATCAAGGTAATGTTTACAATCCCAGGTATATCAAGAAGCCATTAAGGGAAGAGGCATTGCTATGAGCTTGTCCCGCAAGGATACACCCGCTGATAACGCCCCCATCGAATCGTTTAATCCCACATTAAAGTCTGAAACGTTCTCTATCTCGAAGGCTTAACCTTTACGACGACGGCAATCATCGAGCGACCGTTCGAGACCACATTACTTACTATAACTCAATCAATTCGCATTCAAACAAAACTAAACAACCAGTCACCGGTTTCATTTCCTGCAACTGGCTGTCTTAAACTTGAAAGGTGTTTGATCCCTGTCTTCAAACGTGGGGCAGTCCCGTCAAACCAAGTTTTTTTCAATGTCTATTCCAAGAGATCACTTCAATTTACATGGGTTCTTTATTTTCTTGCTGAATACACTCATAATTGTACCGACCTTACGCCAAGCGCTCCGGCGGCAGCGTCGATTTTTTCCTGAGGAGCTTGGAAACAGCGCTTGCACACTTTCAAAATCCGCTCGGGGCCGCTTTTTCTCGAATACAGCAATTTGATGCGCGTGCTCCTGCATACCGGGCAGGTACCGCGGCCTCTGGAGGGAAGCGTCCACAACGCTTTTCCGCGTTTGGATTTGGACATCGTATATCCCCTTTTTTATCATATTAGGGCGCCATTAAAAAATTGTTTTCTTGCCCCGATCATCCTTCAAAATCTCCACCGCTTCACGGAACCGCAAGGAGTGGATAATCTCCCGCTCCCGCAGGAATTTGAGACCGTCCTGAAGATCGACATCATCGGTCATATCGATAAGCCACTGGTATGTAGCCCGCGCCTTCTCCTCTGCCGCGATGTCCTCGTACAAATCCGCAATGGGATCGCCCTTGGCTTGAATATAAGCGGCCGTCCAAGGCACGCCTGAAGCATTCTCATAGAACAGCGCGCTGTCGTGCGCGACGTAATGCGGAGCCAATCCCGCAGCATCCAGCTCTTCTACTGTCGCATCCTTCGTCAGCTTATATACCATGGTGGCAATCATTTCCAAGTGGGCAAGTTCCTCGGTTCCAATATCATTGAGCAAACCAATAACTTTGTCGGGGATTGTGTATCTCTGGTTCAAATAACGCAGCGCAGCCGCCAACTCTCCATCGGCTCCGCCGTATTGCTCAAGCAGCAGCCTAGCCATCCGAGGATCACATTTTCCTACCCGTACGGGATACTGGAGCTTTTTCTCATAGACCCACATATTTTGCATTTCCCTCCTTAATCAATTTCAGCAGACGGCCGCGGGGCAGGCATTACACCTGCCAAGGCCACGGTACCTTCGACCATTCCCATGGAAATTTCGAATAAGAATGGCCGAAGTTCATCAGGGGACCATAGAGCTGCTGAAAATGGTTGGCAAGCTGAGTGCGTTCCTGGACAAGCTGATTGTATTGCTGAATCGAAGCTAAATCGTCGGGGTGTGTATCGAGGAAGAGGTTTAATTCGACAAGCACGAAATCGAGCGCCTGCAGCTTTTCGAGCATCTCATAAAATTGCGGGTCCAAATCGCCTTTGTGTGACATTATCTCACCTTCCTTTTCCCCACTTGGATTCATAGGGACTGTAGAGTGCAGGCCACAACGTTCCGTGCCTTAATGCGTCCTCCGGACTGAACTGGGGAAGATTCAGCGGTTGAAAGTGCATAAACAGCTGCGGCGGCGTACTGTACGTCTTGCACAATATCGGCGGACAGGGGTCAAAAGGGCCGACAAAGGGGGCCCAGGCTACCTCTTGGGGATGACTTAACGAATGATTCAATGATCGTTCCTCCTTCTGTCATTAATTGTTCGGCTTTCTAGGGAGACAAGACACCGCTCCCGATCCTCACCATTAACATATGACGTTCGCCCAGAATATGAACCACCAATCGCAGCAATACAGCAAAAAAACAAAAAAAACTCCTATCAAAGCGATTCCCTCGCCTTGATAGGAGTTTTTATTTTAAACACCGGGCTCGTATTCTTGGGATTTCTCCTTCGATTCTGCATCCGTACTGTCGGCAGCTGATTCCTGCGTCCCGTCCTGATCTTCGAGCTGCTTGATATTCACCCGCATGATGCGAAGCGGTTCGGCTTCGGCCACCTCAAAGAGCAAATTCTCGATCCGAATAACTTTCCCCACAGTAGGTGCTCCGTCCAACTCTTTAAAAAGCCATCCCCCAATGGAATCTACTTTATCATGTACGATCGTGACCCCTGTCAAATCATTTACATCTTCGATGAGCATCCGGCCGTCAACAGAAAAGGTGCCGTCGCTGAGCTTCTCCACTTCAGGGCGATCTATGTCGAACTCATCGTAAAGATCGCCGACGATTTCCTCCATAATTCGCTCCGCTGTGAGCAATCCAGCCGTGCCCCCATATTCATCTACCACGACGGTCAGTTGGGAATGCTTCTTCTGCATAAGGCGCAGGACATGGCTGACTTCCATGGATTCAGGCACATTCAGGATCGGCCGCACGATGGCAGCAATATTCTTAGAGCTGCCTCCGTCGGGCAGGAACAGATCGGCCAGATGAACAAATCCGATAATCTGATCCTTGTCCTCTACGGCAACCGGATATCGGGAATGCTTCGTTTCCTCCACGATCCTCATATTTTCTTCCCAAGTGAGATTCGTGTACAAGCAGTCCATATCGGTTCTCGGCAGCATGACCTCCCGCGCCAGCAAGTCCGAGAAATCAAACAGATTGTCCATCAGCTTCATCTCGTCTTGGTCGATGACACCGCTCTTCGCGCTCTGATCCATCAGGATGCGGATTTCCTCCTCCGAATGGGCAGCTTCGCCCTCGCCCGCCGGCTCGATGCCGATCAGCCTGAGCAAACCGTTCGCCGCCGAATTCAACAGCCAGATGACTGGCAGGAATACTCGATAGAAGAATAGGAGCGGAGCAGAAAGCCATAACGAAGTCGACTCCGATTTCTGGATCGCCAGCGATTTCGGAGCGAGCTCCCCGATAACGATATGCAAAAAAGTGATGATCGCAAACCCTACCGCAACCGAAACGGTAGCAATCAGCGTCGCATCCGTTACACCGATTTTATGCATCAATGGTTCGATCAGCAGTTCGGATATGGCCGGCTCACCGACCCAGCCCAGCCCAAGTGAGGCCAACGTAATTCCCAATTGTGTGGCTGATAGATAGGCATCCAGTTTTTTATTTACTTTGAGCGCATAGGTTGCACGCTTGTTGCCTTCGCTGACGAGTTGGGTCAGCCTGGACTGACGCACCTTAACGAGCGAAAACTCCGCTGCAACGAAAAACCCATTCAAAAGCACTAAAATAATGACTAGAAACAAATTGAATATCAGCTTGCCAATCTCAAACTCCGTATGTCCATCGGGCATAGGTACAGCGCCTCTTTTCTAAAATGTGATTGCTTTGCGGGATTTGAAGTCGGTGTCCTTATAATACATGTCTGCAACGAGCAGGTTTGGACCGCAGCAGCTGGCCGCCTCGCAATAACAATTTACTTTCTGATTGAGCGGATGTTCGTTCAGCCATTTGGCAAAAATAACATCCAACCGTTCCTCATGCACGCTGCCGAAAGAAGGGATGTCTGCAAAATCCGTTACGAACACTTCCCCGGTAAACATATTCACGTTCACCCGGTTTCTGCCGTCCGGATCATTCCGTACCGTGACCATCGGTTCCTCGCGCAGCCGCTTCAGCAAAGCGGCATCGGCCTCGCTGTTATTGCAGGCATAAAATGGGAGGGTCCCAAACAACATCCATATCTCTTTATTACGCTCATCGAGCAAGGAATGAATCGCTTGGCGCATTTCATCGAGCGATAACACCGGCAGTCCTTTGGCGAAATTGGATGCATACATCGGATGAACCTCATGCCGGCGGCAGCCCATTTCCGTAATCAGCTTATGAATTGCCGGCAGCCTGTCGTGAGTGCGGTAATTGATCATCGATTCGGCCGATATGTACATCCCCGCCTCGCTCAATTTTCGCGAATTCTCCATCATCGTGTGATACAGCTTGTAGGCGACTTCCTTCTTCACAGGATGCCCGCTATTGGCGAAGCCTATCTCATAGAAATCCTGTTCATTCGTATAGTTGAACGAGATATGCATCACATCCAGATAGGGAATCAGTTTCTCATACCGCTCATAATCCAGGGTCAGGTTGGAATTGATCTGCGAACGGATCCCGCGCTCCTTCGCATATTTCAAAATCGGCAAAATCTTCTCGTCCACCATTTGCTTGCGGAAGGTCGGCTCACCTCCGGTAATACTGATCGTCCGCAAATGCTCCACTTCATCCAGACGCCGCAGCATCAGATCCAGCGGTATTTGCTCTGGCTCTTTCAGCACCAGGCTGTCCCCGACGGCACAGTGCTCGCAGCGCATGTTGCACAGGTTCGTAACCGTCATTTCCACGCTGGTCAGCACATGGCGTCCGAACTCCCGCAGGGAAACGATCGGATCCCAGGGATCATCCTTTGGATTCACCGGTGCTGTCATCGCAGAGTTATACTTAAGTATTTTCATTATTGGCCCACCTTATTTCTTTTATTAACCTAAAAAAGAAAAGAGTGCTCTATTCCGGCACATCTTCCCTCGAAAGACCTTATTACGCCTAAAGATTCCACCTCAATATGTTAACCAATTTGATTCATTCCGTCTACTTCCGTAATCACCACGGATAATTGCTGCGACAAATCCACATCGTAAGGCACCTTCAGATCCTCCCCGTCCGGGTCGGTCAATACGCGAACGACGGGGCGCTGCGGGAAGATGCCGTGAATTTTGGCGACGATGCCTTTTTCTCCCGTGCTGAGCCTCACCGCCATGCCTAGCGGATAGATGGCGACACGGTCGCGAAATACCTCCAGCTTGGATTTCTCGTACAAATGGCCGCAGCCTGTATATAACACTTCAAGCGCCTGATGAGGCAGCATCGCAGAGCGATACACCCGGTGTGTTGTCATAGCATCGTATGAGTCCGTAATGGCGATCCAGCGGGCAAACTCACTGATTTCCTCTCCCTTGAGTCCCCGGGGGTAGCCGCTCCCGTTCAAACGCTCATGATGCTGGTAAGCGCAGTGCGCGGAAACTAACGGAATGCCCGGCTCATCCTTAAGCATTTTAAACCCGAACTCGGCATGCTGCTTGACCTGCTCGTACTCCGCATCCGTCAGCTTGCCTGCCTTGGTCAGCAGCTGTAGCGGGAGCTTCGTTTTTCCAATATCATGCAGCAGGGCGCCAAGGCCAAGGAACGTCAGATCGCTCTTGGAATATCCGTGGATTTGCCCTAACAGAATCGTATAAATGCAAACATTGAGAGAATGCCGGTACAAATAATGATCCATGCTGTTGACATTCATCATCATAATCATGGCGTCTTCCCTAGCGCTAAGATCATCCATAATTTCCTCAACGAGGCCGGAGAACGTCTTGCCCAGATAAGGATAGACCAAGCCTTTAACCGCTGGACCCGTCATTTTCCGGAAGTTCGTTCGAATCTCCTTCAGCGCCCTGCGCCGTGTCTCCTCCTCGATCATCTCGACGGGAACGACGTCCTCTGTTCGCGGATCGGCCACATACACGAAATTCAGGCCATGACGGCGCAGACGCCGGATGACGGCCTCGGTAAGCTCTGCATTTTCGGATAAAAGAATGATGCCGTCCTCGTTATATATTTTCTTCCCCAATTTCATCCCGGGCTGGAGTGAGTTGATTGGTATTAATCGCATGATAAATCCACTTCCGTCTCTATGGTTAGGTTAGTAATGTATGTCATTGCGAAAAGCGGCTTTATAATGTGATATGACTGGCTTGTCGCCCGAAACTATCGCATGATGAAAGTCCAAAATAAAGCAGCAAGAAGGAAACGATAATAAGCGAAATGCCTGAGCTGAATTTTCTGAATGGATTTTAAGAAGGCCATCACCACGATATAAGCCACAATAAACGAAACGATAAAACCGACAGCAAATAATCCTATAGTATCTATAGTAAAATATCGGTAGGAATCCAGCATTTCATAACCCGAAACGGCAAACATGATCGGTATCGCGATCAGGAAAGAGAAGTCAGCGGAAGCCTTATAGCTTGCCCCGCTAAACATGCCGCCCGCGATGGTCGAACCGGAACGGGAGAAACCTGGCCACAAGACGGATATGCATTGATACAGTCCGATCATTAGCGCCTGCCTATGGGTAAGCTGGTCCATATCCTTGGCAGTTACCTGGGCCTTGTTCTTGAAGAACCATTCGGCTGCGATCATAAATATACCGCCGGCGAGCAGCGCCCAGAGGACGGTCTGGGGACTGAACAGACTTTTGATGAAATCCCTGAAGAAGAAACCGACGGCAAGAGCCGGTGCAATGCCCAAAATGACATGCAGGAGATCAAGACGTCTTGGAGGTATTTGGTTCCGAAATACAGGTACAGGTTCCTTGCTCAACCCTAGCAAACGAATAATCCGTTCCCGGTATACCCATGAAATAGCCAAAATTGCGCCCAGCTGAATCACAATCATGAAAGTTTTCATCTCGGGAGTAGAGTCGTCATAACCCAACAGCTTCGCTGTCAATATCATGTGGCCTGTCGAAGATACCGGGATAAATTCAGTCAAACCCTCTACAATCCCCAAAATAACCGCGACAATAAAATTCATGGCCTCCTCCTCTTCATCAAGCGGCCAGGCCGCTTTTCAATTCAGCCCACGGTTCGGCTCTTCCAGCGGCGATAGAAGCAGCTCTCAACGGCGCCTGCCGTCTGAAGCTCCATCCGCAGCAGATCCCTTAAGAACTCCGGCAGCAGAAATTCCTGCTCGCTGCCCTGCTTCAGACATTCATAGCCGATGCCAAACGTAAACATGTCAAGCGTGCCCACCGAATAAATGCCTTCTGGAACAATCGGAACGCCCTGTACACTCGCTTCGATGACTTTATGAAATGGATCGCCTTCCGGATCATAGATGATTTCCATGCCATCAACACAGATGCCGCCGAGCTGCTTGCCGCGAAAGCCAAACCCGAAGATCGCCTTGTCCGTAAAATCAGCTAGCAGCGATTCCTCCAGGCTGTACAATATATGCTTGCCCAGCAAATTCATGCGGCAAGGATTGATGGGCGAGGGACAGCGCTCATGAAGCATGCCTTCGCTAATTTCTCCGGCAGGCAGTCCTGTGAGCAGTTGGCCGCTATTGATGATCGACAAGTCGCTTCCCGTAAATCGCCTTACCGCCTGCGCCAGCAAATTGCCAAACGGAGATTCGGCATCGTAACGGATTGGCAATTCCTCTTCGATTACCGCTACCGTTCGAGCCATCCGCTCTACAGCCCGGTGCTTATGTATTTCCAGCGCTTTAGCTACCATTGGATCTTCCGGTCCGCTCTCGGCAGGCAGGCAGATGGCAGAGATGACCTTCGCTGCCCCGGTAAGTTCGTCCCGTCCAATTGTAATTTGCCCGAGATGCCGCCCGAATTTCCCGGCCGCCGCAATCGCCGTCTGCCTGATCCACAGCGGCTCTTCCAGCAGATGATGGGTATGCCCGCCAAGAATCAGGTCAATCCCGGGAACCTGCTCTGCAAGCTGGCGATCGAAGGACAGGCCTAGATGCGACATCACTACGACGAGATCAGCTTCGCTGCGCAATTCATTGACCGATTTCGCTATTGAATCTAGCGGATCGAGCACAGTCAAGCCGAGCAGCTTGTAAAACTCGGCATAGGCTGCCGTTGCGCCGACCAAACCGATTTTGAAGCCTCCCCGCTCAAGCACAGTTTGCTTCTTCATCCATACAGGCGGTTTCCCGGTCCCGGTTTCCAGCATGTTCGCACAGACAACCTCGCATGCCAATCCTGCGTAAGCCTGCCCCAGTTGTTCCGGTGTAAAGGTCAGTCCCTCGTTATTGCCTATCGTGATGGCGTCATACCTCATCAGGTTCAGAACATCCACATTGGCTTGTCCCATCGTGCCTTCTGTCTCGGGAGCGGCCCGGTCCATATGATCGCCGATATCCAGCAGCAGCAGGGCCCCATTTTCCTGCTCGCGAAAGCCGTTCACCATCGAGGCAATCCGCTTCATGGCACCGAAATGGCTGTGCAAATCGTTGGTATACAGTATCGTTAAAATATCCTGGTTCGTATCCGGCAGCATGATTGTCCCCCCTCGGTCTCTGCCTGTTCAGCCGTTCTGGTAAAACGATTAGATGTAAAATATTATATACCTCAAATTTAATCATTGTCTCCCTAAATATGATATATTATAGGGGTTTATTAAGTATTACGAGGTGAGATAGAAATGATGCTGACAATTTTTCTATTCGCGGGGCTGGCTGACCGTATCGGCGCTTCGCAAATTGAAATCACATATCCTCAGAACGCCATAACGGCTGACCGGTTAAAACAGGAAATCGCCAAGCAATATCCGGATGCTGCGTCTTTGGTAAGCCTGTCTTTTCTGGCCGTCAATCAAGAATATGCGGCAGGCGGGCTCCTCATTACCGAGCAGGACGAAATTGCTCTCATCCCTCCCGTGTCCGGAGGCCTAGAAGATCAGGAGCAGGACTTCCTCGATCCCGAAGACCAAATGTACGAGATTAGTTCGCAGCCCCTCTCGGTCAGCGCAGTGACCCAAAAAGTTAACACGGCTAACCATGGCGCATCGCTAGTCTTTGTCGGAACGACGCGGGAAATGACCGGCGACCAGCGGACGATCCATCTGGAATACGAAGCCTATATTCCTATGGCCCTGTCCAAAATGAAGCAGATCGGCGAAGAAATCGCTGCAAAGTGGCCAGGCACCCTTTGCGCCATCAGCCATCGGATCGGTAAAGTCGATATCGCCGAAATCAGCGTCATCATCGCTGTTTCCACGCCTCACCGCGATGATAGCTATGCTGCAAGCCGTTATGCCATCGAAAGACTGAAGCAGATCGTTCCTATTTGGAAGAAGGAAGTCTGGGAGGACGGTACAGAATGGAAAGGCCATGGACAGGGTCCATGGAATCCTGCAGCGCCAGGACAAATATCACAGCTATAGCATCCAAAGTCCTATAAATTCATTGCCAATCCAGTTATTCCCTGCTATCATTAAGAAAAACTGCGGATTATGAGGTGTCATCGTTCTTGAAATTACATGTGATCGAAATCAGCCCCGGCGACCGTCTTAAGCATGATATTTTCAATCAATTCGGCGTATTAATTCTGCATAAAGGAACAGAACTGACCAATGATGCGATCGTGAAGCTAATGCAGCATGGAATCGACTACATCGACATTGAACCTCGCACCATAGACATCGAACGTACTTCAAACAACGCCCACCAAGATCCCGTCATGAAAGTTGCACCGCTATTCAACGAAGCTGTTGATGGTTACGAAGACATTTTTCTGGAAGCGCTATCCAGCGGTACCTTCGATGAATCCAAAGTCGATGAGCTGCTGCAGCCCCTGGTAGATGAACTAGTCGGCCAGAAGGATGTCGTATCCCTCTTACTGCTGCTGAATAACGGTGATAATTATACATATAATCATTCCATGCAAGTCGGAATGCTATCTTATTATATCGCAACTTGGCTTGGTTATCCTAAAGAAAAGGCTTATCAAGTCGGCAAGGCCGGCTATTTGATCGATATCGGCAAATGCATGATTTCCCAAGACATTCTCGGCAAGCCCGGCAAGCTGACGCCGGAGGAATTTGATGAGGTCAAGCGTCATACATTGTATGGCTCCGAAATCATTCTGAATTCTACGGGAGACGAAATCTCTGCAATGGTTGCCCTGCAGCATCATGAACGGGAGGATGGAAGCGGATACCCTAAAGCGCTGCGCAAGGATGAGATTCATCCTTATGCCAAAATAGCCGCAGTAGCGGATGTCTATACGGCCATGACCTCCAACCGCGTCTACCAATCCAAGCAGGAGCTGCTTACTGTTTTGCGGGAATTAAATTCCCTTAGCTTTGGCAAATTGAGTCCTGAGCCGACCCAAGCCCTAATCAGTCACCTGCTACCGAACTTTATCGGCAAGAAAGTGCTGCTGAATTCAGGGGAAGTTGGTTCAATCGTAATGACGAACCAGACAGATTTCTTCCGCCCGCTCGTTCAGACAGACGACAGGTTCATAGACTTGTCCAAAGAACGGGAGCTGTCGATTACTGAGGTTTATATTTAGCTGTACATTTTCTGCCAAATTAAATCACCCTTCTGTATACTGTACAGAAGGGCTTTTTGTCTTTTCTTTTACAGAGCTAACACCCGGTTGGCATTGGCAACATCGTTCGCAAGCAGCTTCGGCAAATCATAGGCTGGATAATATCCTTTTTCAAGCATGAAATTAAATGTCTTCGCATGCAGTTGGATTGCGGCATTCAGTTGCTTCGTAAAGGTTTCTCTCAGCTGAGGTGTAGCTGTCTCCGTAATCGAAGCCGCATAAGTACGCACCGCTGTCTTGGCGAACCCGAGCAGCTGCCCCGCATAAAATGGCGTTAAATCCATGCCCGGATTTTTACCATGTCTCGTTCCCTGCGGCCATTGCGGCGCTTTCGGGTAAAATTGCAGCAGCTCCTTCAAATTGTGCTCAAGGCTCTTGATCGCTTCTAAGTATAGGGCTCTAAGCTGGGGGTTCGTAACGTCGTTCACCACCATCTTGAAATTCTCGAGCTGGTTCGTTTGAAACGCCGTTAATTCATGCAGCTCCATAGTCTCATGCCACGCTAAATGCGGGTGTTGATACATTTGGTTATTTTTAGACAATTCGAAATCCCTCCTAGGCGGTATGCTATAGCCTATTCAGCAGCCGCCCAAAGAGTGACGCCAACACAGGAGCAATCCTTGGACAAAAAAACACCGCGGGCTTATCACCCGCGATGTTTGTAAAGGTTATTCCATGTCAGATCAAAGATCTGCGATTAACCGATCGAGCCTTCCATCTCGAATTTGATCAATCTATTCATCTCAACCGCATATTCCATCGGCAGTTCCTTCGTGAACGGCTCGATGAAGCCCATAACGATCATTTGCGTTGCTTCGTCCTCGGTCAAGCCGCGGCTCATCAGATAGAAGAGCTGATCCTCGGATACCTTCGATACTGTTGCCTCATGCTCCAGAACGATGTTATCGTTCATAATTTCGTTATAAGGAATCGTATCGGAGGTCGACTCGTTATCCAAAATAAGCGTATCGCATTTGACGTTCGATTTGGCGCCCTCTGCCTGACGGCCAAAGGATGCCAGACCGCGGTAAGTTACTTTTCCGCCGTGCTTACTGATCGACTTGGAGACAATCGTGGACGTTGTGTCTGGAGCCAAATGGATCATCTTCGCGCCGGAATCCTGATGCTGGTTCTTGCCCGCTACAGCGATCGACAGCACGCTGCCTTTTGCGCCGCGGCCTTTCAATACGACTGCTGGGTATTTCATCGTCAGCTTCGAGCCGATATTGCCGTCAACCCATTCCATATTCGCATTCTCTTCAGCTACAGCCCGCTTGGTAACAAGGTTGTAGATGTTCGGAGCCCAGTTCTGAATCGTCGTGTAACGAACGCGCGCGTTCTTCTTACAGATGATTTCAACAACCGCGCTATGCAGAGAATTCGTGCTGTATACAGGAGCCGTACAACCCTCAACATAATGCACGAAGCTGTCTTCATCGGCAATGATCAGCGTTCTTTCGAACTGCCCCATGTTTTCGGAGTTAATCCGGAAATATGCCTGCAAAGGAATTTCACATTTAACGCCCTTAGGAACGTAAATAAAGCTTCCTCCCGACCACACCGCACTGTTCAATGCTGCAAACTTGTTATCCGTCGGCGGAACGATCGTACCGAAATACTCGCGGAAAATTTCCGGATGCTCACGCAGCGCTGTATCCGTATCGCTAAAGATAACGCCCTGCTCTTCCAATTCCTTCTGCATGCTGTGGTATACAACCTCAGATTCGTACTGGGCGGATACGCCGGCCAGGAACTTCTGTTCCGCTTCCGGAATGCCGAGCTTATCGAAGGTTTCTTTGATTTCTGCCGGAACCTCTTCCCATGTCTTTCCTTGCTTCTCCGACGGTCTTACGTAGTACTGGATATCGTCGAAATCAAGCTCATCCAGGTCGCCGCCCCAACGCGGCATCGGCATTTTCTCGAACTGCTCGAGCGATTTCAGGCGGAAATCAAGCATCCACTGCGGTTCGTTCTTAATTTTCGAAATTTCCTCAACGATTTCTCGAGTCAAGCCTTTGCCTGACTGGAAAATAGATTTATGCTCGTCGCGGAAACCATATTTGTATTCCCCTATATCGGGAGCCTTCTTAGCCATGGTGGATTACCTCCTTGTAATTTATGACTCTTGAATCCCTTTCTTCAATGCGTTCCAAGCGAGTGTCGCGCATTTGATCCGGGCAGGGAATTTATTGACCCCGGATAGAGCTTCGATATCTTCCAGTTCGTCAAATTGGACGTCCTCACCCTTCATCAGCGAAGAGAAACGGTCGGCCAGCTGGAGGGCATGCTCGAAGGTAAGGCCTTTAACGGCCTCCGTCATCATCGATGCCGATGACATGCTGATCGAGCAGCCTTCCCCCGTAAACCGCGCATCCTTTACGATCCCGTCCTCGACGATAAGCTGAAGAGATATGCGATCCCCGCATGTCGGATTGTTCAGATCCACGGTCAAGACGTCATTGTCAAACTTCCCGCGGTTGCGCGGGTTTTTATAATGATCCATAATAACGCGCCGATATAAGTCGTCAAGTTGCATTACTTGAAATACTCCTTTGCTTGGATTAAAGCGTCGGCCAAACGGTCGATGTCTTCTTCCGTGTTGTACAAGTAGAAGCTAGCTCTCGCCGTTGCACTCGCTTCAAGCCAGCGCATGAGCGGTTGGCAGCAATGATGTCCCGCCCGGATCGCAATCCCCGATGCATCAAGCACCGTGGCTACGTCATGAGGATGCACATCATCCAGATTGAACGTAATCAATCCGACTTCTCTTTCCCGCGGTCCGTAGATCGTTACGCCATCGATTTCTGACAGGCGCTGAATCGAGTATGCCGCGAGCTTCGTCTCATGGCGATGGATTTCATCCATCCCGATCTCCTCGAGGAAATCAATAGCTGCCGCCAATCCTACCGCCCCGGCAATAATCGGCGTGCCGCCTTCGAATTTATAAGGAAGCTCCTTCCAGGTGGACTCGAACATCCCTACATCATCGATCATTTCTCCGCCGTATTCGATCGGTTCCATGGCTTCAAGCAGACGCTTCTTACCATATAGTACCCCAATCCCCGTCGGAGCGCACATTTTATGACCGGAGAAAGCGTAGAAATCGCAGTCCAGGTCCTGGACATCGATCTTCATATGCGGCGTGCTCTGAGCTCCGTCAACGACCATGACGGCTCCATGGTGATGAGCGATTTCGGCGATCTGTTTTACGGGATTCACCACGCCCAGTACGTTCGAAACGTACGCCATAGCAACGATCTTGGTCTTAGGAGTTACAGTCTTCTCCACATCATCCAACAAGATGCTGCCGTCGGACTGGAGCGGGATATATTTCAAGACAGCCCCAGTCTTCAAAGCCAACTGCTGCCAAGGTATGAGATTGCTGTGATGCTCCATCGGCGTAATGACGATTTCATCGCCCTCGCCGAGCACGGAATGCCCGTAGGAGGAGGCGACGAGATTCAATGCCGTCGTCGTCCCCCGGGTAAAAATAATTTCTTCTCTATGCTGCGCATTGATAAAACGGGCTACCCTTTCGCGTGCGGATTCATAATCATCCGTTGCACGGCTGCCCAGCGTATGGACGCCGCGATGCACGTTGGCATTATCCCATTCATAATAATGCTTCAGCGCATCCAGCACCTTGCGGGGCTTCTGGGAGCTGGCGGCACTATCAAGATAGACGAGCGGATGCCCGTTGATCTCCTGATTCAGGATCGGGAACTGCTCTTTGATCAGCGCCGGGTTCATTGTCCTAGCTTCCTTTCAACCAGTGCTTGCAATTGCTGCTGCAGCTGCTCCAGCGGAATATCCGCAACGACAGGAGCAAGGAAACCGTAAATAATGAGGCGTTCTGCATCCTCTTTACGAATGCCGCGGGAAGTCAGGTAGTAAATATGCTCAGGATTCACTTGGCCTACAGAAGCCGCGTGACCCGCTGTAACATCGTCCTCATCGATGAGAAGGATAGGGTTTGCGTCTCCACGCGCTTTCGGGCTGAGCATAAGCACCTTCTCAGTTTGCTCGCCGTTCGCCTTCGTAGCGCCGTGCTCGATCTTAGTTACCCCGTTGATGATCGCCGTAGCCTGCTCACGCATAACCGCACGCGTAATCATTTGGCTGTCCGAGCTCTTTCCGAAATGAACGGCTTTCGTCGTATAGTTCATTTTCTGGGAGCCGGAACCGATGGCGATGACTTTGGCATCCGAGGATGACCCGTTGCCTTTCAGCACGGACAACGTATCGCTCATCGTATCGCCAGAGCTCATCTCGCCGATAATCCACTCGATCCGGCCGTCATTTTCGATTACAGCGCGGCGGTACGTCAAGTCCGTCGTCTTCTCGCTCAAATTATGCACGGACGCAAATTGAACCTTTGCCCCCGCTTGAACGAACACTTCAGCCACCCCGTTATGCACGATAGGGTCAGCGAGGTCGCCGGAGATATAGTTATCCACGTAGGTAACGCGGCTGTTGGCTTCAGCAACGATCAGCACGTGCGGCGCAAATACCGTCTTGCTGTCATCCACAAGATAGATGCTTTGCAGCGGAACCTCGATTTCTACGTTCTTCGGAACATAGAGGAAGATGCCGCCGCTCCACAGAGCGGAATGAAGCGACGTAAGCAGGTTCTCATCACTCTTCACGGCATTATGCAGATATTTCTGCACCAGGTCGCCATGCTCACGGGCTGCCGTTTCCAGGTCCGTAAAAATAACGCCCTTCGCAGCCAAATCTGCGGATAGTTTCGTAAATACGCTTGCCGAGTTCCGCTGAACGATCAAATTGCTCTGATCATTCAAATCGACCAGACCGGACACAATCTCAGGAATCTCCTGATCTGCATCGGGTTGCCCTTGGCGCAGTGTTCCGTAGTTTTGCAAATTCCAACGGTCGATTCTCGTCTTCTCCAGCTTCGGCAGTTCAAGCTCTGCCGCAAGCTTCAATGCATTCATGCGACTTTCCGTCAACCAAGCCGGTTCTCCGTTGCTCACGGAAGCGGTCTTCAATACATCCGGTTCTACCGGTAGAACGGTTTGTGTAGTCATCTTAGCTCCTCCTTCCTCCTTCCGTTAAACTTGCTCTCCCACTGTCTCGTCAACGATGCCAAGCTCTTCTTTGATCCAATCGTATCCGTCCTTCTCCAGGCGCTCTGCCAGCTCAGGGCCGCCGGATTTCACGATGCGCCCTTGCATCATGACATGGACGAAATCTGGCTTGATGTAATCCAGAAGACGCTGGTAGTGAGTGATGATCAAGAATCCGCGATCTTCGCTGCGCATGGAGTTTACACCCTCGGCAACAATGCGCAATGCGTCAATGTCAAGTCCGGAGTCGACCTCGTCAAGAATAACGATTTTCGGGTCAAGCAGCATCATTTGCAAAATTTCATTCCGCTTCTTCTCACCGCCGGAGAAGCCTTCATTCAAGTAACGGTGCGCAAATTCAGGATTCATTTCAAGCTCCTTCATTTTGCTCTCCATTTGACGAATAAATTTAATAAGGGATACCTCGTTGCCTTCACCACGGCGGGCGTTGATCGCGCTCCGCAGGAAGTCCGAGTTGGTCACACCGCTGATTTCACTCGGATATTGCATGGCAAGAAACAGGCCTGCGCGAGCACGCTCATCCACTTCCATTTCCAGCACATCTTCACCGTCAAGCAGCACCTTGCCGTCGGTAACTTCATATTTGGGATGACCCATCAGCGCGGAAGCGAGCGTACTTTTGCCCGTACCGTTCGGTCCCATGATGGCGTGGACTTCCCCACCCTTTATTTCAATGTCGATTCCCTTGAGAATCTCTTTGTCCTCGATTGTCGCTTTAAGTCCTTCAATAACGAAATGTGTAGCCATGTTTACTGCTCCCTCCATTAAGTCGTTAAAATCATAACGTATATTATAAAGGGACGCCTCCCTTTGCTCCCCTGCATTATAGCACAATAATTCTCACTTTAGAATTATTCTAAGTGATTCTCACTGATTCTCATTTTATTCTAACCTACTTCGGATGCTTAAGCAACGTGCCACGGCTGGATAGAAGGCTAATCTCCTGCCCAAATCCTCAGCCTGCCAAATTCAATACAGCATTCAAAATTCGACATAATCCCAACACAGTGATTCCTTTTCGATAAAAATGAAGACTAAAAAAACCTCTTACCACGGGCGCCTTAATTCTAGCCTGCCCGCAAGTAAGAGGTTCTTATTTATCATTCGAATATTTAAATTCAGCGGAGACTGACTGACTTTGTGCCTTGGCTTGATTTGCATCCTTGAAGCCATGCCAGGACAGCAGCGCGGCCGCTGCGCCGATTCCCGCCACCGCAAGATATATGGCCTGGTAGCTCAATACACTGGCGGATACGCCTATGAGGAGGCCAGCCAATAAAATCATGAGGGAGTTCATCATATTAACTACGCTTTGAATTCGCCCGCCGAACACGTCCTCCGTTTCCTCCATAATCTTGGTGTTGATCCAGCTTCGCGACATCACCACAAAAAAACCTACTAAAAATACGGCCGAAGCCGAAGCCGAAATATGATATGTATTCCCGAACCATCCCTGCGCGGCGGACAGCAGCAGCAAGGCGGCAAAAATTGTTTTGCGTCCCGTACCGATCTTTTTTGCAGATACCAGGAGTACCCCGGACAGCATCGCTCCTGCTGAGTACATGATGCTGACCAGGCTGAAGCTATCCGCGCCAAGATGAAGGATATCTTTGACATATGCCCCGATAAGAATATTATTGACCTGAACCACGAGTGAGGGAATCAAAATAAACAAAATAGCGGTTAACAGCACTCTGCGCTCCCGGATATACGTAACCGTTATGGAAAGATTCCTTCGGCCGGGGCGTTCACGCGAAGCATGCTGGTCATGCTGCTGCCCTTTCATGCAAATGACTAACACAGCGGACAACAAGAAGGCGCCTGCCCCGATAGCCAGCGTATTGGCCGCGTTCACAAGAGCAACGAGGATGCCGCCCAGTCCGGTGCCAATAATATTCCCCGCCTGGGATGTAGTTTCATGAAGGGAATTTGCCTTCATTAAATAAGGAGCTTCAATCATTCCTTGCATATACGCCCGGATGGCGGGCACAAAAAACGTGTTTCCGACCGATAGAAACAGCGTAATGGCATAAACGAACACATATCCCACAGCATCCTGTCCGATTAAATAGGATATAATCAACATCGGCACAGCCTGCAGCAGATTCATATAAAAACAGATCCTGCGCCGGTCGTAACGGTCCGCCCAGTTTCCGGCCAGCCCCACCAGAAAAATACCGGGCAGCGCCCGGATACAGAGCATGATTCCCACCGAAAGGGCTCCTCCCGACTGTTCGAGGAGCAGCCAAGGAATAGCAATTCCCTGAATTCCTATCCCCATGAAAAACATGGTATTCACTGCCAGGTAAATAACAAACGGTGCGGAGAACAACGGCTTATTCTGGCTCATACGTGCACACCCTTCATGCTTCAACCTGTATTCGATCTCTGAACCATTGATCCAGTTCCGTGATGCGCGCCTCAACCTCCCGTTCGTCAGCGCCTTCCACGACGAAGCTCGCCATATGGTCTACGCTCGAAACTGCTCCTCTCATTTGCTCGCCCTTCTGCAAAGCAGGTACATAACTGACTACCCATTCAAATGGCGTAGTTTCCGGAATCGAGCGAAGGATTCCCTGTCCCGGCGGAACGATCAGCCAACCTGCCGTGCGGCCGGTATTTCCGCTAGCAATTCCTATATCGGCGTCCAAACCGCATTGCAGACGAATCCACTCCCGGTTCAAATGGATGCCGAACGCCGCTTCATTGGCGTCCACTACGCGAGCGCCGCCCGTTCGGCTCGCAATCTCGCATAGCAGAATGCGATTGTCCTCCGTTAAGAAGTACTCCGCATGAAAAGCGATCACCGGAGCGGCAGGCAGCGCATGCAGCGTACGTTCCGCTTCGCGCCGCAGCCTTTGGATGCGGGAGGAATCCGAGTTCAATATGACGCTGCCAAGGCTCGTGCCCGAATGAAAGGAAAGACATCCGTTCATATATCGGGAGACACTGGAAAACAGTATTTCCCCCTGGTGCATTAATCCGTCGACATGATACATTTCGCCTTCAACAAAAGATTCGATCATCATTCCTTGCGGTACGCCCTTTTCCAGAAATGACCGGCAATCCCCGCTGTCCCGCAGTACGGCGGTATGGCGGGAGCCGCCCCCGTCAACCGGCTTGATAACCACCGGATATCCATATTGGCGAATAAATGCGGCAATGTCGGCAGGGGTCGTGATCTCCTGGTAATGAGCAACTTCAATGCCCGCCTTCCTGGCCCAGTCCTTCATGATCACCTTGTTGCGGTAGGCGAGGGCGCTTTCTGCATTTTGTCCGGGCAAACAGAAGTACTCGCGCAATTTGGCGGCACGGAGGAGGTCATATTCCGAGTGACATACGACAGCTTTTACAGGGTGCCGTTCGCTCAGCTCGATCAATTCCCATTCCATGAGTGCATCCTTGTCCAAGGCTTCTTTTTTGAATACAAAATCATATCCGTCCGCTTCGGGGATATCAAGCTGTGTAAACAGCGTCAGCTTCTCAGTGATTTCAGGAATCCAGCTTTTGAACGGAAATGATTTGCTCCGGTTCAGAAATACGATTTGTCTCATGGCGCAGCTCCCCCCGACCTAAAGTTAAACGTTGACACGCAGCGCGTACTGATTATAGCGATGCTTGATTCTCGCTTCTTTCATCGGCATGCCGTTTTGCAAATCAAGAAGAATCCGCTCCTCCATCGCTTCAATTTCCTTGACCCGGCGGTATGCCTGCTCCGCCACATCCTTAGGAATCACGATCACGCCAGAGTCATCCGCAGCTACAATATCGCCAGGGCAGACGACAGTACTGCTAATTGTTACCGGTACCTGCCTGGCTGCAAGTCTGACCCTGTTCTTCCCTGATTTCATATAGCTTCCGAGTGAAAATAACGGATAGCCCGTTTGCAGGATTGCTGTTGCATCCCGGCAGCAGCCGTCGATGACAGTTCCTCGCAGCCCCCTGATCTTCGCAGCATGCGTCAGCAGATCTCCCCACACAGTACAGTACTGCCTGCCGCCATTGGCAATCACAACGACATGCCCCTCCGGCACCTCGTCAATAAACTCGCCAGCCTGAGCCGTCTCTCCTTCCGGGACCGGTTCATACTGCAGCGTATACGCAGGTCCCGCAAGAGCCATGCCGGGGCCCAAAGCCTTCAGTCCCTCCAGCCCCCCGTTGATCCCGAAGGTGTCCAGGGCATCGGAAATACATGCCGTGGGTATTCCTTTGAAGGCTTCAGATCCCGGATAATGGGATGCACTCATCAACAATCCCTCCTAATGTTTATTTGCAGCCAAAATACTAGATTTATAACTATTAAGAGCACCGTTCGCCGGTATTTGTACAGTTGCCGCAGGAGGTGCAAGCTGTCTGCTCGCTCCCTCGCGATTCAGCAGCGCTGTTATCCACGGAGAAGATCGCCTGCTTGCTCCCTCCCTGAAAGACGTTCACCTTCAGCTCATCGCTCAATTTCGAGCCAAAGCCTTGAAATGATCCGCCAAACATGAACAGATCCGCGCTGAACTTTTTGCGGACCAGGGAGTGATCCGGGCCGGCAGGAACCGGGATTTCCGGTGCGGCTACCAGTTCCTGTACGATAAAAGGTTTGTTCCAGCATTGATCGATCAGTTCTTCCCATCGCTCCTGCGAGGTGGACAGACCAATGACGACCCCTTCACCTCTAATGTCATAGGCGGTCTTTAACACCAGCTTCTCCCGGCGAAGCTTGAATAGCTTGCGCATACCCTGCCCTTCATGATCTTCAGGGGACACGGCCGATAGCTTGCGTGCCCAGGGGATATGCTTATCGAGTATTTTGCATTCTTCATCCGTGAAATGCTTGCGGAAGGCTGGATCCGAAAGATAGGCCAAGCATAGCTTGCTCTCTGTAATGAAGCGGGCTTGAAAAGAATTGACATGGCAGACGGCCAGGTCGTCGCATGCCCATATCAGGTCGGACAGCGCTTCGGAATCGTCAAGAAGAGGGATAAAATCGGCGGTGTTTATTTTATTCCAGATGAGCTCTATGCGCTGATTTCCGGCATAAAGCTTGCCTTCCCGATAAGAAAGCTGCCGGGGATCCGTGACGACGGCTTCGACTCCTGATTTGCGGAGAAGTTCAACCATCTCTTTCACCTCTAGGCTGACCCGGTTTTCCAGCTGAAGGATCGCCATGCTGCGAAGCCTTGATCCGGGAGAGAACTCGGCAAAGACAGAGACTAATTCATTGATAAAAGCATCGGGCTTGTGGATACCTTCTTCGTATAGCGGAGGGATATTCTGCAAATAGGTGGAGAGTGACGGAATTTGCCTGAGCACCTTATTGACGCGCCCTGTAAAGATGACACCGGCCGGGCAATCCGTATTGTTTTCCAAAACCTTAAAGCTCTCATTACCCGGCACAAGATAGGTATCAAACCGGGAAATACGGATTTTACGCTGATATCCAGGATCTATCCGTACCAGGCGGGAAGCGGCTTCATCCAGCATAAAATACTGCCTGGTGGCCTGATCTTCTTCATAAAGGCGGATCACCTTCTCCAGTATGTCGATCAGCTGCTCGGCTTCTCTTCGGATCCATTCGCGGTCGGAGGAGGAAAGAATGACGACTCTCGGGTAAAGCTGAAACGGCTTGTTCCGGTACACATAACCATCGTTCTCCAGCCGGCCTTCCAGCTCCTTGATCTCCTCGTCCAGTCGATTCCCTGAGCTGGCAACCATCCGGCTATAATCCTGTTCATATAGGAAGCGCTGCATTTACGATCTCCTCCTTCGGATAAGTAACAATATCCTCCAAATTGGGTTCCAGGCCTTCTTCTTTGGCATATGCCGTATTGAAGTATTTATTCATCAGCAGCGCCGTGACCGGCCCGATACTCCCGCCGCCAAGCTCGTAGCGGTCAACACTAATTACAGGGAGAATCTCCGCCCCCGTACCGCAGAGGAAAGCTTCATCGGCCAAATAACACTCCGTGCGATCGAGCTCTCGCTCTTCGGCAGTAAGGCCCATTTCCTTGGCCCAGTTCAGAATATGCCTGCGGGTGATGCTTTCCAGTATGCCGGACGTGACGGAAGGGGTGATCAGCCTGCCGTTTTTTACGATAAAAAAAGCCGCTGTCGGAGCTTCCGCGATTTTGCCGTGCTGATTCAGCAGAAGAGTATTGTCATAGCCGTCCGATTTGGCTTGCAGCATCGCCAAGCGTCCGTTCTGGTAGTTGGCGATGCACTTGATCCTTGGCGGCATCATTTGGTCGGAAATACGCTGCCAGGAAGAGACCGATATATGAATGCCCCGATCAGAATGCGGCTTGCGCTGCTGCGGAAAAGCAGCCACGCTGAGCAGAACGGGCCCTCTCGCCTCCAATGAACCGTCTGCTTCCACGGAAGCGGCGACGCGGACATAACAGTCCTCCTGCAAATGATTAACGAGGATAATATTGCGGATATTCCCAATCACCCGGTCTTTATTCCAAGAATGTTCCATCCCCATAATTTTCATGGAATCCAAAAGACGGTCCACATGCTCGGATAAGGAAAATAAGTGCATTCGATGCCGGTCAGCATCCCAATAGCCGCGGATCCCTTCAAATACGGACGCTCCGTATTTCATCGCTGCCGATCCTACATGGATCGTCGCCTCTTCATAGGGAACGGCCCTATCATTTAATTGAATAAAACATTCCTTCATGCCATACAACTCCTTTCCAGCCGGTAGTCATGGAATGGCTCTGTGCAAGGATAGCCTTTGCAGGCCCTCAGCCTCCCTTCGGACGGCTCCATAATTACGGAAGCGACGGTGGCAACTTTGCGCGGGTCCCCGTCTTGATGAACACAGAGGCTTCCCGCGCCATTGTCGTGGTAGCCGAGCAGTTCCTCCATCTGCTTCACTGTAGGCCTTCCGCTGTAGTGCCGCAGCCTTTCATGGGTCCGTTCAAGACGGGGATATGTTGAGGTGCCGGGCTTAACCAGATCACAGTTTATGAAATCCTTATGCAAATAATGGTTGGTATGCACTAGAAGGTCATTTTCGATTAAACGCGCTTTATCCACGGTCATTTCTACATTGACCAGCCGAATGCCGTCCGTCATCAGCAAATTTCTGGAGGATGCTCGGCGAATTCGCCCGATTTCAAGCAAGCAGCGATCCAGCGTTCGCTGATGCAGCAGGTGGCGGATTAGCAAATACGGGGGGACACCGGCACGCCATCCTGAACTAAGCAACATATTCAGCCCAACGCCAAGTCCATAGCTGTTGATGCCCAAATATCCGATTAGTCCTACATGCGTATACATCAGCAAATCGGGAGCATTCTCAGGCGTGCGGACTTCCAGTATAATTCCCAAGTCCGTTAACTGGCCCGCCAAATCGATATTTTGCGCAATGACGGCACGGCCTTCTTGGTTAAAGCAGGCAAAGGCGGTGCATTCAAGCCCAGCAGCGATAATCTCACGCCGAAGCTGAAGCAGCATGCCCTCCCGGTAGCTGATTCCGGCCCCTTGCGCCAACCCTTTGATCTCCTCGGCGAGTTCGGGAGTGCAAGCTTCAATATGCGGAATGTAGCTGTCGGTCATGCTTAACGCTTCGTTCAGGGTTAATGGCTGGCGTCTGACGCTGTTGATCCGTGCGATATTATCACCCAAAAAATCTCTGATTTCTCGCCGGAACTCCTCCCCGTATTGCGCTCCCCGCTGGAGCGGCTGGCCGCTGACAACCATATGCTTCAAGAGGCTATTCACCTGGAATCACCTCACAGATGCTGCAGCTCCCGATTGTTTTTTTTGATTCGGGAAGCAATAAAAGCAATGTCCTCGCCGGTGATTTTATCCGGGGGGTATGTGCCGAGCCCATATGCAAGCTCCTTCCAGTACACGTTGTGCTGTAGAGATGCATCCATAATCAACTGTTTTAAATCCGTCGAGAAGTTCATCATGCCAAACAAAATATCTTTGGTCATCGGTGTCATATATTGTTCAGACAGAAGGATTTCTTCCTGTACAAATTCCGCGGTGTCCATCATTTCAATCAGCTTATAGCGGGCGGCTCCGAAGCAGCGCTCCATATAGGCGGCGAACACTTCTGTAGCCAGGTTCCCGCCGCTTCTCCCCATGCCGCGCAAGGAGCTGTCTACCCAATCCACGCCACACTCCAGCGCTGCTACCGTATTGGCCAGACCCATGGACAGGTTGTTGTGCGCATGGAAGCCAACCGGAATCGTCAACGTGGACTTCAGGACATCGGCAATCGATTTCACCTGATCTGGCACCAAGTGCCCATTGGAATCGGCAAAGTAGACGATGTCTGCCCCGGCTGCCTCCGCTTTCAGCGTCATTTGCTTTATTTCTTGGCTCGTAAAATAAGTGATCCGCACAAAATTCGCCGAGGTAGACAGCCCTATCCTTGTGCATTCCCGAATCGTATCCAGCCCCTCCTCTAAGAGATCCTGCCTCAGGCATACGCGCACGAGCGACACGCCCAGCGATTTCAGGGACTGAAGATCTTCGGCTTGAATGTTGTGCGGATGCAGCATGACGACCAGGTTGGCGAGCGGTGCAAACTCCTTTAATGCCGCTATATAATCATCATTCGTAGCTGCCGTCATGCCCAGTCCCGCCGTTCCCTTGGCCGGGCCGTTCCTGTAGCCGATCTCGATCCAGTCCACACCCGCCTTTTGCAGCCCGCTTACAATGTGTTTTGCAGCCTCTAACGAAAAATCAAAACCATTAACGTATCCGCCGTCTCGCAAGGTTACATCTATCAGCTGGGCCATAAAATCCTCCTTCGTATATGAGGGATTCCTTAGATAAATCAGTTAATAGGAAACCCTTATCGCAAGGACTTCCTATTAACTGTCTGGAACGGTCTATCCAAGAACGGGCTCTGCTTCCGCTTCAATTCCGGTTATTCGAAGGATCGCACTAAAATGCTTCATACGTACTTCAATCGATTTATACAGGGCTGCGATTGCCTTCTCCTGCAACTCCTCGGTTATTGCATATTTGCGGAGAATATTGTATCCGGCTTCCGCATGATCCTCCTCCACCTCCATATCATTGGAGCTGTGGATCGTAAAATACTGCACGCCTTCCTGGTTCAGGTTGTAAAAATGCTTCATCGCTTCATTCATCGTTCGTCCATCCCAAGTAACTGGCGGCTGCCCTTCCATATAGACGATCAATGCAGCTACAGCCTCTACCAAATGATGATCCGGCCCGCAAACCTTATTGTTCCATTCTATGACTGCCTCGGATTCGGGGAGAATATCGCAGTTTTCAATGTCCTCCCACGTCAGACCGAATTGCTCGCCAATTTTGAAGAACAGTTCAAGATGCCGCATCGTTCCAGTAAGCTGGCCGGTCTCCTCCTCATAAATGTTCTCGGCGAGCTCCTTGCGTACTTCGACATCTGGAGTTTTTGAATGAATAGCCGAAATATTGCGGGTCCAGAAGCTTTTGATATGATAGCGGTGCAACACAAAGTTTTTCAAAAGCTCCGGTGTTGCTTCCCCTTTCATAATAATCTGATAAAGCGGATGGGTAATTTTCTTGTTTTCCTCGACAATAGTTTTGAGCTTCTCCACAAACTGATCCGGACTTAGTACCACTCCAATCACTCCTTATCACGAAATTTTGAAATTTATGATGAACTACCATCCCGGACCTAGCGCCGAAATGATAAGTGCACCCTCTGTTCGATTAAATCAGCCACATGCCTGACAGTTTCCATATGCGGCCAAGTAATCGCGGGCGTGGTGTTCACTTCAATGACAACATAATCGTCATCGTCCACTTCCAGTAAATCGACACCTGCCACGGGTGCCTGAAATATGCGGGAGCACAGTTCGGCCAGCTCGATCATCCTCGGTGTAAGAGGACAAGGCTCCCAGGTTCCCCCGCTGGACAAATTCGTCAAAAAGCCCCCATCGACTGCATATCGAAAAAAAGCAAATTCTGCTATATAATCCACAACTCTGACACGGATATCCCTGCCCGGCTTGTCCAAGCACGCCTGGACGTATAGCGCCTTATGATCCCGCAGGTAATAAGGGGCCAGGTTTCTCAGACTGTTTATATCATCAACTCGCACCACCTGCTCGCCTTTTGCACCAATTACAGGTTTCAGTACGAGGGGAAATTCTAATATTTCCGCTGTTTCCTCCAATTGCTCACAAGAGCCGATAAACCGGGTAGGGATATGCGGAATTTGATGCACTGTAAGCAAAACCGAGTTCAGGAACTTATTTTGGCCGCTGCCGAGAACATCTGAGCCGTTAATTACCGGGATCCCGCATATTTCAAAAGCTTTCAGCAGCCACAGCCCGTACTCGCGCTGAGACAGCGATACCCAGCCCAGCACGCAAGCCAGGTTCAGCGTCCGGTCATTGAATTTAAAGCGGGTGCCTGACATATCCATGTCTACCGTAATTTCATAAGGTCTTGCGCAAATCGTATCAAGTCCCCTTCCATTTAAAGCAGCGGCCAGTTCGGTGACATCCGGCGTTTCTTCACGGCATAAAATCAGTATCGATTGCACGGGCATCCGTCCTTTCTCTCTCTTCGCTGTAAAAGACTGGACCTATCGCTGCTCCGTTCGCGTAATTGATTACGGAACTCTCCGTGATCTCTTTTGTCCGTAAAACATGCCCGATATGCCGGTTTCCAAACAGATAGCATCCCCATAAAATACTAGCCTGTTCCTGATAAACGGCACCTCCCGGCTTCGCTATAACAACGGGCCCGGTAGAAGGCGTAATCCTTTCCTGTACGACAGCCCTCGCTACCTGGGATGCCGAGGACAAATAGGAAGCAATACGGGTGCCCCACTCGGCTTCAGACGCCTCCCAGCCGCAGATGATGCCTGCCCCGCCGTATCCGTCTGCAGGTTTGATGAGCAATCGTTCCCTCTCGCGCAGAGCATAAGCTCTATTCCTAGTAGTTAGCAGTCTGGTTTCGGGTATATGCCGTCTGACCCATTCGGTGTCTTCCACTGAAAGGCCTGTCTGATATGCAGGATCGGACAGAAGGGCGAACAATGCCTTGCTGCCGGCAATCCTGCAGGAGAAACCCATCGGCATTTCTACAAGGCGATCCTCCAGCGCGTCAAGTATATGTTCAAACTCAGAGGGAGACCGCTGCAAATCCTCCAGATCGAATAGACGGTAAATGACATCTACCTTCTCGCCCCTGGCATAAAGTCCATCCTTCCGCCGCTCAAGCTCCTTCGGCGTGCATACCGTTACCCGTGTCTTGGTGATCTCATGAAACCGGTCGGCGATGTCGTTCAGCGTCGCCTGCATGGCGGGCATCGAAAAGTCGCTTTCGACAAAAGCCATCAGCGGATTTGTGTAATGCGAGAGAAACGACCTGACCACAAGCCAAGCCCATTCGCTTAGCGGCTCCAACCATTCAGCCTCCTGCTTGCGAACGGCCTCACGAACCGATGGCAGCTTAAGCAGGATTGAATGAAAGGAAGCTTCCAGCAGCCCGCCTACACTGCTTCCCAAGTTTAATTCCAGCATTTTGGGCTGACCTTGATCGTCATATATGTCACTGCGTACAAGTACATGCCGTCTGTCCAGGCGCGGACTGGCTTGAACCCAGCGCAGCACCGTATCCGAATAGCCTAGCCAGCGGGCTACCCGCACCATATCCCCGCCGAACAATCGCTCGATCGTTAACTCTATCAGGTCCAGCAGCTTCTCCGTCGCAGCGGCGTCCTGCTTCATCATTGCGGCGCTCCGGATTTGCGGCGATACGATGATTCTGGGCTTGGCGGCTAGAACTCGTCCTGCTTGGCTAAACATTTCGTCTAGTTCATGTGACGTTGGAAGAATCGTATTCATTAGTTTCCTCCGATCCATTTTTAGCCATATTATCTATTACTTGTATTTAATATATCATATTCCATTGTAAAATGTTGCTATTTTTTGAATTATTTAAAATCAAATTTATATATTTATATATAAAAATAGAGTTAAACAAAGAAAAACAGTGCTTTTGAAAGAATAAAGATTTCTCTTTCGAAAACACTGTTTTTATATATCGCTAACTATCACCTAGTAAGCCGTTATACTATAAATGCAGCACAGAGCCGCCAATTTCCACACTTTCGGCCGTGACCATGACGCGGATTTCGCTTTCGGCGCCAACATGCTTGCCCTGTACGAAAACATATTTTGACGGCCCTCCCTCCTGAAACAAAAGATCGCCAAGCGCCCCGGCCGCTACGCCAGTGGCAGCATCCTCCAGAATGCCAAACAACGGATTAAAGCCGCGGGCGTGGACATACAGAGCCCCCGCGTCCTTCGCCTCCTCTTTCGTTTGCTGAATGGCATATGCATATACTCCGTTTACACGGTGCCTCCGGCTCCATTCCTCGATTTCCTCGAACTTAGGAGCCATTGCATCCAGATGCGTTAAATGACAAAGAGGAACCAGCAATTTGGGAGAACCGATGCTGGCGGCACCAAAAGGCGCTTGCTCAGAAATATCGCCAGGTTCCACTCCAAGCATATGAGCTATTTCGATCAGGTCCGGTATCATATCCAGACGGCGGGCCCGTTCAGTCTTAAAATAATAATGGCCCTGGGGGGATTTTGTTATGACGATAGGCGTCCCCGACCCGGTAATGACTTGCAAACGATCAAGTTGGCATTGCTGTATCATATAGGCGGCGGCTGCCAGTGTCCCGTGTCCGCAAAACGTCATTTCCTTCTCAGTGGAGAAATATCGCAAGACAGCATCCCGCTCCTGAGCGCTGCCAAACTGCACGAACACCGTAACAGGCGCACCGGAACGCCTCGCTAATTCAAGCAGTTCTGCATCCGACCAGCCACCGTACTCGATAACGGCAGCCGCATTTCCCTGGCTGGCATCATCAGTGAATACCTTGTATGTATGAACATCCTGCGCCATATCGATCCGCCCTCTCCTTTCACGCTACAAACCATCGTAGTTCAATACTACCTTCTCTTCATAATCTGTCAACCTTATTTTTCAATTTTTAGATCATTATGGGCTATATATTCGCAGGGGGAAATGCCTGTTGGACGATCAAAACAAACAGGGCTGGATCGATTGGCGATCCAGCCCTGCTTTGTACTCCAGCGTGCAATTACCCTAAATACGTGCGAAGCATCCACATATGCTTCTCCAAATCACCTTTGAAGCCGGTCAGCAAATCAGCTGTCGCTTCATCGCCTTCTTTGTCGGCCAGTTCAATGCCTTCCTGGAACGACTCGGACAAGGTAGCGAAGTCCTCAACCAGCGCCTGAACCATGGCGCGTTCGTCTTCCTTGCCGGAAGCCTCTTGAATCGTGGCAATTTCCAGATACTCCTTCATTGTTGCAGCCGGGCTCCCTTTAATCGTCAGCAGGCGCTCGGCTATGGCGTCCATTTTTTCCGTAACGTCATTGTAGAGCTCCTCGAATTTGACATGCAGAGTGAAGAAGTTTTCCCCCTTCACATACCAATGGTAGTTGTGTATCTTAACATACAGCACGTTCAGGTTAGCGACCTGCTCGTTTAAAACCTGCTCCAAACTTGTTTTGCTCGCCTTGCTTGCAGACTTGGAATCAGCTTTAGCCATAATACAGTCCCTCATTTCTTTCGTGATTGTTTATATATTCACCCTAGAGCATGCAAATCATGCCTGAAGTGAATGAAAGTTACATACCAGGCTTCCAGGTACCATATAAGTATCATACCCGACCCTGGGTTAGGCGAAACAATTTAAATTACACCTCTTTGAAAAAAAGAATGATAATATCACACTTTTCCGATATACTAACTTTAAACTAATTTTAATGAAGTTTTCTATAATTAAAATAGAAACAATTTAAAAACATATTTTTATCATCTGGAGGTGCTTTACCATGTCCTCATACCGTCCCTTTTCCCTAGAAGATGCTACTGCCTATGCCAAGTCGATTCCTGGCTTTTTCGCGGCTGATGCCGCGCTGTCCTGCGAGGAAATCGGTGACGGCAACTTGAATCTGGTATTCAGAGTTGCCGACCCGCAGCAAAACAAGAGCCTGATTATAAAACAAGCCCTGCCTTATGCCAAGGTGGTTGGCGAATCATGGCCGCTCAGCCTTGATCGAGCCCGCATCGAACGCAATGCGCTGGAAATTCAGCACCGGCTCTGCCCGGATCTCGTTCCGGCGATTTATGGAGGCGATGACGAGCTGGCCATAACGGTTATGGAAGACTTGTCCGGCTATACGATTATGCGTCAAGGTCTGATCGCCGGAAACACCTATGACCGTTTTGCGGAGCATATCGGCCGATTTATCGCCACAACCCTGTTCTACACCTCCGACCTCGGCATGAATCAGCAGGAGAAGAAGCTTCAATCCGCAAGGTTCATCAATCCGGATTTATGCAAAATTACCGAGGACTTGATCTTCGAGGATCCATACAGAGATGCCGCAAATAACAGCTTTACCGAAGACATTCGGGCAGAAGCAGAGAAGCTGTGGCAGGATCATGCTCTGCACCTTGAAGTAGCCCTGCTCAGAGAGAAGTTTCTTACGCAGGGTCAAGCGCTGCTGCATGGCGATCTGCATACCGGCAGCATCTTCATAACGCCCGAATCAACCAAGGTCATTGACCCTGAATTCGCCTATTACGGTCCAATTGGCTTCGATATCGGCGCAGTCATCGCCAATCTATTGCTGAATTATGCAGCGCAGCCCGGCTGGAGCAGCAATGACGAAGTATTGCAGGAGCGCCGTTCTTGGCTTCTCACGACAATTGTCGGCGTGTGGAATCATTTCGAACTTAATTTCCGCAAGTTTTGGGATGCGGACGGCATAGATATCATGTCCAAGACACCTGGCTATCAGGATCTCTACATCGACCAAATCCGCAAGGACGCTATCGGATTTGCGGGCTGCAAGGTAATCCGCCGAATCGTCGGATTATCCCATGTGGCGGACATTGACACGATCGATGACGAGCTCTCCCGCCGTCAGGCCAAGGTAACAGCCTTGGAAATCGGAAAACGGCTAATCAAAGGCAGCAGATCAGCAGCTTCCATCGCCGAAGTGATCGAATGGGCTAAAGCAGCCGCAGCCAAGGAGGGCGCTAACGTATGACCACCGGACAACATAGCGGAATATTGAATTCCAGCCCGGCAGCCCGGCAAAGCCGAGAGCCGCTGCTTAGTCTCCGCTGGAAAGACGGCAAGCTCCTGATGCTTGACCAGCGGCTGCTTCCTGAAGAAATCGTGTTCTTGGAGCTGACAACGCCAGAGGAGGTATGGGACGGCATCCATGCCATGAAGGTGCGTGGAGCACCGGCGATCGGCATTGCAGCAGCCTATGGCGTAGTCTTAGGAGCAAATGCCTGCCAGGGAGACAGCGACAATTGGCTCGGGCATGTAACGGCAGTAGCTGAACATTTGGCCACCTCGCGGCCAACCGCAGTCAACCTGTTCTGGGCGCTTGACCGGATGAATGCGCGGGCAGCGCAGCTCGCAGCCGAACATGCCGATCAGGCCAAGCGCAATGAAGGGTTGCTGGCCGAGGCGATAGCGATCCACCGGGAAGATGAGGAAGTATGCCGGAAAATCGGAGAGCATGCGCTGCCGCTTTTTGCATCAGGAATGGGCGTCCTCACTCACTGCAATGCCGGAGGACTGGCGACTGCCAAATACGGTACAGCTCTTGCCCCTTTCTATCTCGCCCAGGAGCAGGGCATTGATCTGAAAATCTATGCCGACGAGACTAGGCCTGTTCTTCAAGGCGCTAGACTGACCGCATTCGAGCTGCAGCAGGCGGGAATCGATGTTACCCTGCTCTGCGACAACATGGCTGGACTCGTGATGTCTAAAGGCTGGATTGATGCCGTCATCGTCGGAACCGACAGAATCGCTGCCAACGGAGACGTTGCCAACAAAATCGGAACGTACAGCCTTGCCGTCCTGGCCAAGGCACACAATATTCCTTTCTATGTCGCATCACCGTTGTCAACGATTGACCTTGAAACGGAAAGCGGCCAGCTGATTCCGATTGAGGAACGGCCTGAGCACGAGGTGACGGAAGGATTCGGCAAACGCACAGCTCCATCTGGCATCAAAGTGTTTAATCCTTCATTTGACGTTACTCCGCATCATTTGATCACAGCGATCATAACAGAAAAGGGAGTCGTCAAACCGCCGTTTAAAGACAATTTAGCCGCCCTTTTTAAAAAGGCGGATTAAGGATTTTCATAGTTTTTCAGAAAACGCATGTTCTCTAGCGGGGAAAACCACTATTCATAGTGGTTTTTCTTGCCTTATCCGTAAACAGAACTCACTTCAGTTTTTTTATCTTTCTGATATTTTCATAAAAAAAGTTTCATTTTGATTCTTTAGGACTATTATTGTCCTGCGAGCGATGCTATGATTAATGGGTAATTTTTATTATCTTGTAACTAGGAGTGAACGAGACTTAACATGTCTATCTGGGGGAACTATGGACAATAATAACAATGATCATGAACAATTGGGATATTTATTCAATGTGGAAATCCTAGTGAAGAGTAAATCCAATGCCGTTGCACTCCAATCGCTGCTGCAGATCCTTAACGGCGGGGAAGAAATTATCGATTATCGGATCAATTCGGGGATAGAGCTTGGGGAAATCATCGAGTCCCTGCTCGCTGCCAAGAAGCAGTCCTTCATCTCCAAAACATACAAACGGCTTGGAACGAATACGCCAGACAAGCAAGGTGCGGCCGACAACAAGGCATCCGGCCAACTACCTGACAAGGCGAAGCCTGCCGAGAAATCAAAAGCTGCAGATAAACCAAAAATAGCACCGACCGCCAAAGACAGCTTCGCAGCCGTAGCTATGAGCGGGGATTTTGAAGATTGGATCCAGAAATATATTTCCGAGAATCGGCTGGTGCGCATATTGGTCAATCGCAATGGGGAACGGATGAGCATCCCCTGCCGGATACTGAATTTCCAGTCAGAGAACTATGCCATCAACGTATATCATGTGGACGAGAAACAAGTATATACGTTCATGCTCAGCGAAGTCATTGATTTCATGGAAACGTAGAATACAGGCCTTTTCTAAATTAAATGCCCAATCATAATGAATGCTGCGCCGTCCTGACGACGGCGCAGCATTT
Organism: Paenibacillus sp. FSL W8-0186; assembly: GCF_037969765.1. Classification (NCBI taxonomy): domain Bacteria; kingdom Bacillati; phylum Bacillota; class Bacilli; order Caryophanales; family Paenibacillaceae; genus Paenibacillus; species Paenibacillus sp. FSL W8-0186. The sequence continues at coordinate 1,858,142 of NZ_CP150207.1, read as the reverse complement.
TGCATTCATGCCTATTTGCTGATTTGAGCACTGGATTGTTCCCAGGCGGACAACGCAAGCATAAGCCATCCTGCTATAAAAGATACCCCTCCAAGCGGAGTAATCGGACCAAGCCATTTCCATCCCGTCACCGCGAGCAAATAGAGACTGCCTGAAAATAAGATAATCCCGATCAGAAATAATCGCGCAGACCAGCGCAGCTTGCGGCTGTCGCCCCACAAACCGGCCGCCAGAGCAGCGAGGATCATTCCCAATCCATGAATCATATGATATTGGACCCCTGTCTTGTACGTATCCATCGAATCTGCAATGATCGGCTCCAGCACATGAGCGCCAAAGGCTCCGAGGGCTACTGCAAGTAACATGATGATCGCCCCGGTTCCGGCCATTCTTCGCTGCATATCCTTACCCCTCCCCACATAAAAATAAGCGATTCAGTACTCGCTTACCTATCATAACCCAGTCCGCTGCCCGATTGCCAGAACTGGGACGATCATGAATTTTTTTCTTGATTTTTGGCCGAATCTATGGAAGATTATACGTTAACATAACCAAATTTCTACAAAGGAGCTTGATTATTAATGAATTATCAACCCGGGGCACAACCTGGCCCTAATTATGAGCATGCGGCGGCGGCTCAGCCCCTGGCCCCTCTGAAGCATTCAGGGCTCGGCATCGCCTCATTCATTATGAGCATTCTTGCACTGCTCGGTTATTTCGCGGCTTTCTTTCTAATTATCGCGGCCATTGGCCAGGCTATTGATAATCCGGCTAACATCGAGGAGGCCTTGATGGATAGCTCGGCAGCGATTCTTGGCATCATTGCCATCTTCGGGGCAGGAATCATTAATTTAATCGCCCTCATTCTTGGTATCGTAGGACTCGTCCTCAAAAACCGCAAAAAAGTATTCGCCATCATCGGAACAGTGCTATCCTCACTATCTGTGGTGATGATCATCTTCTTTTATATCGTCGGTACTTTACAGTAGGTTTAAGTTATTACACAGCTTGCCCCCGCGGTAATCTATCCAAGTTATCGCGGGGGCAATTTATTGGAGATGTTAAACATGCAAGCTTTTTGTTAAAATAAAGCTGGACTATCTGAAATAAGGGGATACTTATGGCACAAGTTAAAATTTTTGCGGACAGCACGTCCGACCTGCCGGCGTCTTGGATCGATGAATACGGCATCGGCATTATTCCGCTATATGTCGTTTTTAATGACAAGACGTACCGCGACGGCATCGACATTACACCGGTCGGCATTTACGAAAGAGTCGCAGCCGCAGGGAATCTGCCGAAGACGACGGCTCCCTCTCCCAAAGACTTTATGGATGCGTTTGCTCCATATGTCGAGCAAGGGCAGGATATTGTCTATATCAGCATTTCCTCCAGCCTGTCATCAACGTATCAGAACGCGCTTATTGCCGCAGGCGAATTTCCTGAAGGACGGATCCATGTCGTTGACTCGCTTAATTTGTGCAGCGGGATTGGCCTGCTCGTGATGAAAGCGGTCAGGGCTGCCCAGCAGGGCCAGAGCGGTCCAGAAATTGTAGCTTTGCTTGAAAGATCCAGAACGTTGGTCAACACGGAGTTTGTCATCGATACGCTGGAGTACCTGTATAAAGGCGGCCGATGCTCGGGCATGCAGAACTTTATCGGCAGCCTGCTCCAGATTCGTCCCGTGCTGAGAGTCGTCGACGGGAGCATTATTCCAGCTTACAAAGTCCGCGGCAGAAAAGAGAAGGCTGTTCAGCAAATGCTCGATAACGCCCTTGCCAAAAAGGAGCAGATGGACGATGATTTAATTATCGTGGCCCATACCCTTGCCGAGGAAGAGGCTCGCCGGCTCGCCGCCATTCTCAGGGAACAGACCCCGGTGCGGGAAGTAGCGATTGCCGAAGCAGGCTGCGTCATTTCCAGCCACTGCGGTCCCCATACCGTGGCGATCATGTATATGCACAAGGGCTCCGAAGACCGGATCGGATAATCCGAAATTCATTTGGAGGGATCACTTTGCGAACCATTAGAATATTTGCGGACAGCACCTGCGATCTGCCTGCAGCATGGGTCCAAGAGTACGGGATCGGGATCGTTCCGCTGTATGTTACGTTTGACGACGAGATGTACAAGGACGGGCTTGACCTGACGACCCCCGAGCTATATAACAAAGTTGCGAAAAGCGGGCGCTTGCCGAAGACGGCGGCTCCATCTCCAGCCGACTTTATCCAGGCTTTCACTCCTGCGGTTCAGGAGGGCCAGCAAATTATATACATAAGCCTGTCGTCCGAATTATCTTCCACTTACCAGAACGCCTTAATTGCCGCCGCAGAGTTCGAAGAGGATCAGGTCACTGTATTCGACTCGCGCAACCTGTCGACCGGAATCGGTCTGCTTGTCATGAAGGCGGTGAAAGCCGCTGCCGAAGGGCGCAGCGTAGCTGAAATCATAGACCTGCTGGAGACAACAAGACCCCTGGTGGAAACGGAATTCGTCATCGACTCGCTGGACTACTTATATAAGGGCGGGCGATGCTCAGGCATGCAGAACCTTGTGGGAAGCCTGTTGAAAATCCGGCCGGTTATCAAGGTTATCGATGGTAAGATGACTCCTGTCTCCAAAATCCGCGGCAGCCGGGAGAAGGTGCTCGATCAGCTGCTGAACAATGCGCTGGCACAAGTCGATGACATGGATAACGACCTTATCTTCATTACTCATTCTTTGGCCGAGGATGACGCCATTCATCTGCAGCAAATATTAAAGTCGAAGACGAAAGCCCGGGAAGTGGCTATTTCGGATGCAGGCTGTGTTATTTCCAGCCACTGCGGCGCCAAGACGATTGGCATTTTATATACGAAATCGATACAATAACCCACGGCAAACAAGCCGGCGATCCATCATCCGATCGCCGGCTTGTTCCTCTATTCCTTTAATTCAGGACATGCTTTACCAAGCCTTCTGCTCCATTCCAGGAGCAGAAGGGCAACCTCGTGATCGCAAAGCGGCTTCTGCAAGAGGATCGTCATACCGCTGGCCAGACAACGCTCGCGCTGCTGCTCAATGACTTCGCTGCTGCTCATGCCTACGATGACCGGCATTTGATCCACCGGCAGCCACTGCCTGATCAGACGGGCCGCCTTGATCCCATCCATCACCGGCATTTCGATGTCCATAAATATGAGATCATAGGATCTTGAGGATAGAGCCTCCATAGCTTCAACGCCGTTATGGGCTACATCAGGCGCAAGCCCAAGCTTCTCAAGCATGTGGACGAAAATTTGGCAGTTCACCGGGTGATCTTCGACAACAAGCACCGAGAGAAGCTCTTCCTGCTTCAAGGGAAAGGCCGGTCGCTCCAAGCCCGCTTCACGCGCTGCAGCCGTTTCGTTCACAGCCACGGTGGCGGAGATTCCCTGTCCCGCTCCGTCTGGGCAGAAATTCGGCCCGGAGGACGATTGCTTCTCCGGACAGCCTGGCAGCTCCAGCTGCTGTCCCAGCGCAAGCCCTTCACAATCCGGCTCTACTTCCCGCTCTCCGCTGATGAGTGTAAAGCGAAAGGTCGAACCATCCCCTTCCTTGCTCTCCACAGTAATAGATCCGCCCATCAACTCGACCATTTTTTTGCAAATAGCCAATCCCAGCCCAGTTCCTCCGTATTTTCGGTTAATGGCGGGGTGAACCTGGGAGAAGGATTGAAACAATTTATGCCGCTGATCTTCCGGTATGCCGATCCCCGTATCGCTCACGCTGACTTCTAGCAGCACCGCAGGGGGCGTCAATGTCTCTTTCTTGATAATACTGATGCTTATTTCCCCCTGCTCCGTAAACTTCAATGCATTGCCGATCAAATTCACGAGAATTTGCCGCAGTCTTACGGGGTCGCTTACGATATGCTCGGGCACATCCGGAGCGATATGATAGGCAAGCTGAATTCCCTTCTTATCCGCACTGGGCAGAAACAGCTCGACAACATTCAATACGCAGGCGTTTAGATCAAACTGCTCATAGTCAAGCGCCATCTTTCCGGCTTCGATTTTGCTGAAATCGAGCACATCGTCCAGAATGGCCAATAACGCATGGCTGCTGCTGGAGATAATGTCGGCGTAATATCGCTGCTCCTCGTTAAGCTCCGTTTCCAGCAGCAGATCTGTCATGCCGATAACGCCGTTCATCGGAGTGCGGATTTCATGGCTCATCGTGGCAAGAAATTCTGATTTCGCAAGCGCCGTTCGTTCAGCCGATTCTTTCGCCCGTAAAATCTCCCTCTCCCCCGTAATGTCTTGAAAGACCACGACAGAACCCACGATCTGCCCTCTTTCAATCATCGGATTTACCGTATACTCCACCAGGAAGCTGGAGCCGTCTCTTCGCCAGAACACATCCTCTTTTACCGCCCGCGAAATACCGTCCTGCATGGTCTGAAAGATCGGGCACAGCTCTGCCGGATAATCCGACCCATCGCTGGTCGTATGATGAATCAAGGAGTGGTTGGACTTTCCGATAAAATCCTTCTGTTCATATCCAAGCATATCGGCTGCTGCTTTGTTGATAAAGACCGTCCTGCCGCTCTCATCGAGACCGTATATCCCTTCGGACACCGATCCCAAAATCAGCGAATGCAGATAGCTGAGCTTCTCGATCTGTTCCACATAACGCTTTCTTTCCGTAATGTCGCTGGCTAAACCATACACCCCGACAACACGCTTATCGACCATGATCGGCACGTTTGTCACAGCGATCGCTATATGGGTTCCGTCCTTGTGAATGACTGCGGTCTCATAGGTTTGCGGTTTCCCTTCCTTCGCCAGCTCGAAATGGTGAACAGTCTTGACCAGATCGGCCGGATCGATGAGATCATGGAAACACATCGTAGTAAGCTCTTCCCGGCTGTATCCCGTCAGCAGCTCAAAATTGAAATTCAGCGTGAGGTACCGCCCGTGCAGATCCATGGAATATACGCTGGCCGGACTGTATTCAAACAGCGATTTGTAACGCTGTTGACTTTCCTGCAGACGCCGCTCGCTTTCTTTACGCTCCGTTACGTCGCGGGAGATGACAATCATCTCGTCGATTTCGCCGGTAAGCTGGTCATACCTGTACCTCCCCGTGCTTTCAAACCAGATATAGCGGCCGTCTTTGCAGCGTATCCGGTAGGTGACTGTGTATACTTTGCGGGACTTCATCTGCGTCTCCAGGTATTCCTTCACCATCGGCACGTCCTCCGGATGGTAGAATTCATAAGCGCTGCGGCCTGTCATTTCCTCCGGCTCGTAGCCCAGCAGGCTTACCGAGGACTGCGAAGCGAATAAGTATACGGCTTCTTCATCCGCCGTATGACGGGAAATCAAGTCCATGGAATATTCGGATATCAGCCTGAACTGGCGCTCGCTCTCCCTAAGGGCCGCCTCGATCTTCTGGCGGTCGGTAATGTCCTGCACTACCCCGATTATTCGGGCAGGTGCGCCGCTTGAATCGCATTCTATCGTCGCTTGGGAACGAATCACCTGAAGCTCATCCGATTCAAGCATGATACGGTACGTAATTTCGTAAGGGACACCCTGCAATATATCGCTCATCGCCTGTTCATAAAGAGGAACATCCACGGGATGAAGCCGTTTGCGCAGCGCCTCATTCATTTCCGGCATGGTGCGGAACTTCTGCCGGAAGATTCGGTTGAATTCATTGGAGGTTGAGAATCGCCCGGTCAGCATGTCTAAATCCCACGAGCCTATGACGGCAAGCCTTTGGGCTTGCGCCAAAGTCTCTTCGCTTTTGCGCAGCTTGATTTCAGCCTCTTGCCGGGCCGTGACATCCCGCGCTATTGCAAGCGCTTTCGAAGGAGCGCCATGTTCATCGTAAATGATTCGTATTCTAGTTTCGACCCATACTTCCCCGCCGTTCTTATGCTGGACCAAATTAATTAATACGGAGCGGTCATTGTCCCAGCTGCCCTCCTCTTCTGCTGTTTTGCTTTCATTCTGTATTATAAGATGCCGAAGATTTTTTCCGATCAGCTCATGGGGCTCATAGCCTAGCAAATTCCGGATCGCCGGTGAGATCGACAGGCAATTGCCCTCCAGATCGGTAGAGGCTATGACATCCTCCGCATAGTTCGATACCAGCTCGTATAGCTGCCGCGACTGCTCCAGACTTTCCTGAACGGCCTTGACTTCCGTAATATCCTTCGAGATCAAAAATACCCCGACCACTTCATCTTCATGAACGATCGGAACATAAGTGATGCAGGCATCGCAAGTATGACCGTCCCTGTGCTTGAAGGAGGCTTGAAAGCTCCCGGACTTGCCTTTCAGTGCCTGCCTAAAGTATTCGTCCTTCTGCTTCCTTCCTTGCTCGCAAAGCAACCATCCGATCGGCTGCCGCAGAAATTGCCCAGACGGATAACCTGTAGCCCTTTCGGTGGCCGGATTGGCATCCACGTAATTCCCTTCCACATCAATGACACAAATGGCATCCGGGTGATTGACATACAAGGATTTGTACGTCCCCCCTTCTGATAGCAATTGACGAAGTAGTCCATTTTTATCGTTGATCACAGTGAGGGCTCCTTTTCTCACATTTTGTCGATATACCAATTTTAACAAATTGTATTAGAGGATGAACAGGGACCCAACACCTATCCCTCCCGCGAGTATGATTCACCTGCCGATTCAGGCAAACTAAACTTTCTCCCTCACATATCGTTCCCTCTCCTGAATATACTTTAGTTACATCCACTCTCACTGTTTCCAACCATTCTATTGGGAGGTGTTCATCATGTCACATGCACCTGGCCCGTACTCATTCATTGTTTCCAAAGAAGACTGGTCGCTTCACCGTAAAGGCTACCAGGATCAGCAGCGCCATCAGGAAAAGGTACGGGAAGTCATCAGACAGAATCTCCCCGATCTAGTTACCGAGGAGAGCATAATCATGTCCGACGGTAAAGGGATCGTCAAAATCCCGCTCCGCAACTTGGAGGAATACCGATTTATCCATAACTATCAAAAACATAAGCACGTTGGACAGGGTAACGGTGATAGCCAAGTAGGAGACATACTCGCTGAGGACAGTCCGAAGGATGGCGACAAAGGAGGCAAAGCGGGCGATAAAGCCGGGCAAGACGTTGTCGAAGCCGAAATCAGCATCGAGGATTTGGAGGAATTGCTCTTCGACGAGCTGGAGCTGCCGTTTATGGAGGAGAAGGACAAGGAGGAGCTGGATAGTGTCGCTGTCCGCTTCAACGATATCCGTAAAAAAGGGCTCATGTCCAATATTGATAAAAAACGCACCATTCTCGAGAACCTTAAGCGCAACGCTACCTCAGGGACACCCGGAATTCATGGCATTTCTCCGGACGATTTGCGTTACAAGACCTGGGAGGACGTCATCGTGCCCAGATCAAGCGCCGTCATCATCGCGATGATGGATACCTCGGGATCGATGGGAACGTTTGAGAAATACTGCGCCCGCAGCTTCTTCTTCTGGATGACCCGGTTTCTTAGACGGCAGTATGAGAAGGTCGAAATCGTATTTCTAGCCCATCATACCGAAGCAAAGGAAGTTACCGAAGAAGAATTTTTCACCCGGGGTGAAAGCGGAGGCACCATATGCTCATCTGTATACCAGAAGGCGCTGGAGATCATCGATTCCCGCTACCCTACTTCCAGCTACAATATTTATCCCTTCCACTTCTCCGACGGCGACAACCTTACCTCGGACAATGACCGCTGCCTCAAGCTCATCGGCGAGCTGCTGGAGCGCTGCAACATGTTCGGCTATGGGGAGGTCAATCAATATAACCGTGGAAGCACTTTGATGTCGGCCTATCGCCACATTAAGCAGGAGAAGTTCATGTACTACGTCATCAAAGATAAGGGCGAGGTCTACAGCGCGTTGAAGCGGTTTTTCCATCGCCGGGAAGGAGGCAAAGCCAGTTGAGCGAGGATATGAAGCAACTGGAACATGCGATTGCCGAAATCATGGAGATTGCGGACGGATTCGGACTCGACTACTATCCGATGCGCTACGAAATCTGCCCGGCGGATATCATCTACACCTTCGGCGCGTACGGCATGCCGACGCGGTTCAGCCACTGGAGCTTCGGCAAAATTTTCAACAAGATGAAGATGCAATACGACTTCGGCCTGAGCAAAATCTATGAGCTGGTCATCAATTCCAACCCCTGTTACGCATTCCTGTTGGAGGGAAATTCCCTGATCCAGAACAAGCTGATCGTGGCTCACGTGCTCGCTCATTGCGATTTCTTCAAGAATAATATGCGTTTCTCGGCGACGAACCGGGATATGGTGGAGAGCATGTCGGCGACTGCGGAGCGCATCAGCAAATATGAGCTCATACATGGCGCCCAGACGGTAGAATCGTTCATTGACGCCGTGCTCGCCATTCAGGAGCATGTCGATCCGCAGCTCATCCGCCCTTTCCGCTATGATAAACGGCAGCAGACGGAGGAGAAAATCCGCAGAGCCAAAGAAGCTGGCCAGCAGATGGAGCCTCAAGGCCCTTATGAGGATCTCTGGGGTCTCGAGGAGGGCGGCAGTGCCGGGAAGGCTGAAGGCAGCCAGGCCAACTTTCCGCCAGAGCCGGAGAAGGACGTCGTGTGGTTCATCCAGGAATACGCTGAATCATTAGAGGATTGGCAGCGGGACATCATGAGCATGCTTAGGGAAGAAATGCTGTACTTCTGGCCGCAAATGGAAACGAAAATCATGAATGAAGGCTGGGCCTCCTACTGGCATCAACGCATTCTGCGCGAGCTGAACCTGACCAGCGAGGAGACGGTAGAATACGCCAAGCTTAACGCCTCAGTCGTACAGCCGTCGAGGCACAGCTTGAACCCCTATTATTTGGGTCTGAAAATATTCGAAGATATCGAACGGCGCTGGGACCAGCCGACCGAGGAGGAGCGGCGGCGGTTTGGCCGCGAGGGCGGCAAAGGCCGCGAGAAAATTTTCGAGGTTCGCGAGCTGGATTCTGATTCCTCCTTTCTTCGCAGCTATTTGACCAAACAGCTCGTGCAGGACCTCGACTTGTATATTTTTGAGAAGCAGGGACCAGAATGGAAGATTACCGATAAGTCCTGGGAGAACGTCCGGGACCAGCTGGTGGAATCCAGAATCAACGGAGGTGCCCCTTACATCGTCGTCCAGGACGGTAATTTCAACCGGGCCGGCGAGCTCGTGCTCAAGCATCAATATGAGGGCATCGAGCTGGACCTGAAATACCTGGAACGGACGCTGCCGTACGTACAGCGGCTCTGGGGCCGCACGGTGCATCTGGAAACGGTTGTCGAAGGCAAGAAGGCAATATTCAGCTACGATGGCGAGAAGCATTACCGCAAGCTGATATGACACAAATGACCCGTCCCATTCAAGGGACGGGTCATCTCATGGCCATAAGCGGGAAATCAAGCCTCGGCCTGTTCCCCCTTCTGAAGCCGGGTTAAATCATCTGCTACCTTCTCGATCATTTGCACGAACATGGAGAGCTCGCCCGAGTTCATCGCCTGCTGCTTGGCGCTGATTGCCATTCCCTCGGATTCTTGCTGGATGTGGTCAAGCTTGCTCTTGATGCCCTCCACCAGGCCTTGAATATGCAGCAGCGTCTGCTTCGAGCTTTGAGCCAGCTTGCGGACCTCTCCGGCCACAACTTCAAACCCCCGGCCGTTCTCCCCGGCATGCGCTGCTTCAATCGCAGCGTTAAGCCCCAGCAAATGCGTACGGTCGGATATTTCGCGGATCGAAGAGCTCATTTCATCGATTTCCCCGATTTCTTGGTGAAGCTGCTCCACCAGCCCATGTGCGGTCTCTTGCGAAGCTGCCGTTGCCTCGGCTGCCGCAGCGATAATTCGTGAATTTTCGCTAAGCTCGGCGATCATTCCCGTAAGCTCCTGCGTTACTTCCGTTACCGCCTTAAGCAGGTTGTCCTTCTCGGCTGCGACGACCTCCAGCTTGTTCTTCTCCTGCTTCTCATAAGCTTCCAGCACAAGCTGGGAGTCCAGATTGAACATTTTGGACAAAGCGTGCGTTACAGCTGTCCAGCGCTCTCCTGCAAGCGGCTTCAAAAGCTCGATAGCCAAATCCAGATAGACCATATAGCTTCCCAGGTAATAATCCGTGGACAAGCCGATATGGGAATGGATCTTTCCGATGCGGATACGCTGGTCGATAAACGGCTCCGTCAATATTCCTTCAGCAAGGGACAGCCAGTATTGGCGCTGTGTCTGCTTTAACCGCTCAATCGTGCTGTGGCGATTAATCAGGTCTAGCAATTCCGGATCCCGCTGCAAATGCTCATAGAAACGAGTCACTATTTCTTCGACTACTTTTTCAAATATAGGTCTATAGTCCCTTAATAAGTCGAGATCACTTTCGGTTATGCCGATGAATGCAACCTGTTTAGCTCTTGCTGGAGAAAGATCAATCATGTTAAAATATACTCCTTCTAGTCAATGTTTTTTTATTTGTGACATTTCTAACAGCGACTTTTTTACTAGTATAACCCTCTACTCCCTGATAATGAAAGACCAATATTAAATAATTTAACAATAAAATACCCAGCACAAAAAACTCTGCTAGAATTGAGCCCATCCAATTCTAGCAGAGAGTTGCGAATTCATCAGCCTATTTGCTGAATCAACGGTTCAGCAGGCTGCCTACATAACGCAGCAGTTCATTCGCGCAAACCGGGCAATAGCCGTGCTCATCGATCAGCCGCTTACTGACCTCGTTGATCCGTTTGAGCTGATTTTCGTCCGGGGTTTTTGTGGACGTCGTAATTTTGACGATATCCTTCAGGTCAGCGAATAGCTTCTTCTCGATCGCTTCCCGCAACCGGTCATGATGATTGTATTGAAATTTACGCCCTTTCCGCGAATAGGCCGAAATCCGGATCAGAATTTCCTCGCGAAATGCTTTTTTCGCATTTTCGGAGATGCCGATCTGCTCCTCGATGGACCGCATCAGCCGCTCGTCGGGATCCAGCTCCTCATCGGTCAGCGGGTCGCGGATTTTGCTCCAGTTGCAGAATGCCTCTATATTATCAAGATAGTTCTCGAACAGTGTTTTTGCCGACTCTTCAAAAGAGTAGACAAACGCCTTCTGCACTTCCTTCTTGGCCAGTTCGTCGAATTCCTTGCGGGCGATGCTGATAAAATTGAGGTAACGCTCGCGCTCCTCCTTCGTAATTGAAGCATGCTGATCAAGTCCATCCTTAATCGCTCTGAGGATATCCAACGCTCCCATGCAGTGTAAATCCTGCTTGATGAGCGCGCTGGATATGCGATTGATGACGTACCGCGGATCGACGCCGGACATGCCCTCCTCCAAATATTCGTTCTGCAGCTCCTTCAGATCGGCATCCTTATAACCCTCGACTTCTTCCCCGTCGTACAGGCGCATCTTCTTCACGAGATCGACGCCCTGTTTTTTCGTCTCCTTCAGCCGGGTCAAGACCGAGAATATGGCGGCCGAGCGGAGCGCATGGGGAGCAATATGCACGTGCCTCATATCGCTTTGGCCGATGAGCTTCGCATAAATCTTCTCCTCCTGCGACACCTTGAGATTGTAAGGGATCGGCATGACGATCATCCGCGACTGCAGCGCCTCATTTTTCTTATTCGCGATAAAGGCCCTGTATTCCGATTCGTTCGTGTGAGCAATGATCATTTCGTCAGCGCTAATCAGCGCAAACCGGCCAGCCTTGAAGTTCCCTTCCTGCGTCAGGGACAATAGATTCCAGAGGAACTTCTCGTCGCATTTCAGCATCTCCTGAAACTCCATAATGCCGCGATTAGCCTTGTTTAGCTCCCCATCGAAGCGATAGGCCCGCGGGTCGGATTCGGAGCCGTATTCCGTAATGGTAGAAAAATCAATGCTCCCCGTCAGGTCGGCAATGTCCTGCGACTTCGGATCGGAGGGGCTGAAGGTGCCAATGCCGACGCGCCCTTCTTCCGTAAGCAGCACCCTCTCCACGGCAACACGCTCGATATCTCCGCCGTACTCCGTCTTCAGCTTCATCTGGCAGACGGGGCATAAATTGCCTTCAATCCGAACGTTCAACGCCTGCTCCACCTCGGGGCGCAGCTCATGCGGGACCAGATGCAGCGGGTCCTCATGCATAGGGCAGCCCGAAATCGCGTAAACCGCACCTTTGTCGGTTCGGGAGAACTTCTCCAGCCCTCTTTTTAACAAGGTGACCAGTGTAGATTTCCCGCCGCTTACCGGTCCCATCAGCAATAAAATCCGCTTGCGCACGTCAAGACGCCGGGCCGCCGAATGAAAATACTCCTCCACCAGCTTTTCGATCGCCTGATCGAGGCCAAAGATTTCCTGTTCAAAAAATTTATACCGCTTGCGCCCGTTTACCTCCTCGATTCCGTATGACTCAATCATTTCATATACTCGGGCATGGGCAGTCATAGCAGGGGAGGGATCCTTGGCCAACAGCTCGATATAGTCCTTAAAAGTGCCGCTCCATGCCAGAGAATCGCTTTCCGCACGGTAAGCTGCAATACGTCTGAAAATGTCCATGTTCGGTACCTCCTGTACTTCCGCTTGGGGCAAAATGCCTCCCCGACCGGTGATCCTTGCTGAACTAACTGGAGCCTCCATGTAAAATGAAATGTCTATCTCAACGCGTTTACTCCGTGGACAGACCGCGTTCAACTGCTTTTGCTTGCGTAAAGCAGCAGATCAGACTGGAGATGGATCAATCTATGTTTTTAGAAAAAGCGTATTACATACCTATGCGGATCGAAGGAAGAAGTTGACCATTTTCAGCGCCAAAAAATATTTCCATCGGAATAATTGGGATTGTTAAAATACGCGCCGGATTACCTTCCATAGCAAAAGCTGGGTTATGATATAATTTAATCCTAGCACCCAGCAACCTGCAGAAAGGAAGATCGGATCATGGCCGTTCAGCATGAGACCGAATTGTATGCTCCGCTGAAAGCCTTTTTTGAGGCGCGGGGTTACGTCATTCGCAGCGAGGTTCGCCACTGCGATCTCGTCGGCATCCATCCGGACCAGGAGGAGCCGCTAATCGTCGAATTGAAGAAGACGTTCAATCTTTCGCTGCTGCTTCAAGGTCTGGAGAGACAAAAGCTTAGCAGCGAGGTATATCTGGCCGTAGAGCGCAATCGCCCTAAAAAGGGAGCGCATAATCAGAAGTGGAACGAGATCACCCTTCTGTGCCGCAAGCTTGGCCTCGGCCTGATCACGGTGACCCGCTATAAAACAAAAAGCCCGTTTATCGAGGTGTTATGCTCGCCTGGCGATAAAGTATTTGTCCCCGCCCCAAAAGTTATCAAGACACGTGCAGCGCGCCTGCTGCATGAGTTCCATGAGCGAAGCGGGGACTACAATGTCGGCGGCAGCCATGGGAAGAAGCTGGTGACAGCTTACCGCGAACGGGCCCTGCGGGTCGCCAGCGCGCTGCGGGACGGCGGCATCATGGCGCCGCGCGAGGTTCGCGCCAGCAGCGGCGTTGGCACGGCGGCGGATATTCTGCAGCGCAACTACTACGGCTGGTTCGACCGGGTAGCGCGGGGGCGCTACGCCTTGACACCGGCCGGCGTCAAGGCGCTGCACGAGTATGCCGCCGTCATTGAGGGCATGCCAGCGGGCGCGACAGCGGCTGCCGCGGCGGCGGAGGTCTTGGAGCCGGCGGACGATTAAGCAGGCGCTAAGCCCTGCCAGCACCGCAGCCGGGCACGGCCAAGTACCGCCGGAGCTTCGCCTCCGCTCAGCCTAGGCCGCGCGCCGTGAACTCCGCGATCGCCTCCGCGATCCGCGCCAGGCCCCGGCGCAGCCGCGCTGCGCTGTGCGCCGCGTACGTCAGCCGGATGGCGTCCCCATCCGGCGGTGCCCCGGCCCCGGCGGCGTAACAGCGCGCGCCGGGCATGAACGCGGCGCCCTTCGGCAGCGCCGCGCGGAGCAGCGCTTCGGAGCACAGGCCCGGCGGCAGGCGCAGCCAGAGGAAGAGCCCGCCCTGCGGCTCTTCAAAGCTGGCGCCGTGCCACGCGGGCTGCTCCCGTAGCTGCTCCAGCATGGCTGCGCGTCGGGCGGCATACTCCGCCGCCAGCCGCGCGGCATGCTCCGGCCAAGAGAACGCCGGAGCACTGAGCAGCGCATAGAGACGCTGCTCATAGGCCGCCTTCTCCATATCCGGAGCCTTCAAGCGTTTTCGCATGGCGGTCCGGATATGGGTCAATGCTTCAATCGAGCGCTCGCTGCCCCGGATCCAGGCAACAGGCAAAGACGGGAACGCCGTAGCCTGAAATGACCCGATGCCCACCACCTCAGCCCCGGACGATAAGGGAGCCTCTTTCTGGCGCAGCCGATACAGCGTTTGCGGTTCAGCTGCAGCCCCTGCCAGTTCCTCTGCGGCCCTATCCCCGGCAGCCTTGCTTCTAAACGGAATGGCTCCCGCACAGTCATCTTCAACCACCAGCAGGGCATGACGGGCTGCCAAACGCAGCAGGTCCCCCTGACGTTGCTCGCTCCATACCCGGCCCGAAGGATTGGAGTACCGGGGCGCGACATAAATAAGCGACGGCCGCTCTCTCTCAATTTCACGCGCCAGCGCTTCTATCAGCATCCCTTCTTTATCGCACGGTATGAGAATAGCCTGACCGCCCTGCTGGCGAACCGCTTCCAGCATCTCCGGCGACGCCGGCGTCTCCAGCAGCACTGTGCCGCCAATGTTCAGGCACCAGCGCAGGATGATATCCATCGCTTCAGCACTGCCGCCAGTCAGCAGCAGCTGGCTTGAATCCGTACGGCAGCCCTCTTCTTCTGTATAGGCGGCCGATAGCCAATCCCGCAGCGGCTGGCAGCCTTGGCGATCGCCTCCGCTTTCGGCACCGGGAAGCTCCGGCTTCATCCTTGCCCTTCGCAGCACTGCATCCAGCTCTGCGATGCCTTCCCCGCCGTCGCCTCCGCAAAGCGCGAGGGATATCATCTCCGTCCCGTCGCTCCATCTGCCGAACTGCTGTCCAAAAGGCAATAGCTGCTTTCTTTGCCCCAAATCCAACCAGCGTTCCAATGTATCCGCCTCCATGACTCATCGTTTCAGCCATTGTACAGCAGGACAAATTTTCCATTCAACAGGAAGCAAATACAGCAATCTATCGTTTTTTGCCATTAAAAAGTGCTCGTGATAGAATGTAAACTTGAACTACTAAGTTGAGGTGATGAAATTGTCTTATTCTACGGAGCCTATGACCACTTCCGAACCACTCCCCAGCAGGAGAACGCGAAGGCCTTCCGTAAAAACCGTTCTGCTTATTTGGATTCTGCTCATTGGCGCAGGTGTCACTGCCGCTTATATGTATAGCAATCATTTGAAGCAATCGATGCTGGATCAGCTCGATGCCCGCATACAGGCCCAAACGAAAATCATGAAAGCCGATTATACGACCCAGCTGACGGCTTTATCCGAGCAAGTGGAGCAGTTGAACAGCAAAGTGGAGACATTCAATGAACTGCTTACCTTCACCAAGGACAACGCAAGCGATAAGACCGATAACAGCAATAAATTGTATTCTCAGCTCAGCGAAGTGAAGAACCAGCTGGCCAAGCTGCAGAAACAGATGGAATTGTTGAAATAATGGCCGAGATCAAAGGAATAAACCGGTTCTTTCTGCTTGCGACCGCCCCTCTGTTCGGTCTGCTTATCGCGTTGATCCTGAGCGGGCCCAAGATCAGCTGGACGACCGAGCCAGAATTAATTACTGCCGATGCTCAACAGATGAATCAGGCCTTCGGCTCCATTTCGTCCGGTCTCGAACAAGCCGAGGAAACAGCCAAATATACCATCTCCTCCATTCGCGAGACGGCTGAGCTTTATCACAAAACGACAAATACGATGACAACAATCGTGCAAACGGCCCAGAATACGGCAGCAAAACCGGAAATCATTTATAACAAGCGCATTACCGCGAAGCTCGGCAGCCCGAAGGAAACGATCAAGAGCGAGCGAATCATCCTTGAGCTGTATAAAGTGAACCCCGGCAACTATAAAGGATATGCAGTGAAGGTGAAGCTGAAGTCTCCGGAAGCTATGAAAATGACGCTCGGCGGCGACAAGCTCGGCGGCTCGGAGACGACAAAGCAAGCCGTTTCACGGTACGGAGCCGTTGCGGGAATCAATGCCGGCGGTTTCGCGGATTCCAAGGGCAAGCGCTACCCGCTGAGCACAACCATGCTCAACGGGAAATACCTGAACGGCTTTGAGCCCTCCTATAAGGATTTGTTCTTCGTCGGCATGGATAAGAACGGCAAACTGATCGGCGGGAAATTCAAGGACAAGGCACAGCTGGACAGGCTCGAGCCCTCCTTTGGAGCATCCTTCGTGCCGATTCTGCTGAAGGACGGACAAAAAACGGCAATACCCTTAAAATGGCAAACCTCTCCCCTGCGGGCACCGCGAACCGTCATAGGTAACTATAAGGACGACCAGTTAATCATTCTGGTTATTGACGGCTACAACGAGAATGGCAACTCGGGAGCCACGCTGCAGGAACTACAGGACAAGCTGTATAACATGGGGGTAGTGAACGCTTATAATCTGGACGGCGGCGGATCCTCATCACTCGTATGGAATGGCAAAGTGATCAATAATCCTTCGGATGGCCAGCTGCGTCCCGTGCCTACCCATTTCCTGTTCTTTAAATAACAGGCCATTCCAGCCATTATCTATGAAATATATCATATAAGCATTTATTTTTTGGGCAGAGGCGGGTATAATAAGAGGCAGTTAAATGTGGAGGTGTCACCTTTGTTTTCATTTTCGATGACATTTTGGATCGTGACTTTGGTGTTTGCTTTGTATCTTTGCGGTATTTTGACCTCGTCGTATAATAACGATAAAACAAAAGGACTGTAAGCAAGACCTTAAATGAGCTTCCCGCAAGGGAAGCTTATTTAGGCGGAGAGAACAACGAAAATAGACATCTGCATTGCGCAGACGCCTATATTCCTTGATTATGTGACTTATGTGAGGCGGTTCATCTCAACGAGGCATTGATTGCAGATGCAGCGTTCCTTGAAGTCGCTGACGCTCTCCATAGAGCCGCAGAACACGCATTTTGGACGATAGCGTTCCAAAATGATATGGTCTCCCTGCACTAAAATTTCAACAGGGTCTCCCTCATTCATTTGATACCTCTTACGCAGCGACTTGGGCAAAACGATTCTTCCCAACTGATCCACTTTACGGACCACACCAGCAGGTTTCATATTTACTTACACCTCTCCTAAAAATGGTATGTACATTGTTGAACGAAAATACTACTTCCCTCTCTATATCTTTCGCTCTTTTTCCGAGAATTCCTGCTTTAATTCGACATATTTTAATATTTTTGCTGGATTTCCTCCTACAACAGCACCAGGAGGAACGTCTCTAGTCACAACGGCCCCGGCTGCAATGACTACGTTGTCACCGATTGTTACCCCGGGAACGATGACAGCACGGCCTCCAATCCATACATTGTTGCCGATGGTTACCGGCTTGCCGTATTCCAGCCCGGAATTCCGCTCTTGCGGGTCAAGCGGATGGGTTGCCGTGTAGATATGCACGCCAGGAGCCATGAAGCAGTAATCCCCGATCCTCACTTCGCAAATATCCAAAATAACGCAGTCGAAATTTGCGTAAAATTGACGGCCCACGTGAATGTTGTAGCCGTAGTCACAGCGAAAGGTCGGCTCAATATAAGCATTTTCCCCAGCCGATCCCAGCAGTTCTCCCAGCAATTCTGTTCTGCGTGGCAGTTCATCCTCATGCGTGTTATTAAACAATCGGGTTAATCTTCTGGCCCGCAGCCTGTCCTCTACCAGCTGCGCGTCCGAAGCATCATACATTTCTCCGGCCAACATTTTCTCTCGTTCTGTTCTTGGCATGGTCAATTCCTCTCTTCGTTCTTGGTGTCTATTGCTCTTATTGCATTCCCGGAAAATCCAACTGCCGCAGCGCTTCAAACACAATGATCGCCGCTGAATTGGATAAATTTAGGGAGCGCACCTTATCCGTCATCGGCATCCGGATCAACTGATCCGGATGAGCCTGCAGAATTTCGTCCGGGAGGCCCTTCGTTTCTTTACCGAACACGAAGAAATCGCCGTCTTGGTATGCGAAATCAGTATAGCGCTTCTGGGCCTTCGTCGTCGCAAAGAAGAAGCGGCTGCCGCTGTATTTCTCTTCGACCTCTCGAAATGAATCGTGATATTCGATATTTACCGCATACCAGTAATCAAGCCCGGCACGCTTTAAGGTGGCATCATCCGTGCGGAAGCCAAGCGGGCGCACCAAGTGCAGATGAATTCCCGTTGCCGCACAGGTGCGCGCGATATTTCCCGTGTTCGCTGGTATTTCCGGTTCAACAAGCACAATATGCAAAGTCATACATCCATTTCCTCACTAGTTTCAGTTTTGAATTTCTCACATATTTATTATAACAATGAATTCAGCTTCCTAAAAATAAAAAAGCCTCCCGCCATCGACTATGGCGAGAGGCTTTATCTATTCAGCCGGGAAGCCCGCTCCGATGAGCCCGCTCCGGGATCTCACGATCCCTTTTTGTAAATCGCGGCTAAACGTCTTTGGCTGCTTATCCGTTCGACTTCTGGAATTCTGCCATAAAATCAACCAATGCCTTGATGCTGTCGTAAGGCACCGCATTGTAGATCGATGCGCGCAGTCCGCCGACGCTGCGGTGTCCCTTCAGGCCGACGAAGCCTTCTTTCTCGGATTCCTTCACGAACTGCTTCTCCAGCTCCTCCGAAGCCAGACGGAAGGTCACGTTCATCAACGAGCGGCTGCCTGTGTCTGCACATCCGCGGTAGAATCCGCCGCTATTATCGATCGCGTTGTAGAGAAGCGCAGCTTTCTCCTGGTTCTTCTTCTCGATGCCTTCAAGCGAGCCTTGCTCTTCGATCCATTTCAACACTTGGTTTACCATATAGATCGAGAAAGAAGGCGGTGTGTTGTACAGGGAGTTGTTGCCTGCGTGTGTGTCGTAGCGCAGCATCGTCGGCAGGTGCTTCGGCGAATCCTGAAGCAGCTCCTCGCGGGCGATGACTACAGTTACGCCGGACGGCCCCAAATTTTTCTGCGCGCCGGCATATACCATGCCGAATTGCGTAAGATCGAATGGACGGGACAGTATGTCGCTGGACATATCCGCGATCAGCGGAACGCTGCCTGTGTCCGGGAAGCTCTTGAACTGGGTTCCTTCAATCGTCTCATTGGAAGTTACATGCAGATATGCGGCATTGTCCGGCAATTTCAGATTGCTTAGATCCGGCAGGTTCATGAACTTGCTCTCTTTGGAGGATGCGGCCTCGAACACTTCGCCGATCAGCTTCGCTTCTTTAATTGCCTTGCCGGCCCAGCTTCCTGTCATGACATAGCCGGCTGTCTTGCCCTCCGTGAGGAAGTTCATCGGAATCATCGAAAATTGTGTCGAGGCGCCGCCTTGCAGGAACAACACCTTGTATCCCTCCGGATTGCCGAGCAGCTTCAGGAGGCGGCTAGCCGCTTCATTGTGAGTCTCCTCATAAACCGCTCCGCGGTGCGACATTTCCATAATCGACATTCCCGTACCGCGATAATCTACAAATTCCGCCTGAGCCCGTTCCAGTACTTCCAACGGAAGCGCTGCAGGTCCTGCGTTAAAATTATAAGCTCTCTTGCTCATTTCTCCCCCGTCCTCTCTTAACACTTGTTTATAGGCTTTCGAAGTTTTGATAAGGTTTATCATAGCAACTATTCTTTTTTCCAGCAAGCTGATATTTCATTAGATTTTGATATTTTGCAGAATTGACACATTAACGCTTCATCTGGACAAAGAAATGATCAAGGCTCGCGGTAAAATTCATATACCCGCGACCATTTTTTGCTTTCTCCAGGCTGAAGCTCGATACGGATAAACATCTCCGGGGATACGACATGCCCCATTCCCCATACCGCGGCGGAATAGACCGGGAAGGAGCTTATTTCCCGAACGCCGGCCCCGCTTGGCCGATGCTTTAAATCCCACAGCCAAGGGGACGCACAGGTTGAATAACCGCCGATATGAAAATAAAAGGGCTTATCCGGCACGCGCTCCCAGGCAACTGCTCCTCCATCAATCCTTAACCCATCCATCGTTCCAGGTTCATCGGTCCATGCTTCAATCGCAAAAGGAAATTGCAAATCATAATCAGGTCCGATTGGCTGCCCATCAATACCCAGGAAATTATGGTTATATTCCTCCGTACGGATTTCGCGTGTGCCCGTATTGCTTAGTTGATACTCGATTCGCAGCCTGTTCCGGTCAAGGGAGATGGACTTCTCCAGCCGCGCAGCGTACCCGCCACAATTCTTTGGATGAACCGTAAATACGATGTTCTGCTCATTTCTTACTTCAGCATCGATCCGGTAAGGCTGCAGCGGATAATTCCGGTAAAATTGATAAGGTGCGGCATCCGTTCGCGTGAGCAGCCCTACGCCGAGCTTCGGAAACTGCCCCCCGACCGGGGCATCCTCGTACCCGATGGCTTCCTTTAAGGAAAACTCGTTGCATAGTCCCAATCCGCCAGTGCCCTCTCCGCTCTTCAGGCTCTCTGGCACGCAAAAGGAATGATTTCCTTCGCGCATAGTGATGCCCGTAATGAAGCCGCTCCAGTCGAAGCGTGTGCCCTTGTAATCGCCCACAGCCGCGATGTCTACGAATAAATGTTCATTGCTTAATTGAAATCCCATACTTGTCCCCTCTAATGTTCAAGCGATCTATCGCTCTTTCTCTCTAGCTGAATAACTCCGTTAAGCCAGAAAACCCCGGCTCACAGCTTCGGAGCAACAGGGTTTTCTATAGTTACTTTTGTTCCAGTACGATTTCGATCCGCTGCGTGCCCTCTTTCGGCAGCGCATCCAGCACGGACCGCTGGATCAGAGCGCCAGAGCCCGAAGCGTCGAATTGCACGCTTTGGCCGTTTACGGCAATCGAGCCGATCCGGTATTGTCCGTAATCGAGAAGAGCGGCATTGCGGTATACGATTTGCAGCATGCGATCCGCAAACAACGTCTCCACCGCAGCCTCGCCCTGACCGTCGAACTGCTCTTTGACCAGTTTAGGCTCAAGATGCAGATGCCCGTAGCTTCCCTTTACCCCATAAACCTCCGTCAGCTCTGTCAGCAGCAGCCAGCTGGCCGAACCTGTCAGGAACGTATACATGCCGCGGCCCTTTTCATTGATATATTCAGGCACGCCCGGATACATGCGGCTCAGCTCAAAATCGGTGGAAAGGTTATAAATGGAGTTCAGCACCTCGTAGCCTTCCTTGACGAACCCGCGCTTATAAAGCGCGTTGGCGTACATGACCGTCATGTGGCTGAACATCGCGCCGTTCTCTTTATGACCGAACGCAAACCCAAAGGCCCGGCCCAGGTTCTGCTGGATGCCCCCAAAGTTCGAGTTCAGGCGGTAGCCGATTTTCGCATCCTTCAGATAGCGGTCTACAGCCTTGGATATTTTGCCGACCTGCTCATCCGTAGCTACGCCTCCCATAATGCTGAACACCTGGCCGGTCAGCGTCATCCGCACGCCTTGCGGGAAATCTCCCTCAACCCGCTGGGCATCGTCATTGTAGTAGCCATTAAACCATTCATAGCCTTCCTGGCTGGAGATCCACTCATTGCTGCGCAGATGGCTGATGGCCCATTCTGCCTTGCTTCTTAAATCGCTTGCCACCTTCGCGATATCCAGCTTAAGCTTCTTGCCGCTTACGGCAGGAGTAACGGCGTCATAGTAGCGATTCAGCAATGCAAGCTTCGCATCCACGCTCTCGTAATCCACAGGTCCTGTGAGCGAATCCAGCAGAATGCCCATTTCCTCGGCAAGCTCGATCGTTTCGATGCCCGTATTGTCCTTGAGATGGGTTAAAAGCTCGGCCAGTTCCAGCAAGTTGCTGGCATAGAATGCCGTAAACGCCACGCTCTCGCCGCGATTTGGCGCAAGGTCAAGCCCGTCGTTCCAATCTGCGCCCTCCAGCTTGATATTGTTATGCTCGCCGACATGGAAGAACGGAACGATATTTTGCAGCAAAATATGCTCCAGAATGGTACCTTCATAGATGCTGCCATCTACAGTAGTCAGCTTGTTTCCGCTGTCCGCGCTCCAGCTTAAATCCCGTTCGCCACAGCGCTTGACAAAGATATCCCGGAAATACGTCTGCGGCTGCAGGAGAATATCCAGATCGCCGCTTTGATGCACATACAGCAGTGTCGTCAGAAGAGGCCAAGCACCGTGATCCATCCATACTCTCGGAATGTTGTTACGGTCTGCGATGAACTCGCCCGGCTTGGAACCAATAATCGTGGCATTGCTGCCATCGATGCGGACGCCTGCATAGTTGTTCACCAGCAAATGTCTTACTTCGTTCGGCTCCATCACCATCAGTGCCAGGCAGTCCTGCCACAGATCGCGCCAGCCTCTGCCGCCGCGGCCGTAGTCATGGTATGGCAGGAATGAGTTGCCGTACAGGCGGCGCAATATCGGCTGCAGGGTAACCCACTTCATCCAAAGATCCTGCTCAGCATCGCCAGATTTGAATTTGATCGTATCCAGCTTATCGCGCCAGTACGCTTCATTCTCCTGCAGCAAAGCGTCGAACTTCGCTTCGGACAAGTATTGGGATGCATAGTTCCCTTGCTCCAGCCGATCGTCCGAAATAACCATGGCTACGACATAACTCACCGATTGCCCGGGCAATAATTGTACATTGGCGAATCGCAATGCGCCGACCGCCTCATAGCCTTCAAGCTCAGTGCCAGCGGTCGCCAGCGGTTCGCGGTTGCGAACGACAGCCTCCGGCCAATCGAGCGCCCCGCCTTCCCCTATGAATTCCTCGTTGATCGGGAACATGCCGGTAGGCGCCTTGCCGCTGCCTTCCGCCCCGAGTACACTGTAAGTCACTTTATTTACACGGTGTCCCCGCTCGTCAAAAGACAACGCAGGCTGGACTTCCATGCCATATTCAGCCACATAAATGCGATGCAGCAAAGAAGTGACATGACGGTGATCCCGGAGGTCATCGGCAGATCGCCCATACAGTGGAATCGCCGCTGTGGGGGTGAATTCAAGCGGAGCGGTTCCAGTGTTGGTGATTTTCACCTTCATCAGCTCGACCTTATCATCCTTAGCAGGTACAAAGCTGGTCGTTTCCGCCTTTACGCCAAGCTTGGCATAATGACGGGTAAGCTTGTGCCACAAGAAGCCCGCTTCCATTTCGCTTTCCTCTTCATCAGACACGAACTGAGCCGCATTCTGCTTCGCCGAATTGCCGCTAACAGACCAGGCGCCGTAGCCATCAATATAAAGCCAGAAATTCCGTGAAGCCTTGGAATTATGTAAATCATCCACCGATACCGGCTCCATCAGAAATGTATTGTGTCCTGACGTAATCCCCCCGTGTAAATTTGGCGTAATGGCCGACATCATTCCCGCTTCATTGACTAAGGGAAAATACAAATAACTGTTTTTCTCTGGATGCTTGAGTTTAAATACGCCCTGTTCTCCTTGAAACTGCCAACCGGACTTTGTCATATCGTCTCTTCTCCCTCTCCTAAATTCCTTTATTCATAACGAATCCCGCTCCATGTGAGGCAGGCGCGGGATTCACCAGGTTACGATTTAACGGCGCCTGCAAGAGCTCCGTCTACAAGATATTTCTGGATAAATGTATACAGTATGATGAGCGGAGCCGCCACGATGGTAATTCCGCAGGCAAGCAGCGGCCAGTTGTTGCCGTACTGGCCTTTAAACTCTTTCAATCCGAAGGTTATCGGATAGTTTGTCTGACTCGGCAAATACATAATCGGTCCGACAAAGTCATTCCAGATGCCGATTGCCGTCAAAATAACCCCGGTCGCGATAACTGGCTTCATCAGCGGAGTTACCATTTGGAACAAATAACGGACGTATCCGGACCCATCGATCCCTGCGGCTTCATCCAGCTCGCGGCTGATCGATTTGATATAGCCGACGAACATCATGAATACTACGCCGGTGCCCGTCGTTTTCAGAACGATATAACCGAGCTTCGTATCATATCCGAAGATGCCAAGGGATTCCTTGAAGCCAAGCATCAGCTTGTACTGCGCAACCATTGGGTTCGGCAGGAACTGCGACAGCAGGAAGAACATGTAGATGAACCCGCTCCACTTCACGTATTTGCGCGCAACCGGAAACGCGCCCATGACCGACACAATAATCGTCAGCACAGTAGCGACACCGGTATAAATCAAACTGTTGATGAAATAGTTGGCGAAGTTCCCTTCCGTCCATGCAGTGATATAGTTGCTCCACTGGATTTCCTTAACGAAACCAATCGGGTTGATCAAATATTCAGGATACGACTTCAAAGATACGTTTAGCACCAGAATAAGCGGTACTAGATACAGAACTAGCAGCACTGCAACAACGGCGTAAGAAAGGATTGCAAATGATCTGGAATTTTTCATAATTAATATTCCACCTCTCTCTTGCGCGTCTGTCTAACGGCCACGACAACAAAGACCAAAATAATCAGGAACTGTACAACGGACAGCGCGGACGGAAGTCCCATGTCAAGGCTGCCGCGGAAGGTCTCCTTATAGACGTCATATGCCATTGTTCTCGTATTAAAGCGGCCATCCGTAGTTGCCAGAATAATATCGAAGGTCGACATGGCGCCGATGATCGATAGCAGCATGTTTACTGTAAAGGATGGAGCGATAAGCGGGAACGTAATATGGCGGAAGGACTGCCATTTGCTCGTTCCGTCGATATAGCCAGCCTCATACAAATCCTTGGGAACGGATTGCAGGCCAGCGAGAAAGATGAGCATG
Source organism: Paenibacillus sp. FSL W8-0186 (assembly GCF_037969765.1). Classification (NCBI taxonomy): domain Bacteria; kingdom Bacillati; phylum Bacillota; class Bacilli; order Caryophanales; family Paenibacillaceae; genus Paenibacillus; species Paenibacillus sp. FSL W8-0186. Next base: position 1,833,254 of record NZ_CP150207.1, on the reverse strand, counting down.
GAATAACCCATGTACATCCATATTTGCACGAATATAATGTAGCCAAAAGCATGCGTGAAGCTAGCAAAGAACATGTCCTTATAACCGAACAGCCAGTCATACAGCATGTTTACCGGACCGCTCATCGGGTCGAACATCATCCCCCAGATCAGGGCAACAACCGCAACCCCAAGCACAACCGGGAGGAAAAATACGGCGCGATAGAAATAATCGCCGCGCAGCCGCTGATTCAGCAGAACCGCTACGAACAGGGCGACCCCGTTCTGCACAATCGTTACTATAAACATGAAAATCAGTGTATTCGTAATGGAGCGCCAACGTTCTCCAGAGTTGCCGGAGTAAAATAAATCATGATAATTTTCCAGCCCGACGAATTTCATCGTACTGCCGGGAAGATTTTTAACATCTGTAAAGGAATAAATCACCGTCATCACAGAAGGTCCAAAATAAAAAACTACGTACAATGCAAATGGTATTAATAAAAGCAACAGGGGTACGTAGCGGGCCATGCCTTTTCCAAATGGGTACATCTCTCTCACCTCGCGGGTTACGAATCAATAAATGATCGGGGCCTGAACAATCAGACCCCGAGACAGTACAGTATGGTTATCGCTTTGAAACTTATTTAGGAGCCGCAGCTTCCCATTCTTTCTGTTGTACGTCAGCAAGCTCTTTCGCTGTCTTGAACTCTCCGCCTGGTGCAAGGTATTCCGTATGCACGCCTTCAGCAGCAAGATGCTCGCCTACGTTTTCGCGGTTGATCATCATGATTTCATAAGCCAGTTCGAAATCGCCAAGATAAGGCGTCAACTCGTTATCGATGAAGTCGCTGTCCGTCGAGATTCCATCCATTGTAGGAATGAATCCGGCAGCTTTAACAAATGTCGTGTAGTTCTCAGGCTCGGAGAAGAACTCCAGCCATTTCAGGGCGCCTTCTTTGTTCGGGCCTTTCTCGGCAACATACCAGGTTACATCGTATTTACCTACGAAAGAAGCATTTTTCGCAGCATCTTCGGTAGCCGGCACTGGGAAATAACCGAACTTCAGGTCTGGATTCGCTGTAGCGATCGTCGGTGCATCCCAAGAACCGTCAGCCAGCATAGCCACTTTGCCCGTTGCAAAAATTGCAGGAGCGGATGCATAGTCGATACCCATGAAGCCTTCGATCATGTAATTGTCTTGAAGAGTCTTCATTTTCTCAAGCACTTCAACCGCTTCGGCATCATTGAACGCCGTTTCGCCTTTCCATACGCCTTCAATCCATTTTTGCTGATTGCCGCCACCCAGAATTTTCGCTTGCAGCGCGAACACTGGCAGCTTCAGCGGCCATACATCTTTGCCCGCTACGCCGATTGGCGTAATGCCTTTGGACTTCAGTGTTTCGTTCAATTGAATGAACTCGCTCCACGTCTTCGGCACTTCAAGTCCATGCTCTTCAAAGATCTCTTTGTTGTAGAACAAACCGGACATCGCTACTTTGCCAGTAGGAATGGCGTATACTTTGCCTTTATATGTACCGGCTTTTTCAATATCGTTGGCGTTCCATTTGCTGACGAAAGCTTGATCTGACAGATCGGCGATCAGACCGGAGTTGATCCACTGCTCCCAGTCAGGCACCTTTGCGCCAGGCGTCCACTCCTGCGGAGACAATCTCATGCCGGACAAATCGGCAAGAATGTCAACGTCGTTCGCTGTGAGTCTTGCTCTTTGCGCTTGCTTATACTCGTCATCCGGTCCTGTCGTCGTGTACTCGATTTTGTACTCCGGATATTTTGCTTCGAACGCTTCATTGATTTCTTTCATTGCCTTATTAATGTTCTCTTGCTTCCAGTGAAGAATCTTGATCACTTGTTTCTGTCCGGAAGCTTTGCTGGTATCGCCGCCGTTGGTTCCGGTAGCTTCTTTGCTTCCGCTGCCGCATGCCGCCAAGCTTAGCGTCAATGCGCCCGCAAGAACGATCGCAGAAATTTTCTTGACCATGATATTTCCCCCTATTTACAGTCATTGATTATTCGAAACCTCATCGGCTGCTTTCTCCATTGAAACATTTAAACTATGAAAATAGCCCTAGCTAGCTCAAGCATTTCGCCGTTTCGTATTTTCGTAGTTCCAATGCTCTAACGACAGAATTTCCGAAAGCGGTTTCGTCAAAATCATTATTACATCATTTATTTTTTTTGTAAAGTCCTATTTTAAATAAATTCGTTTTTCTTGTCGTATCCTCGGGTTTCTTCTCATATTGTTAAATGATCCCTTATAAATCAAGGGTTAATTATGTCCTTCTGACTTTTTCCGCATTGACCGAGGAAAAAAAAAGAGGTAAGATATTTTACGAAAGTGCTTTCGTGATTTTCGCGAAACATGAGTTTTAACGCTTTTTTGTAATGAAATTTTCGTAAACAAAGCATATCCAGCTATGTCTAAAGCTCCATGATCCGCAGCGAAGCTTGCTTCTCTATGCCAAGGACTAACGGCTTACTATCCGAATGTCCATGTGCTTGCCTTATCAAGAAGGGGGTTATGTCTCTTGTCCATCAATATTAGAACGATCGCGGAAATGGCCGGGGTTTCGGTATCGACCGTATCCAAGATCATTAACAATTATAGCGATATTTCTGAAGATACGAAAAATAAAGTTCTGGAAATTATGAAGCAGACGGGTTACGTTCCTTCCAACTCGGCTAAAACATTGGCAACGAAAAAGTCGAACCTGATCGGCGTTATCTTTGCTGGTAAACTCAATATCGATTTCACCCATCCCTTTTTCGTTGAGGTGCTAAACTCCTTTAAGAAGCAGGTGGGCCTGCTCGGCTACGATCTTCTTTTCTTCTCCAACGAAAAGTTCTATACCGTCGATGGTGAGTATCTCGCTCGTTGTAAGCACTTCCAAGTAGATGGCTGCATCATTGTCACAGGCCAGCAGTTGGAACCCTCCATCAGCGAGCTGGATTTGAGCGACATTCCTTGCATCGGCGTCGATATCGAGCTCAAGGGCAAAAATTCCGGATATATTATGTCTGATAATTACAAAATGTCATACAAAGTGGTAGAGCACTTTTACCTGCAAGGCTATCGGGAGCTTGGATATATCGGAAGCACGCAGGAATCAGATATATCCAATATGCGCGAGGCCGGCTACAAGGACGCGATTGACAGCTTCGGCCTGCCTTTGAACGAGGATTGGTTCGTAAACGGAGAACATTTTTTTGAAACGAGCGGATATGAAGCGATGAATCGGATGATTCGATCCGGCTCTCTGCCGCGAGCCATCTTTGCCGCCTCCGACCTGATTGCGATCGGTGCCATGCGCGCGCTGAAGGAGCACAAGCTGCGGGTGCCGCAGGATGTGGCGATCATCGGCTGCGACGATATCGAAGCCTGCAAATATACGAATCCGGCGCTTACGACAATCCGGCAAAACAAGGAGAAGATCGGCAGGCTGGCCGGCTTAATGCTGTACGACCTGATGAATAGCCAGTCCGAGACGAGCAGCATCGTCGTGGAGCCCGAGCTCGTTATCCGCGAATCCTGCGGCAGCAGATTCGATAATTTTAAATAAACCGATCTGGAGATAAAATAGATAAAGGGCTCCCACAAAATACAGCGTCCATACAACAACACCCCTCTAGCCGTTCTCATGAAGGCCAGAGGGGTGTTGTTGGTTTTATATAAAAAATTCAATTCGTCGATAGAAGCTTCCCTTATACTTGAACAGCCGCTTTCGGTGTATCGAAACGTTTGCCGACTAATGGAGCGAGCTTCTCCAGATCGCGGAGCAATGCAGCAAATTGATCAGGGAACAAGGACTGTACCCCATCGCCTGTCATCGAATTGTCCGGATCAGTATGCATTTCGATAATGAGCCCGTCCGCGCCTGCGGCAACCGACGCTTTCGTCATCGGTTCTACCAGCTCGCGTCGGCCCGTGCCATGGCTCGGGTCGGAGATGACCGGCAGATGGCTCAAGCCCTGCAATACCGGGATCGCCGACAGATCCAGCGTATTTCTTGTGTAGGTTTCAAACGTTCGGATACCGCGTTCGCAGAGCATTACGTTCGGATTCCCGCCTGCCAAAATGTACTCCGCCGCATTCAGAAACTCGTCGTAGGTCGCGCTGAAGCCGCGTTTCAGCAGCACCGGTTTGCCGCAGGTTCCTAGCTTGCGCAGCAAGTCGAAGTTTTGCATGTTGCGCGTACCAACCTGCAGAATATCCGCATACTCTGCGCATACATCAACGTATTCGGGCGTCATCACTTCCGTAATCGTAAGCAGGCCATGCTTTTTCCCAGCCTCGGCCATCATGACCAGTCCTTCTACCCCAACGCCCTGGAAGCTGTATGGGCCCGTCCGCGGCTTGAACGCTCCGCCGCGCAGCACCTGGCCGCCTGCCGCTTTAACCAGCCGGGCGATTTCATCGATCTGCTCCGGGGATTCCACAGCACATGGACCGCCCATGACGACGAGATCCCCGCCGCCAATCTTCACGTCCCCGATCTCGATCACCGTATTCTCCGGATGGAAATCGCGGCTGGCCAGCTTGTAGGATTTAGAAATTTTAATGACGTTTTCTACGCCCTTCATCTGGCGCAAGTGTTCGGCGAGCTTCGGCTCTATCGCGCCGATCAGCCCGATCACCGTACGGTCGCTGCCCCGCGAGACATGCGCCTGCAAGCCTTCCTTCTCAATGACGGCGATAATTTCCTGAATACGCTCTTCCGGCGTTTGGTTAGAAGTAATTACGATCACGATTCATCATCCTTTCATCGTTTCGGCCTGGCGGCCCTATCTATACATATCCAGACTTAGTTTGTCGCTTAAACGCTTGTTCGCTTTGAAGCTTTTAACCACTAAAGTAACTATAACCGAATCCGCTCACCTCGTCAAGCATTACATCCGGCTAAACGGCAAAAGCCGCAAACCTCATCTAGCTGGTTTGCAGCTTATCCTTGCCTTAGTTAGCGGCCTATTCTGCTCTTGTCAGACGCACGGCCATATACGGCCTGCCAGGGAGCTCGATGCGGAACGAGCCTTCGTGAACGCCAGCGCTCTCATCGATCGTCATGCCCCATGTGTCTATGATATCTACTTTATACTTGATGCCCGGCCTCATGTGGAAGATCCGAAATTTGGGCTGGTTGAAGCCAAAGTAATAGACATAATATTCATCTCGAATGCCCGCGCAGGGAAGATCCCAGTCCGAGCGCAGCGGCTCCCAGCATTGTCCAGGGGCTTCCTCGACCAGGCTGCGTAAGAAACCGATCCGCGCGGGGCTATCCCCAACCAGCCTGCCGCCTTTGGACCACCACAACACTTCCTCGTCGTTCAAATAAGTTTCCCCATGGCCGACATATCCTCCGCGGATCGTTCCTTCCCAGAATCTCCGCACCATTTCCTCGCCGGTAATGTTCCCCCAGCCCTGGTCGATATCGCCCTCATAGGCGCACTCGTCGATAACGATCGGTTTGTCCCAGCGCTCCCGCCACTCCAGCGTGGCCTCCGAGGTTTTGTAGACATCTATTCTTTGCAGGCTGCAGTGAGTCAGCCAAGGTTTGCTGTGATCGTAAAAATTCAGCCAATTGTGATTCGACAGCAAATGCCCGTATGGATCGTTCTCCGTAATAATTCGGGCATAACGCTCCCAATCCTCGCCGGTTTTGGCCCACATCAAATCATATTCATTGGCGAGCGACCACCAGACATGACGGTAAGCGGACAAGCGGGCCACGATATAACGCAAATAGAGGTCATCCTCCTCCCGGCTCATTTCCGAGAACCCCCATCTGTCGTACGGATGGAACAGAATAAGATCCGCTTCGATGCCAAGGCGTCCCAAATCGGCGATCCTCTGCTCCAAATGCTCGAAGAATTCAGGATTAAATACGCTGAAATTCCAGCCTTCCCGGATGGAGCCTTCATAAGGATAGAGCTCGGGCTCGTTCAGGTTATAGAGATATGATTTTGGAAAAACGCACATCCGCATTTTATTGAATGGCGAGCGCGTGAGCGACTCCAGTGTTTGCTGTTCCAGCTCTTCCCCCTGATGCGTCCAGACATAGCAGGTCGTGCCAAACGGCAAATAAGCCGTGCCATCCTCATAGGCGAAATGATATTTGTCACGAACCCGGACCGGGCCATGATTCCCCGCCTCAGGGGCGGTGCAAACGAAGATTCCCTCGTGTCCGTCCAGCGCTTTTTCCGTGCTCTCCGTCCGGTAAGTCCAACGCCCCTCTTCACCAGGCATCATACGAATTTTATAAACTCCGTTTCCGTTATAAAACCCTGGAACACGTATGCTGCGCCCATCTTCCTCACAGACAAACGTCGCCTTCAGATCGATGTCCGTATACGGATTTCCATAAGCCGGCCCTCTCAGCTCCAGCTCATAGACACCCCATTTGGCAGCAGATTTCGGAGAGCTTATCAGACCTGCGCCTTCACTATGGCGCCCAATCTCCGCAGCACCCTGTGGGGCTTCCTGCGGCTTATTCACCATTTCCGCACGCCGTTCCAACAATTTGGTGGAAGGCAGCTGAGCGAGCTCTTGAAGAAATGCCGCCCTTTCTTGATCCGTGAAGCCCAGCTCCTGCCGAGCATCTAGAAACTCCTGAAGCGTCATAATTTTATAGGCGAAGGCAAGATGCCTCTCCTCTGCAAGGAATGAGAAATGCTTTTCTAATATGCTCCCAGCTGCTGGATCCGTCCATATCCTTCCAATTCTATCCTGCTCCGTAAACATCATGTATCCTCCTTTTCGTTAGCCTTTTACGGCTCCGGCCATCCCCGAAACGAAATATTTCTGAAAGAACAAGTAGACAGCCAAAATCGGTACGATCGATATAAGCACGCCCGCGCTCAGCAGCGTATAGTTCGTGGAATGCTGGCCCTGAAACGTAAGCAGGCCTGCCGTAACCGGCTGCATCGAATCCTTCGTAATAAAAATTTGCGCCAGCAAAAATTCATTCCAGGTCGACAGAAAGTCGAGAATGATCAAGGTCGCAATCGCCGGCATCGCGATCGGCAGTATAATGCGGAAAAATTTCCCCAGCTCCGCGCATCCGTCAATATAAGCCGCCTCATCCAATTCCTTCGGAATGGAGCGAAGAAAGCCTCTCAGCACCATAATGCCAAACGGAATCCCAAAGCCGATGTACACGATAAAAATACCAGGATACGTATTTTCAAGCCCGAAATAATTGAGCATCATATTGAGCGGAACTAACGTTGCCTGGAACGGGATCATCATGCCGACCAGAAATACCGCAAACAGTGCGTTTGCCCATTTGAACCCCATCCGGGTCAGCGCGTAGGCAGCCAGCGCTTCAATCAGAATCCCAATCGGAACCTTCACGACGGAAATAACGAGACTATTGCGGATATACAGCTTCATCTTATCCCAGGCCTCCGCGAAATTGCTCCATTGGAACACTTCCGGCAAACGGTACACCGGATTTCTCATCAAATCGGCATTGGATTTCAAGGCCGTCATGACGATAAACGCGATAGGAATAAGAAAGAGCAGGCTCAGGACGATGAGTAATATATAGGTAGCCGCCTTCGAAACAGCGGATTGTTGTACTTCTTCCATAGGGACTTCACCCTCTTTCCCGAAAATCACAGATGCGATTTCTTGTTTGTATAGAAGACGTAAGGAATGATAACAGCCATTGCGACCAGGACAAGGAACCACGAAATAGCCGATCCTACGCCGATATTGTTGAATTTAAACGTCTGATAATACATCCATGAAGAGAGCACCTGCGTGCTCTGTGCCGGCCCGCCGGCCGTCATGCCGTAGATGATGTCATATACCTTCATGGCATTAACCATTGTCGTCGCGAACACGATGACGAATGTTTCGCTGAGCAGCGGGATCGTGATGAAGCGAAACGATTGCATCGGTCTGGCTCCGTCGATAATCGCCGCCTCATAGCAGTCCTTCGGAATGCTCTGCAGGCCGGCAAGAAATAGAACCATTGGCAGCCCTACGCCCTGCCATACTGCGGCAATAAACACCGCATATAGAGCGGTTTTCGGATCGGCCAGCCACGTGTGAGCCAAATTCCCCAGCCCGATGGCCTCCAGCACCGTATTGAAAAATCCCCTCGTTGGATGATACAGCCAGGTCCACATGAGGGCGACGATAATGCCTGATAATACATAAGGAAAATAAAACACGCCGCGAAACAGCGATCTGCCCTTTATTTTCCGGTTTAGCAGCAGGGCGAACAACAATCCTAGTCCGATAATGATCGTTAATGAACCGGCCAGCCACAACACGTTGTTTTTCAAGGCCGTCTGAAATACGGTATCCTCAGTCAGCAAATAAATGTAGTTTTGCAATCCGACAAACTGCTTGTCCGGAGATATCCCATTCCACTTGTAAAAGCTGAGCTGAAGTGTATACAGCGATGGCGCCACGATGACGGCGAGATAAATGAGCAGCGCCGGCAGCAGAAACGTCCACGGCTTCCAAGCTTTGAGTTTCATACCTTGCCTCCCTCGCACAAGGCCCCAGCATAAGAAACACGTTTAACAACGTACTTTCTATGGAGCCCGACCGCTTTTTGCGGTAGTATTCCTTGTGATATCAAGAAGCTAAAGCTCCGTGCTTATTGCTTTCTGATATCCAAGAGAACAGCCTTCCGGCTGTTCTCCCAAGCTATGCTGCTGCCACTTCTAGTTGCTGTTGCTCTTGTACGACTCAGCTGCCTTCTGAATTTCCTTCGCAGCCTGTTCTGGCGTCCATTCATTCAAAATGACTGCATCCTGAGCTTCAAACAGCTTCTGTACAACCGTCTGGGGCAGCGCTTGATCCGCGATCAGGAAATTACCGCCCTTGATCATTTCCGCCATCTCGGACGTATGTGGAGACTGCTCCGAAGTTTTGAACTGCTTCAAGGCCGGAGAGCCGTATACATCGATATATTCATTTACGACTTCCTCGCCGGTAATATATTCAGCCAATTTCAAGGCTGCTTCCTGCACCTGTGGTTCAGATCCTGCGTTAATCTGGAACATTTCCGCAAAGCTCGACATCCGGACTGGCTCCTGGTCCGTCGGGAATTTAAAGGTGCCGAAATCGTTAGGATCCGCTCCAGCCTGGCTAATGCTCAGATCAACCCATGCCCCCTCTAGCGCAAAGCCTTGCTGCCCATGATACATCGGCGTTTCCGCTTCAAGCGGGTCCAGGGTGATGAAGCCTTTCTCGAAATAGCCTTTATCGGACCAATCCTTCAGCTTCTGGAAAGTCTGAACGACGGCCGGATCATCCCAGGAGGCTTCCAGCGCGTTCAACCGGTCATGAAGCTCGGTTCCGCCGTAATGCTCAATAAGCTGCTCCACCCAGCGCATCAGCATCCAGCCGCCTTTGCCGCCAACGGCAAACGGCGTAATCCCCTGATCTTTCATCAATTGCAATTGCCCCTCGAATTCGGCGAACGTAGCCGGCGGCGTTAAATTCAATTTTGCATACAGCTCCTTCGGATAGAAGACCGAGAGAGATGCTAGATGGAACGGCACCCCGTAGGTTTTGCCGTCATATTGAACCAAATCAAGTGCAGCAGGATTATAAATGTTCTCCCATCCATGGTCTGCCGCAACCTGCGTCAAATCCATAGCCAGGCCGTTCTCCGGGTAAAAGGAGCCGAGCGAGCCGCCCCAGGTGAACCACATATCGGGCAGCGTTTTGGAAGACGCCGCTACCTTCAGCGATTCCTTTAACGGGTCTGTTCCATAATAAGTAGGCTCCACTTTAATATCCGGATTTTCGCTCTGGAATGCTTTGATGATCGGCTCCAGATAAGAATTCTGATCATTGAGCACCCAAACCGTTACCGTAGTCTTCTGCCCTTCCCCACTGCCGGAGCCGCTGCTGCCGGAAGCTTTCTCCGTACCTGCCCCTCCGCCGCAGGCCGATAACATCAGGACGGCTGACATCACGACCGCAAGCATGGCTGAAATACGTTTCCTATTCATTGAATAACCCCCTCTTTTGATGTTCTTAAGTCATGGCTGCCTATTGGCTTGCTTCTAAGTCTACTACCGAGAAGCCGTGCCGGGTATGAGGGAAGCATGTCATTTTCTACGCGATCATATCGTCTTGCTCCGCCCGTAAACCGGGCATTTTTCTCCTGAAATAGACGAATCATGCTGTTTCCTACATTCCTATGCACTAACGGTTCCGATACTCCAGCGGGGTCATACCGGTTCGTTCCTTGAACAGCTTGCTGAAATAGTGCGGGTTCGTATAACTCAGAATTTCACTGATTTCGTAGATCTTCTTATTCGTTTCCCGCAGCAGCTTTTGGGCGTATATCACTTTGTTGCGTATGACGTAATCGCTAAAACTCTCTCCTACTTCCTTCAAGAAAATCCGGCTCAAGTAACTCGAGCTGATCGGAATGGATTCCGCTACCTTCATCAAGGTAATATCCTCTAGCAGATGGTTATCGACATATTCTTTAGCTAACCTGACATGCAGGCTGTCGCTCTGCTGATTCACCGGGAACTTCAGCTCAACCTCCAGGTATGCTTCCGGTATTTGCCGAAAATCATCATAGACCGAACTGCAGGAGTAAATGATTGAGGCGTTGAGCAGCTCGAAAACTTTGCTCCGCAGCCTGTCCAGGTACTGCTCCTTGCTCTGGTGATCCTCCAGGCCTTCCTTGGATTTGGCCGGCGCCAGCCATAGTATTTCGCGGTGATTGCGGTGAAACACAATACCTCCCCAGTCCCTGGCTACATATTCGTCGATCAAATACCGAATGGACATGAATTTGAGATGATCCCTGGCAGAGGCCGCGGCCATATGGTCAGCTGCATCATCGCGAAGCCGCATTGCGGTAATCCACAGCCCCTCGTTAAACTGTCCTTCCGCAAGCTCGGGAAGCAGCATTTTTTGGGGATACGTGTAAGCATCCAGCAAAGAAACGAACCAATCGTTCCGCTCATCCTCTGACCACTTTCTTTCAGGTGCCCTCGCCGTGCTCTGCTCCAACAGCTGAATAGCTTTGCGAAGCGCTGCTGTCACTTCCTTCTCGTCCATGGTAGGCTTGTGGAGATAATCCAGCGCTCCAAGGCGAATCGCCTCTTTGACATAGGGAAAATCGTCATAGCTGCTTAAATAGATAACCTGTATATGCCCGCCATGTTTCTCGCGGATATACCTGCCTAGATCGAGCCCGTCCATGCCAGGCATGCGAATGTCGGTCATCACGATGTGGATGTCCTCGGCTTCCAGTACCTTCACCGCTTCTTCTCCATTGGAAGCCTCAGCTTTCCAGCATACGCCCTGCGCCTCCCAATCCACCATGTAACGCAATCCCATTCTGACAATCGCTTCATCCTCAACGACAAGAAGATTCCACATCCTAAATCTCCTTCCTTACCGGTTTATAGGGTATTGTAACTATAACTGCCGTTCCCGGCGCCAAACGTCTCAGCGTCAGACCGTATTCTCGGCCGAACCATAGCCGTATCCGGTCATTCACATTGTTTATTCCAATATTAGCGCAATCGTCTTCCCGCCTTTCCTGCAGCAGGTTCTCGATTTGCTCCTCGGTAATTCCTGTTCCGTCATCCATGATCTCAATGCATAAGGTACGGCCATCCTCCAATAGACGCGCCCTGATGATAATCATCAAAATACGGCTTAGTCCCCTGGAAGCATGAAAAATTGAATTTTCCAAAACCGGCTGAAGCAGCATGGCCGGTATGCCTGCATCCGCCAACGAATCCGGGATGTCCCACTTCACTTCAAAAGTATTCGTATACCGCAAATCCATCAGCTTCTCGTAGTCCTGCAGGAGCTCGATTTCTCTGGAGAGCGGCATCAGCTCATCATTCAGCTTGAGATAGGATTGCAGCAAACGGTTTAGCGAATGGATCAGCTTGGCGATTTGCGGAGACTGCTGTAATATGGCCAGCATCCGAATGGAATTCAGCGTATTATACAAAAAGTGAGGCTGTATCCTGACCCGCAGCGCGTACAGCTCCGCCTTCCGCTTCTGCCTTTCCTTTTCGGCAATCGAGTGGATCAGCTCATTTAGACGTTTGACCATCCGGACATAGCTTAAATGCAGCTGGCCGATTTCGTCATACCGGTTGGGCGCCTCAAGAATTTCGAATCGGCCGGTCTCCACATTGCGCATGGAACGGATTAAGCGGCGAATCGGTCCAGCCAAGCCGTTGGCCAGCAGCCAAGATACCGCCGCCGAGGCGAACATCAGCACAGTGGCGATTACGACGGTATATTGGCGTATCTTGCTCGTTCCCTGCAGAATATCAGTTTGATTTTTGCCCATATAAATCGTCCAGCCTAAATACTTGTTCATCCTTACAACGCCGCTGTATTTCACATTTCGTTGTTCTAGACTGCTGTCGGCAATCCACGTTCCATCCGCGCCGCTGTCCAGTGGATGCTCCAGCAAATGAGCCGCCAATTGTTCGTCCGAAGCATAGACCAGCTGATTGTCCGCATCGACGACCGTGACGACCGTATCGCGGAGCTGCGAGGAGGTAATGATTCTCTCGATGAAATCGGGAGAAATGTGGATAGCAATGACGGCAAGAGGCCGCATTTGCTCGTCCAGCAGCAATCTGGACACCGTTACGGCCTTGAAAACTTCTCCTTCGAATTGTTTAACCTCGTGTACGCCCGAGACGACAAATCCCCCGTTTTTCTCCAGAGCCTCCTGGTACCACTTTTCTTCAGTCACATCATAATTTTTGTTCATGGTAGATGAGCCGCTGAGCCGGTAACCGCTGATGCTTTCGTTCATTCCGTAGAACACCATTCCTTTGATCGACTTGTTAATCGAGGGATAGGCGCTCATCAAGCGAATGAGCTGTTTCTGCGCATTCAGCTCCGCGGAGCCCCATTCTTCCTGGGGAACGTAAGGCTGATTAAATATTGTAAACGCTTCCGGCATATAGTAAGGCAAAATGCTGAAGCGGTCGAAGTCGCTAACCTGCTTCTCGATCGCCGTAATTAATTGCCTGGCAATAATCTGCAAGTCCTGCTCTGTCTGCTGCATTAAAGTTTCCGAGGATTTTTTGTAAGCGATCGTTCCCAGCAATAAGACGGGCAAACTGCTGGCGATAATGAGCACAATAAATAATTTATGATGATAAGATAGCCGCTTCCAAAGCATAATTTAGCCCCCATACTCTCGTTGTCTTTCTTTCAGTCTAATCGGGACAGGATCCATTATCCATCTGCAAATTTTGTTTTTTCCACCCGTTTTATGCGGTCACAACTCCAACAGGGAATAGCAATAGACCAATTATGCTATTTACAACACTTTTATGACTTTATGGACGCATTCAGCTCTCGTTCCATCCCCGCCGCGAACAACAGCAAAAAGCCGTCTCTTCCGGCCAATATACCCGGCCATCGAGACGGCTTCTTAGGAATGATTCCGCATATTAAGATTTCTTGGCAGCCTTCACGGGCGGCAGCAGCTTCTGCATATTCACCGTCCGTACGATCTCCCAGGTATCCGCGTTATTCGGGTCATACTGCTCCAAATAAGCGATAACCTCCTTCGTAATCGGCGTCGGCGTAGACGCCCCCGAGGTGACGGCCACTTTGCCGACTCCCTCCAGCCATTCGCGCTTCAGTTCGGTTACATCGGAAATCCGATAAGCCTTTACCCCGGCTATCTCCTCCGACACTTGGGCGAGACGGTTGGAGTTGTTGCTGCGCGGATCGCCTACAACGATAACGAGATCCGCCTGCCCGGCCTGCTCGGCTACCGCCTCCTGCCGCACCTGGGTTGCCAGGCATATTTCATTATGAATCTCTGCTCCCGGAAACCTCTCCAGCAGCTTCTTCATAATATGCTTGATATCCCATTGGCTCATCGTCGTCTGGTTCGTGATGACGATCCGGTCCGAAGCGATATTCAATGCATCGATCTCCTCTTCCTTCTCGATCAAATGCACGTGCTCTGGCGCAACCCCAATCGCCCCTTCCGGCTCAGGATGTCCTTTCTTGCCGATGTAAATGATTTCGTACCCTTCTGCGACCTTCTCCTCGATCAAGACATGCGTCTTGGTCACGTCCGGGCAAGTGGCGTCGACCGTAGTCAGCCCTTTATCACGGGCGATTTTCCGCACTTCAGGCGATACCCCATGAGCGGTAAAAATCACCGTGCCGCTCTCCACCTGACTGAGTATATCCAGACGGTTCGGACCGTCAAGCGTGATGATTCCTTCATCCTCAAAGGATTGAGTCACATGACTGTTGTGGACAATCATTCCCAGTATATATATCGGCCGCGGCAAATCGAGATTCTTGGCGGCTTGCCGGGCAAGCACCATCGCGTCAACGACCCCGTAACAATAACCGCGCGGCGAAATTTTGATCACTTCCATGATTTGCACCCTCGCTTTCTTGTTCCCTCGTATCCAAACCGGATCCTGATTAAAGGGCAACAATCTTAATTATAGCCTATTCCGGCTGGTCGTTAAAGACAACAGGGAGCCAGATCACAAAAGTTGTTCCCTCGCCGCGCCGGGTTACCACCTCGACTGAGCCCTGATGCTCATCGATAATCCATTTCGCAATAGAAAGGCCCAGCCCCGTACCCTGAGTGACTCCCCGGGATGGATCCGCCCGGTAGAAGCGTTCGAAAATCTGCGGAATTTCGCTGCGATCCATGCCGATTCCGCTGTCCTTGATCCGGATGCCGACCTGGTTGCCCGATTTGACCGCATCGATGACGACTTGCCCTTCGGGAGTATACTTAAAGGCGTTCTCAATAAAAATGAACAGCATTTGCTGCAGATAATCTTTATTGCCGTCGATGCAGGCGTCCTGGATGGCCGTTAAATCCCCCTGCAGCCATAAAGCCTTGCGCGGCAAGAAATTGGCCCGCCGTACGACCTCCTCCACGATCGGGCCCAGCATCTGCGGCTGCTTCTCGATCGTCTGCCCGGCATCGGCCCGGGCGAGCGACAGCATATCATTGATCAGGCGGCTCATCCGCTCAGACTCGTCGGCGATATCGCTTACGGCTTCTAGAGAGAATTTGCGGAGCTGCTCCTCATCCATCGCCCCCGGCTCCTCGCCCTCACGAACCCAGATTTTTTTCAGCAGATCAACGTTCCCCCGAATGGTGGTCAGCGGCGTTCTCAGCTCATGCGAAGCATCGGATACGAAGCGGCGCTGGTTCGCATACGCCTCATCCAGCTCCTTATAGAACCCTTCTGTCCGAGCCAGCATGTTGTTTACGGTGCCGATCAGCCTGCCGATCTCATCGCTGGGTCCATCATATTCTATGCGGACGCTCAGGTCCGTCCCCTTCTGAATCCCATTGGCTGCCTCGATAACCTTGCCGATGGGCGCCATCGACTGCCGGGCCAAGAATAAGCCGAATGTGCTTGCTACGGCAATCGTAATAAATGATCCGAACAGCAGCACGGTTTTCAGCTGATCCATGATCCGGTTCTCCGCATTGGTATCCGCGGCAAGCTGGAGCAGACCGACGATCGTATTGCCGTAAACAAGCGGCCGTTCATACAGCATATAAGAGTTTCCATTGATGGTGATGCTCTGAAACACACCTTTTTTGCCGATCTGATCGATGTCAGGAACCGGGAAGACCATTTCGCGGTTCAGCATGCCTTCGGAAATGCGCATGGAATTTTTGACATAATTGTTCAGCTGCCAGAAGATGCGGGCATCCTCTAAACGGAGGATTTGGTTGCGGTCCATTTGCAGATCCAGCCCTTGAGACAGGCTGACATTCTGGGATTTTTCAATCTGAGCCCCGTGCTCCTCGACCTTCTTCTTCACTTCCAGAAAAATGTTATATCTTACTATTCCATATATGGATGCGCCGAACATAATCAGCGTAATCGCTAAAATCCCCGTATACCACGCGGTTAGACGTAACCGGATCGACATGCCTAGGAATCCCCTCTCAGAATGTAGCCGGCGCCGCGGATCGTCTGAATGATGCGCTTTCCTCCATGCTCTTCCGTCTTCTGCCTGAGCATCGCAATATACACCTCGAGCACGTTCGATTCACCGCTGTAGTCGTACCCCCAAATTTTGTCCATGATCAGGTCGCGCGTCAGCAGCCGCTTCGGATTTTGCATGAACAGATGCAGCAGCTCAAACTCCTTGGCGGTCAGCTCCAGCCGCTGGCCGCCGCGCAGCACCTCGCGCGAATCCATATCCATAATGACATCCTCGAAGATCAGCCTGTGGCTTCCCGCCTCTCCTCCTGTGGAATCCTTGCGCCGCAGCAGCGCGCGTACCCGGGCCAGCAGCTCCTCCAGCGCAAACGGCTTCACCAAATAGTCGTCTGCCCCGGTGTCCAGCCCCTTAACCCGGTTCTCGACCTCGTCTTTCGCTGTCAGCATAAGTACGGGAACCGTGCTGCCCCCTTCCCTCAGCCGGCGGCACACCTCGAATCCGTCCAGCTTCGGCATCATCACGTCCAATATGATCAAATCTGGATCTGCAGTCAGCAGCATCGACAGACCTTCCATCCCGTCATTCGCCGTATAAACGTCATACCCTTCGAATGCCAGGCCCCGGCGGAGCATGGAAGTAATCTTTTCATCATCATCGATTACCAATATTCCCGATCTCACGGCCATCTCTCCTTTATACCAAAGCCGCTGTCTGCTTAACTCCGGTCTTGCGGCTTCATATCTATATTGTACAACAAATGTCTGCTTGTTTCGTCCGTATATACCTTATTGGCTATATTAAGAGGCGGCAGGGCAAATTAGCCGTGCCGCCTCTCTTTGTTTCTGCAGACTTCTCATTCGGTTTTATTGCTGGAGGTTAGGAAACTCGTTTTTGTCGCCGATCGTCACCTTCAGATCGATATTCTTGCCGTCGCGCACGATGTTAAATGTAACAACCGTACCTACGGTCTGCTTCTGAATATAAGCGATGAGTTCTTCCTTCGTCACGAATTTCTTGCCGTCTGCTCCAGTGATGATATCATATGGACGAAGATCGGCATTGTATGCCGGAGATTTGTAGACGATATCAGAGACGACGGAGCCTTCCTTCACATCGGTTCCCATCTGTTTCGCCACTTCATCCGTCATTGTCATCAGGGTCGCCCCAATGAACGGCACCGGCTTCTTCGGAATTTCCTCGTTATTCTTCAGCTTATCCAGCACTTCGGACACCGTAGACGTCGGAATCGCGAATCCGATCCCTTGAGCATCGGAGCTTACCGCCACGTTAATTCCCACAACTTCCCCGTTCAGGTTCAGCAGCGGACCTCCAGAGTTCCCCGGATTGATCGATGCATCAGTTTGCAGCAAATGCTCGTATTCCCGGTCCTTCTCGCCGTTCTCGCCAGCGATGCGGATGCCGCCTCTTTCCTTGGCGCTCAGAACCCCTGCCGTAACGGTATGGTCAAAGCCCTGCGGGTTGCCGATCGCTACCAGCCATTCGCCTACCTGCGTGTTGTCGGAGTTGCCGAGCGGAATGGAAGGAAAATTGCTGTCTCCTTCGATCTTGAGCACAGCGAGGTCGAGTTCATAGCTTGTACCAAGCACCTTCGCTTCATAAGGCTTCTCGCTGTCCTGAAGTGTTACTTGAACGATATCGGCATTATGCACGACGTGCTCGTTCGTCAGGATGTAACCCGTCTTATCGAAGATGAAGCCGGACCCGATACCGGTAGGCACCAGCTGGTTCGAATTGGAGGAGCCGGACCCGCCGCCGCTGCCTCCATTGTTTCCATACAGGTCGTCGCCGAAGAAGAAGCGGTAGAACGGATCGTTGCTTTGGCTCCGCTGGCTTTGTCTGCCGGCTTTAACCAGAGTCTCGATCTTCACGACAGCAGGACTAGCCTGCTGCACGACACTGGTAACGTCGCCGGGATTTGTCATCGGGAAGACGGCTGTCGAAGTCTTGGACGATGAGCCGCCTTCCCCTGCCGCCGTCTTGGATTCGGGTGCCGTTGTCGCCGGGACATGCGCTGCTGATTCAGGCGTGAACAAATTGGTCCGGTCTGCGAACACCATCGCTCCGGTCAGAATCAGCATGCCTGCCAGCATGCCCGCCAATACGGATTTGAAGGACGAGCGCTTCGGCCGTTCATTGTACTGCCAGTTGTTGTTCCTTGCTGCTGGCGGTGCCGAATTTCCCGTGCCGCTGCCGCCGAATGCGCCAGGCGAGCCTTCCGTAGAATTATAGCTCGTAAAAGAAGATGTAGGGATTGGCTTTACTGGCTGCGGCCTGGTGATTTCTACCTCCTCCGGCTGACGGCGTTCGTAGGATGGGCCTTGCCCGGATTCCTCGCCGTTTTTGCCATAGGATTGAAAAGGTCCGTATGAATAGTAATATGAAGAGGACGAGCCGGACTCCGGAGTTTGCTGCGGTTTGTCATTTCCGTTCTCTCCAAAGCCTTGACCCGGTTTATTTTTTTGATCGTCCATGGTGAATACCTCCTTGCCCCCGGCCTTACTGGGGTTCTTGTTTACTGTTCTTATTTTGTACTATAAACCTTAAACGTACCTTAAAAACAATTAAAAAGGAGATAAAAGCCTGAAACAACCCACTATTATGCTTCAGCAGCAGAGCAAGTCATGCTAGAAGCCTGTCACCCATCCTTGCCGGTGGGCATAAATCGCCAGCTGCGTCCGATCCTCCAGCTCGCATTTCATCAGCAGATTGCTGACATGGGTCTTCACGGTCTTGATGCTGATGTGAAGCTCCTCGGCGATGTCTTTATTGCTCTTTCCTTCGGCAATCAGCAGCAGAACTTCCTTCTCCCGCTCGGTCATGCCGGAATCATCGCCCTGCACGGTGCGCTGGCGCAGCCCGCGCGTTAGCGCCTGGGCGACGTCTCCAGTCATAACGGGCATCCCCCGATATGCTCCCTGCAAGGCATAAATGAGCTCGGCAGCCGAAACCGTCTTCAGCACATAGCTGACCGCACCCGATTCAATCGCCTGAACGACAAGATCGTCCTCGAGAAAGCTCGTCAGGATAACGATCTTTATTTCCGGATATCGGCCCAGCACCTCCTTCGTCGCTTCAGCCCCGTTCATGGAGGGCATCATCAAGTCCATCAGGACGATATCCGGCAGCCCACCCTCGATGCCTTGATCCAGCAGCTTGACAACCTGATCGCCGTCGCTGGCCTCCGCTACGACCTCAAAGCCCGGATCAAGCATTAAATACGTCTTGAGGCCCATACGGACCATATCGTGATCGTCCACGATCATCACTCTGATTTTCTTGTCGCTCATCTGGCGTTCTCCTCTCTACTCTTCTTCAAACTTAGGAATATGTACGCGAATCGTCGTCCCTGCCCCTGGCTTGCTAATAATTTCGACATTGCCGCCGAGCTTCTCCGCGCGTTCCTTCATCGTTGTAAGGCCGTACGAGCCCTGCTTCTGAGCACCGTTGCTGAAGCCCTGCCCGTCATCGCTGATGCTCAGTACAACCTGCCGCGGCCCTTCCCTCAGTGACAGGCTAACCAGCTTGGCCCCCGAATGCTTGACGATATTCGCCATCGCCTCTTGCACGATCAAGAACAGCTGATGCTCCTTCGCTTCGGACAGATCCCCCTGCAGATCCATGTCCTTCATTCCCCTCAGGCCATTCTGCCGGCAATAATCGGGAAACCACTGGTCCAGCGCTTCGGCCAGCGTCTTGCCCACAAGCTCCATCGGACGCAGCTGCGCAATAAGCGCACGCATCTGCTTCTGCGCCATGTTGGACATTTGGATCAATTGATCCAGCACAGTTTGCGCCTGAGCTTCGTTCATTTCCAGTACCTTTGGTAAAGAGGATGCCGCCATATGAATCGCAAACAGCTGCTGGCTTACCGTGTCGTGCAAATCGCGGGCAAGCCTCCTTCGCTCCTCGAGCACCGCTTTCTCCGCAGCCTGCTCCTTCTCGACCACTTCCCGCTCGCCAAACTGTTGAAGCAGCTTCATCTTCTTCTCGACGGCCTCTGTCATATTGTTAAATTCCTGGTAGACGCCGGAAAACGTCTGGTCAGCCGTATCCGGCATGCGAACTGCTAGATTCCCTTTCGCTACCTGAAGCATGTTCAAATGCAGGTAATCCAGCCGCCGCTGTATGCGCTGTCCGGCGATATATCCGATAATCAGAATAAACACAAGAATCCCCGCGATGATGTAAATCCATACCCGAGGATCAATAACATGGACGGCTCCGAAGATCGAGCCGACATAAAGAGCTACTGCCGTCAGACTGCCTGTCAGCAGGAAGTAGAGCAGCAGCTCCCATTTTGTATTTTTCAATATACGCTGTACGATCATAATCAGCCCACCATGTTTACTTTTACGTCGCCGACGAACACGCTGACGACCAGTTTAATGCGCTTGCCGGCCTCACCATAATGCGGCGACTGGGCATTCACGTTGCTTAAGAAGCCTCCGCGCTTTTGCGACAAAACCTTCAAATCGCCGATGAGCGCGCTGGAGGTAGCGGTAATTCCGATGTCCATATCCTCAGGAATGAACACCTTCACGTCACCGATAAATGCCGAGACATTGATTTTGGTTTCCCCATAAGGAATTTGCGCTTTCGTCAAATCGATAACCGTATCTCCGATGAAATGCGATATATTCATGGGCTGCAGTTGAAAATAATCCTGTCCGAGATGAACGTCGCCAATAAACCCCGCCTTTGTAATCACTTCCCGCTTGCTGGACTTCGTGCTGCTGCCGTGATAAGAATTGTAGTTCATTTTCTCGTCCTGCGGCTTCTCACCGAACTGCGCGTCACCTTTGTTCGTCGTACCGAAGATTTTATCAAGCGGCGATTCCATTTCCGGATGAAAGGCCGGATCGATCGGCGCCTCGAACGGGTTGTCTACCGGGGGCGGCGGCATAGGAGGCAGATCCTCCTTTTTCTCCTGGCGGTCCCTCGGTTTAAACAGAATGGATAGACCGAATATAATGAGCATGACCGGGATAAACATTTTGAAGAAATCGGAAGCATCAATATCGAGAAATCCTACATTTTTGCCCAGGAAGAACACGCCTAATACGATCAGAACCAGGCTCCAAACGAAGCTGGAGCTCTCGCGCTCCCTGTTCACCAGATGCAATATTCCGGCGATGATCAAAAATACGGGCCAATAGGTAGAAAACAAATAGCCGAGACTAATATCGGTGTAGCCGAGCTGATTCAGCAAAAAGACGACGCCGATTCCAATAAGCACAAGTCCTCCGAATATTCGGCCTGACATGTCGTTCTTCATTTACATTCCCTCCATCTTAAGAAGCACGATCTTATTCCTTGAATCTGTTCTAAGTGTACACCATCCTGCCGGGAAGGGACAGCGGCGGCAGATGGAAAACCATCTCCGTCCCGAGACCGATATGATTCCATTTGTTGGTATGTATCAAATATAAATCCCTGCTCCTAACAACAAAAGAGCGCCCTATTCAGGACGCTCGTGTTGCATTATTTTCCGCTTTGGTTGCTTGGGTTCGAAACAGCGTTGCGAGAAGCTCTCGCTTTTTGAGCGACCGTTTCCATGCTCTCTTCAGCGAATTCTTCATTGTATTTCTCGTTTGGCGTTTTGTAACCTGGAGAAGCTGCATTCTTTTGATTTTGGTTCTGATTTTGATTCGGCATCTGTATTCACCTCCCTTAAGCCGTCGCGTGCATAACATGCAGCGACTGCGTGGATGCATTCGTATTATGCAACCCGGGAAGCGATATTATGCAAACCCAAATCAAATCGCCTCATCCCAAATATCCTCAGGAATTTCCTTGTCGACCTGAAGCGCCTTGCCCAGCTCAAGGAACATCTCCTCCGTCAGCTTGCCCGTGCCTTTACGGATCACCTGCACCTCGACTTCCTTTTTGCCCCATTCTTTAAATACCTGCTTGGTTGTCGTAAAATACAGATCGATTTTGTTTCCTTTGATCGCTGAACCCTTATCAGCTACGACACCGTATCCATAACCCGGGATATACAAAATCGTCCCGAGCGGAAACACTTTTAAATCGGCGGCAATGGTCGAAATGGTATCCTTGTCCCTGCGCACCTTGACTCCGGAATAAGTGATGCCGTATCCCGGGTGGTTGGGTCGTTTGCCTGTAGATTCATAACCCGCCGTATAACCGGTAGCTACCACTTTTACTGTTTGAAACTTCGCTTTGGCCGTCTTTTCTCCAGCATTGGCGCCCGCTCTTTTATCGTGCTGCTCCGATGAGCTTGTAATATATACCGGCTGTGGAATAACTCCCTGCCGAGCTAGGATCGCAGTCGTCTTAAACGTGTTCATCGCCGCGATTTGTTCATAATTTTGCTGCTGAACCGGATTGGCATAAACCGTACTATCCTTACTCATCGATGACACAAGCACGAATATCAGCGTACAACACATACCAAGCCGATCCCAAAAAATAGTTTGGCGCATGTGACAATCTCCTCCCTTATTCCAGAGGATGTCCACATGCGCCAAGGTTTATACCTTTGCTAGATCTAATGCATCTTCCTATATCTTATGGTTCTGAATATCGTCCTGCAGCATGGAAATGACTTCGTCCAGCGACTTCGCACCGAGATCGCCTTCGCCGCGTTTACGCACGGAGACGGTTCCTTCCCTCTGCTCGTTCTCGCCGACAACGAACATATAAGGTATTTTCTCCAGCTGAGCTTCGCGGATTTTGTAGCCCAGCTTCTCGTTGCGAAGATCGCTTTCAGCCCGAATTCTGCCGGCAAGCAGCTTCTCCTCTACTTCGCGCGCATAGGCTTCGAAATTGCTGGATACCGGAATAACCTTTGCTTGTACTGGAGCGAGCCAGAGCGGAAGATTGCCTGCAAAATTCTCCAGCAGGAAGGCCGTGAAGCGTTCCATCGTGCCGAGAATGCCGCGGTGCAATACGACCGGACGGTGCTTGGCGCCGTCATCACCGACATATTCGAGCTCAAAGCGCTCTGGGAGCAGGAAGTCGATTTGTACGGTGGATAAAGTCTCTTCCTTGCCAAGAGCCGTTTTGATTTGTACATCCAGCTTTGGTCCATAGAAGGCGGCTTCGCCTTCCGCCTCGAAGAACGGCAGACCTTCCTCCTCGACGACCTCGCGCAGCATGCGCTGTGCCGTGTTCCACATATTATCGTCCTTGAAATATTTCTCGGTATCCTCTGGATCACGATAGGACAAGCGGAACCGGTAATCGTTAATGCCGAAATCTTTGTAGACTTGTCTGATCAAGGCTAGCACGCGTTTGAACTCGTCTTTGATCTGATCCAACCGGCAGAAAATGTGCGCATCGTTCAGTGTCATCGCCCGCACGCGATGCAGGCCAGTCAGCGCCCCCGACATTTCATAACGATGCTGCATGCCAAGCTCGGCGATGCGGATTGGCAGATCACGGTAGCTGTGCATCTCGCTCTTATACACCATCATATGGTGCGGACAGTTCATCGGCCGAAGCACAAGCTCCTCATTGTCCATAACCATTTGCGGGAACATGTCCTCTTGGTAATGCTCCCAGTGGCCGGAAGTTTTATAGAGCTCCACATTACCGAGCACCGGAGTGTACACGTGCTGGTATCCCAGGCGCTCCTCGATATCAACGATGTATCTTTCCAGCGTGCGGCGCAAGGTTGCACCCTTTGGCAGCCAGATCGGCAGACCTTGGCCTACGAGATTCGAGAAGGTGAAGATGCTCAGCTCTTTGCCGAGCTTGCGGTGATCGCGTTTTTTGGCTTCCTCGAGCAAATGCAAATGCTGATCCAGGTCGGCTTTTTTGAAGAAGGCCGTACCGTATACACGCTGCAGCATTTTATTGTCGCTGTTGCCGCGCCAGTAGGCTCCCGCCACACTCAGCAGCTTGAATGATTTAATTTTGCCCGTAGACGGCACATGCGGCCCGCGGCATAAATCGAAGAATTCGCCTTGATCGTAAATGGACAGTACGCTGTCCTCAGGCAAATCGCGAATGAGCTCTAATTTATAAGGATCGCCCAGCTCCGTAAAAATCGCCACCGCTTCCTCGCGGCTCACTTCACGGCGCGTAATCGGCAGATTCTCGCCGATAATCCGTTCCATCTCCTTCTCGATCTTCTGCAGATCCTCCGGATTGATCGGATGCTCCAGGTCCATATCGTAATAGAAACCGTCTTCGATGACCGGACCGATGCCCAGCTTGACTTCCTTGTTGCCAAACAGCCGTTTGACCGCTTGCGCCAGAAGATGAGCCGTGCTGTGCCGCATGATTTCAAGGCCTTCCTTGGAATCCGGCGTAATGATTTCGACCGCTGCGCCGTCTGTTAATTTTGTACTCAGGTCAACGGCTGAACCGTTCAGCTTTCCCGCGAGCGCATTTTTGCGCAGGCCGCTGCTGATCGATGCCGCCACATCCTCCAGAGTGCTTCCGTCTGCATACTCCCGAACTGAGCCGTCCGGTAATGAAATTGATACTGCCACTTTCTGTTCCTCCCTTAGTTTCGTAATTCATTGCCGGGAGCGGACAAACAAAAAACGCCCGTCCCGGAAAGGGACGAGCGTTATATACCCGTGGTTCCACCCTCATTCGACCGTTCGCAAGCCGCAGCAAGACAGCATTGGAACAAGTCCTTGTTTAGGCATTATATAACGGTAATGAACCGGCATTCCTTAATATTCGGGCAATCGCCCAAAGTTCGGGAATACAGCTACAAAGGGGTAAACCAAAACCGACTCCGAAGGGAATTCCAGCCGACCGTTCCCTCTCTCTGTACCGTTCGCATTTCTGGTTCATGTCTTTGTCAACGCTTTTCGCTTGAATATTTGTAATTATAATGCTAACGAGGGGTACCGTCAAGAACCCTGGTTCGCCCGACATTACTTAACCTGATCGCGCTGCCTTGTTTCCTGCAGGAAATCCTTGCACTGCGGACAACGCAGGCAGAGCTCAACTCTTTCCCCAAAAATTTGCCGGATCGTCTTTATCGCCAAGGCTTCCGGTTCACAGGTGTGCAGAAGAATGCGCTCCGGAGACAAGGATATCAGCGTGCTGACGATCATATTTTCCATCTGCAGCTCCTGATCCGCCAGGCGCATGACGACGTCTCCGGACGAAACTTCAATTTGGTTTAACCCTTCGTTCAAGATGACGAATTCGCTGCCTTGCTTGTGCATAACGTGAATAAACGGCGTAAGCGGCTCCTGAAAATACACGAAGTATTGCAGCAGCGCGATAAAATCTTCATACTGCTTGTCGAGCAAAAACTCCTCCACCGCGTAATCAATCATCTCGCGCAGCTTCAATCCGTAGTCCTGCAGCCTAAAGGTGACAAAACCGTCAAGATCAAGCGCTTCCTGCTGCTCGAGCATTTGCAGAAACGCTGCTTCGACAAGCATGATTCGCGCATTTCTAGCCTCGGCCTGTCCTTCTTCCGCGGTTAGAAACCTGCGATATATCGCTTCTATGGCCTGCTTTTCGCTTTCATCGAGTTCATAATCCTTCGTGAGAATTTTGCGGACGATTCCCGGCTCCTTAACATCAACGACATACTCCGCGACAGCGTTAGCCAATTCAAGCGTTATCTTACTCCATACGGACTGGGTGCCTTTTCTCGGCTTAAGGCTAATGCTCCATTCCGCTCTAGCGTGTTCGGGCATATATACAAATCCGGAGCTGATGCTCCCTTTATGTAAACCCTTGGTCAACCGCTGCATATACTCGGCGAATTGGCTTGCTGACGCCGCGGATGCGACATTCGTGCTAATTGTAAAAAAATCCATGAACTCGCCCCTTTCCGCTTCCTTCTCAAAGTATATGGTGAGGAGGTAGCAGATATACGGGACGGTCCATGGAAACATCAACAGCTATTGGCAAACAGCTTCGTGATCAAAAGGTAACCTATTGATCACGAAGTAAATCAGTTCTGCATGACAAAGTCTTTTTCAACCTGGCTGTCTTGATCGAATACACGCAGGATCTCATATTTCGTATTGCGCTGTGCCGGGATTTTGCCGGCCTCGCGGATAATAGACAGAATGGACTCGATATTGACCTTGTAGGTTGCCCCTGCAGAGGAGACAACGTTCTCTTCGATCATCGTGCTGCCGAAATCGTTGCAGCCGTATTGAAGCGACAGCTTGCCGATCTCAGGTCCCATGGTCACCCAGGACGATTGAATGTTCTTAATGTTGTCCAGCACGATCCGGCTGATCGCCACAGTCTTAAGGTACTCCCGTGGAGTCTGTCTCTCCCGCTTCAAATTCGTGTTGTCCGGCTGGAACGTCCATGGAATGAAGGCCAGGAAGCCCTCGGAGTCATAGCCGTTCTGCAGGCACTCGTCCTGGGCATCCCGGACCCGCATCAGATGAAGCGCGCGCTCCTCCATCGACTCGCCAAAACCAATGACCATCGTCGCGGTCGTATTCATGCCGATCCGGTGAGCCGTTTGCATGACATCCATCCAGTCTCTCCAGGAGCCCTTCAGGCGGCTGATTTTACGACGCGTCCGATCATCAAGAATTTCCGCTCCCCCGCCAGGCAAAGAGTCGAGCCCGGCTTCATGAATTTGCCGGACGACCTCTTCCAAGGACAACCCGTCCGACACTTCCTTCATTTTCATAATCTCCGCCGGCGAGAAGGAATGCATCGTAATATCAGGAAATCTTTGCTTGATCGCCTTCAACAGGTCTGTATAATAACTGAACGGCAGGTTCGGGTTCGTCCCGCCCTGCATCAGAATTTCGGTACCGCCTACATCGATCGTTTCCTGGATTTTCTGAAAAATGACCTCATCCGGAAGCACATACCCTTCTTCCGACCCCGGTCTGCGATAAAAGGCGCAGAACCGGCAGTATACGTCACACACGTTCGTATAGTTTACGTTCCGTCCGATAACGAAGGTCGCTACCGGTTCGGGATGCATACGTTCCATCAGAATATTAGCTACGTGCCCCATTTTCTCTACTTCGTCAGATTCGAATAAAGCGATCGTATCCTCCAGGTCAAGACGTTCTCCGCGAAGCGCTTTGTCTAATATGTCGTCGATTGCAGTCATGGGCTGCCTCCTCTTCTCCCTTAGAATGATCTTTGAGCTCTATTTCACTTGCCCTGATATAAATATCAAAAATTTAGAAATTAAATAGTACGGTTTTATCGTAACATAATCCAGACAGAAAAACAGCACCCGATCCAAGATCGGATGCCGCTCCTCTATATAGACAAATAGATTCTATTATTGCTGGATCACGCGGCAGTTTATTACCTCTCCAATGCCTGTTCCAAGTCGGCGAGAAGATCGCCGATATCCTCGAGACCCACGGAGAATCGAAGCAAGCCGTCGGTAATCCCGCGCTCGTGACGGACCTCCTTAGGCATCGATGCGTGCGACATCATTGCCGGATAGGACAAAATGCTCTCCACCGCCCCCAGGCTGACGGCAACCAGCGGAAGCTTAACGCTGCTGAGCACACGCTTGGCGCGCTCCGCGGAGCCTACGTCAAAGGAAACAACCGCGCCGTAACCTGAAGACTGCTTCTCATGAATCTCGCGTCCCGGATGACTGGCCAGGCCGGGATAGAATACGGCCTTGATGTCGCTGCGCTCGCTTAACCACTTGGCGAGCTTCGCTGCACTCTTCTCGCTGTGCGCCATGCGCGCGCCGAGCGTCTTCATTCCGCGCATCAACAGCCAGGAGTCCTGCACGCCCAATACGGTGCCAAGGCCGTTCTGCATATATTTCAGCTTACGGCCCAGCGCCTCTGTTCTGGTCACGGCAAGTCCGGCAAGAACATCGCTATGGCCGCCCAAAAACTTAGTCGCGCTGTGCAGTACGATATCGACGCCTTGTTCGATCGGCCGCTGATAATAAGGCGTCATGAACGTATTGTCGAGAATGCTCAGCAGGTCATGGGCGTGCGCCCACTCCGTTACTTGGGCGATATCGGTAATTTTCAGCGTCGGGTTGGAAGGCGTCTCCAGATAAACGGCCTTCGTATTCGGCTTGAGCGCGGCCTTCACTTCATCGATTTTCGTCATATCGACGAAGGTTGCTTCGATTCCGAACCGATTCAGGATGCCGGTCAGCAGGCGATATGTACCACCATACACATCCTCCGTAACGATGATATGATCCCCCGCCGAGAACAGCATAAAGGCCGTCGAGATCGCCGCCATTCCGCTGGAAAAGGCAAGTCCGCGGTGGCCGCCTTCGAGGACGGCAATATAATCTTCGAGCGCCTGCCTGGTCGGATTCCCCGACCGGCTGTAGTCATAAGAAGGCGGATTATAGATGTCGTGGTGATGGAAGGTCGACGCCTGATAGATCGGCACGCTGGATGCACCGGTTGCAGCATCCACTTCCCCGCCGAAATGAATCAGCTTCGTATCGAACTTCCTGTCCTCTTTTCCTGCCCCCGATAATTCATTTGGGTTGCCCTGATCACTCATTCTTGCTGCCTCCTTCAACTTCTGCCCGCGCTGCCTCCAGCGCCTGCTCCAGATCCTGGATAAGATCATTCACATGCTCGATTCCGACAGAGAAGCGCAGCAGGCGGTCATCTACGCCGACAGCGTCACGAACTTCAGCCGGAATATCGGCATGCGTCTGCACCGCAGGGTACGTCATTAAAGACTCCACTCCGCCGAGGCTTTCGGCGAAGGCGATCAGCTTCAGGTTGCGAAGCACCGGATCGACATAACGCGCATCGGAAACTTTAAATGAGAAAATTCCCGTATTTCCGCTCGATTGGGCATTCTGAATCTCATAGCCCGGATGATCCGGCAGCCCCGGATAAAATACTTCAGTCACTTGGGGATGGTTCTGCAAATATTTTGCGATGGCTAGCGCGTTGCTCTGATGCCGCTCCATACGCAGCGCCAGCGTCTTCATTCCCCGCATAAGCTGGTAGGAATCCGTCGGTCCGAGCACCGCCCCGATAGAATTGTGCAGAAAAGCCATTTCTTCGGACAGCTCTTTGCCTTTGGTCACAATAAGACCCGCCAATACGTCGTTATGCCCTCCGAGATACTTCGTTGCGCTATGGACCACAATATCGGCCCCCAGCTCGATCGGACGCTGGAAGAACGGAGTCAGCAGCGTATTGTCGACAATCGTCAAAAGGCCGTGATCACGTGCCCACTGGCTGACCGCTCTAATATCCGTGATCATCATCAGGGGATTCGTAGGCGTCTCAATGATTATTGCCTTCGTGTTTGGCTGTTTAGCTTCTTCAAGCGCGCTTAAATCATTCGTGTCTACATAAGATGCAGTAACTCCGTATTTGGACAATACCCGCTCCAAAAGGCGGTAAGTTCCCCCGTACAGATCGAGCGATACGATCAAATGGTCGCCGCTGGCGAACAAAGTGAATACCGTCTGCAGCGCAGCCATGCCGGAGCTACAGGCAAAACCAGCGTCTCCAGACTCGAGCTCGGCCGCCGCTTCCTCCAGCACCGCACGGGTTGGGCTCTTCGTCCGCGAATAGTCAAATCCGGTGCTTTGGCCGAGACGCGGATGGCGGAAAGCCGTTGCCTGATAGATCGGATAGTTTACTGCGCCAGTAACCGGCTCCTCAACCGATCCGATCTGCGCAAGTACACTTTCAATGCGGTACTTCTTCTCTGACATTTAACAATCCCTCCACAGCCTATATATGATAGATGAGTCCGCCCTGCTGATCGATATCATAAGGCGTCTCTTGATACACATAGTAATTCAACCAATTGGAGAATAATAAATTTGCATGGGATTTCCAGGTCGACCTCGGTGTGCGGGACGGATCATCATTTGGAAAATAGTTGACAGGCAGAGCAATATCCAGTCCTTTCGCTACATCGCGGTCGTATTCCCATTTCAGTGAACAGGGATCGTACTCGGAATGCCCGGTGACGAAAATGTGTTTGCCGTCCTTCGTCGCGACAAGATACACGCCCGCTTCCTCGGATTCGGCCAGAATATCGAGCTCCGGCACCTTCTCGATGTCTCTGCGTTCCACGTCCGTATGCCGGGAATGCGGAACCTGGAACACCTCGTCGAATCCCCGCAGCAGCTTGACGTTGGGAATGTTTACGGTGTGCGGGAACACGCCGAAGCATTTCTCTTGAAGCGGGATCTTCCGGACCCCGTAGTGATAGTACAAGCCGGCTTGGGCCGCCCAGCAAATATGCAGGGTTGAAGTGACGTTTGTCTTGCTCCACTCAAAGATCCCTTTCAGTTCTTCCCAATAGTTCACTTCTTCGAATTCCAGCTGCTCGACCGGTGCGCCCGTAACAATCAGTCCGTCGAACCGGCGCGATTTGATTTCGTCAAACGTCTGGTAGAACATTTCGAGATGCTCGGCGGGCGTATTTTTGGACGTATGGGACCGGGGATGGAGCAGAACGATTTCCACCTGCAGCGGCGTATTCCCAAGCAGGCGCAAAATTTGTGTCTCGGTCGTCTCCTTCGTCGGCATCAGGTTCAGAATGGCGATCCGCAGCGGACGAATATCCTGGCGGTAAGCCCGGGATTCATCCATCACGAATATATTTTCGTTCTCCAGTACTTCTTTTGCCGGTAAATGATCAGGAACTTTAATTGGCATACTTTCTTCAACTCCTTCTTTCGACAAAACGTTGTTGTTGTGCGCAGTCATCCTATAGTAGAAAGCGGACGCAGCTGATACAAGAAAAACCTTTCTCGCTTAGAGAAAGGTCTTCATCGGTATCATGAATGCGCCTCTCTCATCTCTCAGAATCCGAAAACGCCTATACGTCAACGGATCTGCAAGAATTAGCACCGTACGATTAAATCGCCGGTTGCCGGGTATCATCGGGCCAGTCCCTCCACCTGCTCTTGATAAGATTTCGCCATATTTGATTATTTACGGAACACTTTCGTTCCCTGAGATCACTTTAAAGGATAAATAGGCATCCGTCAAGAACCCAGCGGTGATTTGACACCACCTGGAGGTCTTCGCCATATGCTGAAAAATAGCCCCAATATGCTAGGTATGGCTTGATCATGTCATATGTCAGGGTTATACTAGACAAGTGTTAATCAGCTTATGAGCAAAGAGGTGAAACCGATTATGGAAGGCGACCCGAGTCCGCAGAGAACTGCCCCACAACAACAATGGCATAGGAAATCGATCAGCAGAGCGCTCACGGATGAATTGGGGCTCTTTCGTTTTCGTTTCCCGGTGTTTTCATAAAACGCCCGTTTAGGCGTTGCCGGCTGCTGGTCCTTTTTCCTGTGCTCAACCTAGAGCATATTATCCGAGGGATTTGGGGAAAAGGAGAGTGATACCCTTGAAAATTCGTCATGTCAAAGACGGCGTATTTACAACGGTTGATGATGTGGAACTAACGACCACGGCACCGGAGGAAGGCTTTTACTGGATTGATGCGGACGGTGAGGATCTGCAAATATTGCAGCCGCTGTTCTCCTTGCATGACCTGGCCGTAGAAGACTGTTTAACGGAAGAGGAACAGCGTCCGAAAATCGAAACGTATGACAATCACTATTTCATTGTCGTGAACAGCATCCGCTTTGACGATGAAGAGATCTTCCTGCGGGCTCTGAATATTTTCCTGGGCCGGCATTATATCATTACGGTAACCAACCAAAAAATCAACGAGCTCCGCGCGGTCAAGCCGATACTTTGGGAGCAGGAGGTCAGCGAGCCTGACCGGTTCCTGTATCTGCTCATTGACCTTGTCGTGGACAACTATTTCACGGTCAGCGACCGGATCGAAGTCAAGATCGAGAAGCTTGAAGAAGATATCCTCATGCATACGAAGCGATCTCATCTAAGCGAGATTATCGGCCTGCGAAGCGAAATTTTGTGGCTGAAGAAGATGCTTGGGCCGCAGAAGGAAGTTATCAATATTTTAAACAAAAAGGATTTGCGTCTGATCGACGATCAGCTCCAGAAATATTTCAGAGATATATACGAGAACGCTGTAAAAATCTCCGAGAACTTTGAGACGTTCCGGGAGCTGATGGGCAACTTGCGAGAAGCCTACCAGTCTTCGATCGCCAACAGGGCGAACGAGATTATGCGCGTCTTTACCGCAATTACAACGATTTTCATTCCGCTGACGTTGATTACAGGTATTTACGGGATGAACTTCGATAACATGCCGGAACTGCACTGGAAATATTCTTATTACGTAGTGATCGGGATCATGATTGTTCTCGGCGCAGGAATGTACTATTTGTTCCGCAAGCGGGACTGGATTTGAAACAGGAAAGGACGAAGGCCTCCGTATTCCCCGGAGACAGCTTTCGTCCTTTTTGGTTGCATCTGACTGTATATTCGCTCCCCTGCTAGCCCGCATCCCGCACGGTGCTTCTGTCCCTCCGGAAGCGAATCCGGATCAGGCGCAAGCGTTCATACAGCATTTCCCGATCCTCAGCCTCCGCTGCCTCCTGGCCATAGACCCGCTGAAGCACCGGCTTTAGGAAGGCGTCTCCGAGCTCTTCATAAGCCTCCATGACCGCCGTCTGCTCCACATCGGGCATTTCTTGCAATTCTTTGTTCACCAGCGGCTCAGTACTATATCCGTCCTTCTCAAGTTCCTCAAGTAATTCAATCACCTCCCGGCGGCCCATGGCCACGCGCTCGCGAATCTGCTCCACGCTCAACCCCTCGGCAATGCCTTCAAGCAGCTTCCGGCGCACGCCGTATTTTTCCATTTCTACCCGGAATTTCGCTTCTTTCTGTTTATATAGCCAGGAGCGGAGCGTTTCCTGATTAACCTCTTCCTCAACCCAATCCAGCGGGAAAGGACTCGGCTGCGGGTGTCTCCGGGTCATCTCCAGCAGCTCGTCACCAAACTCCCCCGCTTTATTCTGGCCTACCCCCGGCAGCTGCAGCAATTCCTCTAGTGTATGAGGAAGAAATACGCTAATCAGCCTAAGCAGGCGATTGCTAGCGATCAAATAAGGCGCCTTGCGCTCTGTGGAGGCTTTTTTCCTTCTCCAATTGCACAGCTCGGTATAGACCGGTTCATTCGGATGCCCTTCGCTGTAACAGATTAGCTTCTGGGCGGTCATCGCCTTGCCGCGAAGCTGATCCTTATCCTCCCAAACGCCTTCGACCGTCGGCTGGAACCCTTCCCCCAGCTTGATAACCAGGCGATGACGGTAGACATGGAGCATCTCCGACCAGGACGAGCCTTCGTACCAGATGTATTCCTGCTCGCCGTCGGCCGTAATTTCATTCCAGCCCATGCGCCACATGCTCTCCTCCTCCCCCATCCAAACCTGCGCGCTTCCGACCACGGCGCCGGCCTCCCGCTTCTCCAGACTGTTCAAAAATATAATTCTCACGATCGTTCCCCTCCCTTAAAATTCAGTACCTGAACGGACATCCGGCTGGAGCATTTCTTTTGCACGCAAAAAAAGCACCCCTTCTGCAAAGTTACAGAAGAGGTGCTTCCTCCATTCATATACTGTTATACCCAATGATACCATTTTAAGGATGTGTGTCAATGCCTGGCATGTTTTTTCCCATTAGCTGCATTTATCCGCTATAATATCTAGGAGCAACAGCTTAATTCTAAAATATGCAAAACGCGATATGCGCACTATTTGTTCAAGGAGGCAATATCAATGACTAACCCGCACAAAGAGCTGGACTTCCTGTCCGACAGCACGGAAAGCACCTCCACCCGGTTCGTGACCTTCATTGGAGCATCCCTAAAGCGCTTCGATCTGGCGATAACTACGACCAACCGCTTCTACGGCAAGAAGCTCGTTACTGATTTGCAAAATGGCAAAACAGCGATTCTAGGCACGGATGACCTGGAAGAGGAAGGCTATCTGGAGCATGTCTACAACCTGGAAGAGGAAAAAGCCGATGAGCTGAAATCCTTCCTGTATCAGGTTGTGGGTGATCCTTATTTTACGGATTAAAACCCTTTGAATTAAAGACTAGGGTATTGCTAAGATGCCGCCCGGCCGTGGTGAGCATCTTGCCCCCGCCATAAAGCGCGGAGGATGCTCCGCCATCCAAATTCATCGCTTGCTTCGCTCCAAGCGTCTTCATAATATCCGCCCATTGCTTCATCGTGGCTGCAGGGACGGTCGCCAGCATAATGGAACCATCCGGCATGATGGCGATTCCGCTGCGGGCTGCCGAGCTGGTCAATATTTTCGCATCGTTGAACCCCTCAGCAGCCGCATTCAAAGCAACCTTGCTGTCCTTCACCAGGCGAGGCCCTGCACCGACAGCGGTAACGACGTCCTCCCAAGCGGGCAGCGGATCGCCTTGCGGGTTTTTGTAGCTGAGGCTCAGTTCTACCTCGCTTCCGATTACAAACCGCTCCGCCATGTTCTTCTCTGTTCCCGTAAAGACAAGCACATACCCGTTCTTCGGAATGTCGGCATTGGCATTGACTTCATTTTTTGCGACCTTGCCCTCGACTACCGTAACGGCTAGACCGCCGGAGAATCCGACCTTGCCGCCTCGGGCCGGCGTAAACATAATGCTGACGTTGCTTCCTGCAAGCGGCACCCGGTTCATGAAGGTGGCATACCAGCCCTTTGACTTGCCTTCCGGAGAGACGACCGTGCCGGTAATGGAAATGCGCAGCTCGTCCATGATTGCCGTGCCGTCCTTCTTAAAGCCGATCGTCGTGCCGTTTCCGCCCTTGTGCATCACTTCACCGTCCGCGATCAGTGTACCGTAAGGATCTGGCGGCCCGCCGTAAGCTTCAAAGAAAGCTCCGTTAATCGCAGCTTCCGCCTTGTAGGTTTTGACGATCGATGCAAATTCCTCCGTGCTGCCCACCTGCCTCTTGGCTAACCCTACCGTGACCGGCGTGCCCTTTGGAATACGTACGGTTTGTACGGTGAAGCTCTTGTTGCCGACCTTCACTTTCTTCGTTTCTTGCTTGATGCCTGGAGACGGAGCCGCTGCTGCGCTCCCCCCGCTAGCTGTGATTAAGCCTGCAAGCAGGAAAGCGGCAAGGCAGGCTGCGGTCCATCTTTGCCAGTTACGCTTATTCATTAGTCGCGGCCACTCCCATCCAATTGATGATGCTTGCCATTTCCAATTCTTCGAATTTAGCGGCAACTTGAGCATGGTTCAGCTCAAGGCGGCAAGCCTCCTGATCGCATACAAGCTCAACGTCGCAGCGGATCTCCGCAAGCTGCCTGGACAAATGCAGCATATCGAGGTCAGCCTCGATCTTGGTGCGAATCGACTTGGAGAGCTTATCCAAATTGCTAAGGATGCCGTCCACCGAACCGAATTCCAGCACCAGCTTGAGCGCGGTTTTCTCGCCAATGCCGCGAACCCCCGGATAATTGTCGCTCGTATCCCCCATCAATCCTTTAAGATCGACGATTTGGGCGGGAGCCAGTTGCTTCTCCTCCATTAAGCTTTGCGGGGTATATACACTATAATTGCCATGACCCTTTTTCATAATGATTACGCTTGTCGTCTCATTGACCAATTGGAGCATATCATGATCGCCCGTCAAGATATAGACGTCCATCTGCTCGCAAAAACGGGCGGCTAGTGTTCCGATGCAGTCATCCGCCTCAAATCCGGGAGCGCTAATATTAGGTATTCCCAAACTGTCCATCACTTCCTGAATCACCGCAAATTGCGGGATCAGCTCGTCAGGCGCCTCGGAGCGATTGCCTTTATAGGCGGCGAATTGCTCCGTCCGGAACGTCTTACTGCCTAAATCCCAGCAGCAGGCGATATGGGTCGGGTTGAATTTCTGCACCGCGTCCCAAAAATATCTCATGAAGCCGTATACCGCATTTGTCGGCAGTCCGGCTTTCGTTCTGCGTATATAGCCCGTGGCTGCCGAGGCGTAATAAGCGCGAAACATAAGCGCCATCCCGTCCACCAGCAGCATGCTGTCTTTACTGTTAGGTATAACCGTCAAATTACTCTCTCCCTATAGCGGCCTGGCGCTATTTGCCCCAGACCCGTTCATATTCTTCAGGCTTGAAGCCAACCGTGACCTGTTTGCCGTCACTGACCAATGGACGTTTGATCAGCATTCCCCTGGATGAGAGCAGCGCGATCTGCTCCTCGCGGGACATGCCTGGCAGCTTGTCCTTCAATCCTTCCTGTCTATATATCTCTCCAGACGTATTAACGAATTTCTTCAGTTCAAAACCGCTTCGGTCAATCCAAGCGGACAATTCCTTCGCGTCCGGCGGAGATTCCTTAATGTCGCGAAGCTCCAGCTCATGGCCTTGCGCCTCCAGCCACTTCACCGCACTGCGGCAGGTGCTGCATTTCGGGTATTGATACACAATCAGCTTACTCATTGCTGCACAACCTCCTGATCCAATACATAATATTATCATCTCTATGATTAAATCATAGCTATCAATGCCTGCTCCAGACTTGCCATATCCGGAGGAAACGGAGCATGAAAGCTCATAAATTCTCCGGTCAGCGGATGACGGAAGGCCAACTCGGAGGCATGCAGAGCCTGACGCTGGATAAGGCCATCCAGCATGCCGGAATTAGCCTCATCCGAATCGGCCTGATGCGGCGAACCTGGACTGCCCGGCCTTTGATACATCTTATCTCCGATAAGCGGATGCCCAATCGAAGTCATATGCACTCGAATCTGATGCGTCCGGCCCGTGCCCAGCCGCAGCTCAACCTTGGATGCCGGCCCCATCATCTGTGCCGTTGAATAATAGGTCAGCGCCGGATAACCGGACGAAATGACGATCCGGCGATGCGGCTGCTCGGGATCGCGGTCAATCGGCCCGTCAATTGTTCCTTCTGCCGGATCTGGCGTCCCATGCACGAACGCCACATATTTTTTATCCACCTGTCCTGCGATCATCTGTTCGGAAATATGCTGATGTACGTAAGCATTTTTGGCGATGGCCAGCACGCCGCTCGTCTCTTGGTCCAAACGGTGCACGGGCCTGAACCGGAACATTTCGCCTTTCTCTCGCCAATAATGCACCACTCCATTCGCCAAAGTCTCCGTATAATGCCCGTGGGTTGGGTGGACGATCATTCCTGGCGACTTATTGACGATTAACAGTGCGTCGTCCTCATAAATGCAGTCGAAAGGAATCGGCTGCGGCAAAATGTCCTCGGATGTCTCCTTCTCCAGAGAAATGGCAGCGATATCCCCGCTCTTTACGGGAACGCTGATATACACCCTTTCCCCGTTCAGTGTAATCCCCTTCTCGGTCAGCTTCAGTCTGGACATCAGCTTTCTGGATACGCCCAGCCGGCGCTGTAGGAGCTTCTTAAGCTGCCAGCCGTCCTCTTCCTCCGTTACTACGTATACAATAGGGTCGTAGTATTGCGTCATGATTTCCGACCGAACACCTTTGCGCTGCGCACATATTCTATATCCTGTACGTGCATTCGGGCATTCGCCGTCCGGGCCGCGGCAAAGAAGTAATCCGACAGACGGTTCAAATACGTCAGCACCTCCGGATTGACCTCATGCTGATGGCGCAAGGTAACGGCCCGGCGCTCGGCGCGGCGGCATACCGTCCGGCATACATGCAGTATAGCTGCCAGGGAAGTCCCTCCGGGCAAAATGAACTTTTCCAGCGGCGGGTTATTCTGTTCCAGGCGATCTATCCATGTTTCCAGCCGTTCAGCCAGCTCGGCTCCGACCTTGTAGCGGTCCTCGTTCAATCGGGCATAAGCCAGATCGGAGCCGCAATCGAACAGCTCATGCTGGATTTGCAGCAGTTCTTCCTTCATGTCCGCGAATATTCCGGAGTTGGTATCCATCAAGCTCACTGCCTGACCGACAAAGCTGTTCAGCTCATCAATCGTTCCGTAAGCCTCGATTCGGGCATCGTCTTTATCCACTCTGCCGCCGATGATGGAGGTCTGTCCCGCATCCCCGGTTCTTGTGTACAAATTCACTTTAATCCCCCATTCAAGCAAAAATTATATATGTCCAATATAACATATTCCTGCCCTCGTTTACTCCATCGTCCCCTTCTCAGCGTGGACCGTTGCAGCGTCGCCGGACATAAAAGAGGCGATCCGTCTTCCGGATCACCTCTTTGCGCAGGATGCTATAGATACGAGCCTGGATTATTTTGCTTTCTGACTCTTCATAAATTCATTGATTTTTAAATCAAGCAGGCTGCTGATCTCGATGACAATGTCTGATGTAAAAGACTTCTCCTCTAAAAATATTTCTTCCATTCTAGTACGGAGCAGTTGAATTTCATCTTCCAATGTCAATGCTTGTGGTGATATCGTCCGGCCTTCTTCGCCCATCCATTGATTCGTTGCATCGCCTTCAGCAATATGACCGCCCATCTTCTCGTACGGCATGTTGTATTCACCACAAAACAAAAGTTATCCCTCCCTGCGAAACTCAAGCTCTACCAAAACCAAATTATAACATGATTATTGGACAATGATCAAATAATAAATGAGAAATTTGTTAATAACCCCCATTTACTAAAAATCACCGGAAGCTAGCCCTGCTTCAGCTTATGAACGAATTTCCCCATCCGGTCCAGCGCTTCATTAATTTGATTGACCGAAGTCGCA
Organism: Paenibacillus sp. FSL W8-0186; assembly: GCF_037969765.1. Taxonomy (NCBI): domain Bacteria; kingdom Bacillati; phylum Bacillota; class Bacilli; order Caryophanales; family Paenibacillaceae; genus Paenibacillus; species Paenibacillus sp. FSL W8-0186. The sequence goes on along the minus strand of NZ_CP150207.1, from coordinate 1,794,822 downwards.
TAGGAGCAGCGCAGGTACCCTTCGCCGCCAGCCCCAAAAGCAGTGCCGGGCACAGCTGCCACTTTAGCTTCGAGCAGCAGTCGCTGGGCAAATTCATCTGAGCTAAGGCCGGTAGTTTCTATACCGGGAAAAGCGTAAAACGCGCCTTGCGGCTCGTGGCAGGATAATCCGATGTCCCGAAGTCCCTGGACAATCAGCCTTCTTCGCTGATTATAGGATTCGACCATCTGATCCTTCTCCTCCAAGCCATTCTTGAGCGCTTCTAAAGCAGCGACCTGTCCCATCACGGGCGCACACATCACCGTATACTGATGGATCTTTAACATCGCATAAATCAGTTCCGGATGGCCGCAGGCATAACCCATTCTCCAGCCCGTCATGGCAAAGGCTTTCGAGAAGCCGTTGACAAGAATCGTGCGATCCTTCATTCCCGGAAGGGAGGCAAAGCTGACATGCTTGCTGCCGTAAGTGAGCTCGGCATAAATCTCGTCGGAAATGACAATCAAATCATGCTTCTCCACCAATTTGGCAATCGGAAGCCAGTCTTCGTAAGTCATGATTCCGCCCGTTGGATTGCTGGGATAGTTCAAAATCAGCACCTTGGACTTCGGCGATATTTTCGCTTCTAGATGCTCCGCCTTTAGTTTGAAGTTATCCTTCGCGTAAGTTTCGATCTCCACGGGGACTCCTCCGCCGATAAAAGATATCGGGGAATAGGAGATGTAGCAAGGAGCTGGAACAAGTATTTCATCCCCTGGCTCAATCAGCGCCCGGAGCGCCAAATCAATCGCTTCACTCCCGCCTACTGTAACCAGAATTTCATCCTTGGGATCATAGTTCAGGCCGAACCCATTGTGCAAATACTCCGCAATGGCCTCGCGCAGCTCGGGCGTACCGGCGTTGGAGGTATAGCTCGTGTAACCCCTCTCCAAAGAATAGACACAGGCTTCCCGGACATGCCATGGCGTAATAAAGTCAGGCTCGCCCACGCCGAGAGTGATGATATCTTTATTGCCGCTGGCAAGATCGAAGAACTTCCGGATCCCGGAAGGCTGAATCTCTCTTACCCGGGGGGCCAAATAAGATAACATCGATTTGTCCGAATATTGTTGCGATTCTACTGTCATAATATTACTTCCTTTACGGAGAAATCATGAGACGGCGGTCTTCTTCGGGATCTTCAAAGATAATGCCGTCCTGTTTGTATTTCTTAAGTATGAAATGGGTCTTTGTCGAGAGCACCGACTCCAGTGTCGACAGCTTGTCGGAGACGAAGCTGGCTACCTCTTTGAGCGTGCGCCCTTCGACTTCTACTAGCAAGTCGTAGGCTCCTGACATGAGATAGACCGATTTGACCTGAGGGAACAAATAAACCCGCTCGGCAATGGCCTCGAACCCTCGCCCGCGCTCCGGGGTAATTTGCACCTCGATCAAGGCGGTTACTTTCTCATCATCCAATTTGCCCGAGTTGACGACCGTCGCGTATTTGACGATGACGTTGTCTTCCTCTAGCTCCGCGATCGCCACAGACACCTCATCCTCAGTTACTCCCAGCAGGGTTGCCAGAAGAGCAGGGCTTCTTCGGGCGTCTTCTTTCAGAAGGTCCAGCACTTTCAGTTTCAATTCGCTAAGTGGTTTCATGCTTCATCCTCCAGCGCTGTTCCAGTGGAGCAGGACACTCGTTCCCCCCTGCTCACCGGAATCTAAATTTAATACTTATATTACATGAATTTAGGAGTCCTGCAAAGAAAAACCGTCCGTTTCGGGAGGCGCTCCTTAGGCGGACGGTTGTATGGGGCTGCTCTTAACTCTTGTGCTTGAGCCGCTGCAAAAACGGGTTATTAACTGTAAGTATGGTTTCCTGCATTTTGCTGCATATTGGCTTGCGGCGCCTGGCTGCCGCTGCTCATTTGCGCGGTGCGCTGCTGCGTAAATTGCTGAAGCTGCTGCTGGGTCTGCTGAGCCTCCTGCAGCTTCTTGTCAACCTCCGTACGAATCGCCTTGGAGGGTGCCGTATACATATTTTGGCTGCTCAGCAGCTGGAACAATTGTCCTTGGAGCTGCAGCGTGCTGTCCGTCAATTGAGTAAACATTTGCCGAACGGAAGGGCATGCGGACTCGGTCGTCGCTGTCGTATATTCCCGTACGGTCCGTTTAAGGTCGGCCAAAATGACATTTAGCAAATCTTCCTCGGGCAGCAGGTGTGCATTTTGAAATTGTGAAGTAGGGGTCAAAGGAATTCCTCCTGTTCAAAGTTCGAATGATTTAATGGGCTTGCGTCGGGGCGAGCGCCTGATGCTGCTGCATGGCTTGGATAAGCTGATTGATATGCTGCTCATGCGTTCCGAGCTGGCTTTGAATCACGTTCTGGATGTTCGGATTCTGCGATACGGCTAAAGCTGCCGCAGTCAATTTTAGCAGCATTTCTTCATTGGATACCGAATCGGAAATATACTCTAGTTCTTTGGCCGTCAGCGGCTGCATTTGCGAAGCATTCATTAAGATTACCTCCTGAAAAATTGGTTGCATTCCATTCAGGAATATTATGTCCAAGGAGACCATGGATATGTAACCGCGCATAAAATGTACAAGTTTTATACATATGGAGCGATATTTTGCGCACCATTTTAAAGTAAAAAACAAGATCTTGACCATTTCCATGTGATAAAGGAGCGATAGCCACTCATGAAGCTGCACAGCGGAAATTTCGCCTGGCAAAATACCTTGCCTGTTCCACCGCAATACGAAACGCTCCAGCACGATATATCCTGCGATTGTCTTATTATTGGCGGAGGAGTCAGCGGGGCGCTGTGCGCCTATTTCCTAGCTGAATCCGGCATCCATACCGTACTGATTGACAAAAGAAAAATAGCATCGGGGAGCACCTTGGCGAACACTGGATTAATACAATTTTCAAATGACAAAACATTGAGATCATTAATCCATACGTTTGGAGAGAAGCAGGCCGTCCGTTTCTATCAAATGTGCCGGGAAGCCGTAAGCAAGCTGTTTAAGCTTAGTCAGGGCCTGAAGCCGGAAGCTCGTTTCCTTACGAGAAACAGCCTGTACTTCGCTAGTACCGATGACGATGTAGGCATGCTGCATCAGGAATATGAAACGCTTCGAAAATACCATTTTCCGGTCGAATGGTGGGACAGAACGCATATTGCAGACCGCTTCCCATTCGAGAAGCCGGGAGCTATTTATAACGATGGAGATGGTGAGGGAAATCCCGTCGCTTTCGTTCATGGGCTGATCGAAGCCGCTTCCGCCATGGGACTGGCCGTCTTCGAGAACACCGAAGCGACCGGCTTTGAATTTGAGCAGCACGGTGTCCTATGCCGTGCTGGGAACTATGTGATCCGGGCACGGCATGTTATTTTTGCAACGGGATATGAGACTCAGGAGTTCCATAAAGAAAGAGGCGCATATTTGTCATCAAGCTATGTGGTGGTCACCGAACCCGCTGAGCATTTTGACGATTGGTTCGAACGCTGCCTTCTTTGGGAAACAGCCCGGCCGTATCTTTATTTGCGGACAACGCCGGACAAGCGCATATTAATCGGCGGCCTCGATGAGCCGCTGCCAGGCGGGAAGCTGAATGAGAGCCGGTATCTGAACCAGGGGAAGACACTGCTGAAGAAGTTGCATGAGCTGTTTCCGGGTAAACGGGAGCTGAAGGCTGATTATGCTTGGGGTGCCGTATTTGGACAAAGCCGGGACGGATTGCCATTCATCGGCACTCACCCGAGTTATCCCTGCTGTTATTTCATCGAGGGCTATGGAGGCAATGGCACGGTATACAGCATGATCGCCGCGGAAATGCTGACCGACGTGCTTCTGGGAAAGGATCGGCCAGACATGGAATGGTTTTCACTGACAAGAACCTCGAAGCCAGCCCCGGCAGCGAGCCGCTTAAGAACCAGGCGCTGAAACTGAAGGAGTTTCAAGACCTAAGCCGCCAGCAGCTTCCGCATGGCAAGCCAGCTCATCAGCGGAGCGGCCCCTAGACCGGCCATCAGCCATAAGATCGTCGACATATGCGGGGAACGGGTGTAGAGCCAGATAAAGATAGCTATGCCTGCTAATCTCCCGACCATCATGCTGATTTCGCGCAGAACGATCAATTCCACGCGATGCTCGGCATCCGTTTTGTCCCGACCCATTAAATCGAACACCGAAGAGATCATGGGGATAATGTACAGTGGCATGAACAACGAGGTGCCTACCCCGAATATAAGCAAGGTCATATAGCTCATTTTCCATAGCAGCGGAATGACGATGAGCGTCATCATGAATGCGCCTATCAGCATCTCCAACCAGCGGTGACGTATGGCCAGCCACTTGCCCGCCGCCCAGTAGCTGACCAAGGATACCAGGGAAGTGATCAGCATATATTGCCCGACCTTCCACTCCGAAGACGTGCTAATATAGACGAGCAAATTAATCATAAATATGAAGACCCCTTCTCTAAGACCGTAAGCGATCGACGCGGGAACGGCCTGTCTCCAGGGGCTTCCTGGCTTAAGGCGCCGCACGGGCTCCAGCCATCGGTACCCCTTGCCCCTCTCCCGTTTTTTTAAACGGAAGCTTAGCAGGACTCCTCCTCCGTACACGATCAGCGATACCGTGAAAATAACTCTGTACCCCCGTACGCCAGGCATCACTGAAATCAGCCATCCGGACAGCCACGGACCGATGATCCCAATCACCGACCCCATAACACCTACCCAACCGTTAAAGAGATCTCGATTAGCCTTGTCGGTCACTTCAAAGTAAACGACGTTGAACGCGAGCCAGAAGATCCCCGCCCCAATGCCGGATAGGATGCCAAGGGGCCAAATATAATGCACCATTCGAGCGCCGGTCGCCAGCACCAGCAAATAGAACAGTCCAGAAATGATGATCCCCAACCGCAGAATAATCATTTTATCCCGCTCCTTCACCCATTTGCCGGCAATCCAGAACGTAAGGCCTATAGCCAACTGCTGGCTAAAGGCGAACCAGCCGATCATTGTGAAGTCCTGCTTGAATTTCCATAAGTATACGTTCAGGAAGGTGCCGGACAATGCTCCAGCGAGTACGAATAAACTATTAACAGTTAACAGCAGCTTGCATTGTTGATCTAGCGCGCTCTTCATGCTTGCTCCTCCACAGGTTACTGATTTCCCCAGTAAGGATGCCCAAAAAAAGAAAAAAGCATGATCAAATCATGCTTTTTCACTCACTGTGCGAATAAAGGTGTTGCGCTCTTCCTCGGCCAAAAAGCGGCTTACGCTGAAGCAGGCCGAACATACATACACGTTAAGCTTCAGCGTTCCGGACAGCAGCGGACTCTGCATCCCCTTCGGGACGACCGGTTCAAACGAGCTGCCGCTGATCTCCTGTTGCCCTGCGTGCAGCATGTACTCGCGGCAATGCGGGCATTCCGGGACTTCATCCTGGCCATCCAGCACTTTCTCTACGCCGGATTCATAAGCGAGCAGATCCCCTCCGCCGGCTACAAAGCTCTCAACCCGGCGAATCGCGTCCAGGTGCGTATCGCCCTCTTCCCAATAATCCGCCCCTTCCTCATCACCGTCAGCTTCGTCCTCGAACTCTTCTTCATCTCCAAGCTGAATGTTCAAGGTGCGGTAGCCCTTCAGCTCATTATGGCAATAAGGGCATTGCTCCTCCGCTCCAAGCTCCTCATCCCACACGATTTCCGTTTGACACCAGGGACAAATCGTCGACTCCATATACAGCCCGTCCTTTCTAACTCGATTATGACTTCCACAGAAAAACAATCCCGCCGATCAGGAACAATATGGCGGCCACAAATATGACGCTTGTCAGGTTTTTAATAAAATTTCGCATGACGCCCCCCTTATCCTATGCAGACTCCGATCAAAAAAGATACCGATACCGATACAGACATCGCAATGAATCCAACAGCGACATTGCCCTTGGCGATTTCCTCATCGATGCGGAACACCGGGGTTAAAAATTCAAACAAAATATAAGCTGCAAAGAGCAATACGGCCCCGACCAATGACCAAATCATGAATTCATAAATCGGGGAATGGACTGCAGCATAACGAATGACGTTGCTGATACCGAAGATTTTGCCGCCCGTGGCGATCGATGCCGCCAGGTTGCCCTGCTTGATTTCCTGCCAGCAGCGATACTTGGCCACCAATTCGAAGCAGGACAAAAACACGATCAATTCCATTACAGCGATGGATAGATAGCCGATCATCAGCCCGAACGGCTGCTCCAGCAACGGTTCAATGTTTCCTGTCAATTCGCCTTCGCCCCTCCCGCTTATTTCAGCTCGGCTACCGTAACTCCCGTACCGCCTTCTCCGTAATTGCCCAACCGGTAGCTTTTTATATGTTTATGCTTGCGGAGATACTCCGATATTCCCGTCCGCAAAATTCCCGTTCCTTTACCGTGAATAATGTAAATTTGCCCCAGGTTGCCGAGATATGCCTCGTCAATGAAGCGGTCCACCTCAATCAGCGCTTCCTCCAGGTTAGCGCCCCGCAGATCGAGTTCGCTGCGCACGTTCTCGTCACGAGTACGCTTGATGCTGGCTACAGCCTTTTGAGCTGCCTTCGCCGCAGACGGGGCCGAGGCTGATATAAGCTCCAGATCATCAAGGCTGACCTTCATCTTCATAATTCCGAGCTGAACAAGCGCCTCTTTTCCGGCGAGCTCCACGACATGTCCTTTCTGGTTCAGGCTGTAGACCATAACCTCGTCGCCGGCCTCGATTTTGCGCGGGGCTTTATTCCCTTGGCGAGCCGGCCCGCTCTTCTTCCGCTTCGGCTCGGCCTCCTCCAGTTCCTTCCTGGCGGCAATCAGCTTATGCTCCTTCACAGATGCGCCCTCTTCAAGGGCAAGCTTCCGTAGGTCCTCAATGATCCGCTCGGCTTCGCTGCGCGCCTTGGCTATGATAGCTCTCGCTTCTTCCTCGGCCTTGTCAATCCGCTTGTCGCGTTCACGCGTCAGCTTGTCCAGCTCGGCTTCATGCCGCTTCCGCAGCTCCTCGAGCTCTTTGCGCAGCCGCTGCGCCGTCTCCCGCTCCTGCTCGGCGCCAAGACGGTTCTCTTCCAGCGAAGCAATCATGTGCTCGACCCGCAAATCCTCTTCCTTGACTTCACCGCGGGCAAAATCGAGGATCTGCTCCGACAATCCCAGGCGTTCTGCAATCGCAAACGCGTTGCTTCGCCCAGGCACTCCAACAAGCAGCCGGTAGGTCGGACTCAGCGTGTTCACGTCAAATTCCATGCTCGCATTGATGACACCTTTGCGTTCGTACGCGTAGGCTTTGAGTTCACTGTAATGCGTGCTCGCTACCATCCGGCATCCTAGCGAATGAATATGCTCCAGAATGGCAATGGCGAGCGCCGAGCCCTCTGCCGGATCGGTTCCCGCTCCGACTTCGTCCAGCAGCACCAGGCTCTTGGCCGTCATCCGGCGTAAAATGGAAATAATATTCGTCATATGGCTGGAAAACGTACTGAGACTTTGTTCAATGCTCTGCTCATCGCCGATATCGGCATAGATTGCATCAAACACGCAGAGCTGGCTGCCATCCTCCGCCGGAACAAACAACCCCGACATCGCCATCAGGCTCAGCAGTCCGATCGTTTTCAAAGTTACCGTCTTCCCCCCGGTATTCGGGCCAGTAACGATGATCGAGGTATACTGGTTGCCCAGCTCCACATCAATAGGTACGACTTGATCCGCCGGGATAAGCGGGTGGCGCCCCTTCTTCAGCTTTAGAAAGCCGCGGTCGTTCATGCGCGGCAGCTCAGCCTTCATCTCTCTGGCCAGGCGGGCTTTCGCAAAAATGAAGTCGAGCTGGGCAAGCACGTCGCTATCGTAGCTGAGAAGCTCGGCTTGCTCGCCGACGAGCGCCGTCAGCTTCTGTAAAATCACTTCGATTTCCCGCTCTTCCTTCAGCCTCGTCTCCCGCAGCTTGTTGTTCATGGCTACGATCGATTCAGGCTCGATGAACAAGGTTGCACCGGAGCCGGACTGATCATGGACAATGCCGCCAAAATGCCCGCGGTACTCCGCTTTCACGGGAATGACAAAGCGGTCTCCACGGATTGTGATCAGCTGATCCTGCAGCATCTTCGCAACGCTAGAGGAACGAATCATCGCATCCAGCTTCTCCCGAATCCGCACTTCGCCGCCGCGCAGCTCCCGGCGTATTTGTGCCAGCTCGGGACTGGCCGAATCCAGCACCTCCGCGCTATCGTCGATACAACGTTTGATCTGATCCTCGAGCGGTTTCTGCTCACTGAGCATATCGGTTAGCGTAAACAGCAGCTCTACGGGCTCTTCCTCATGGATGTTGGCAATATACCGCTTCACGCGGCGCGAGCCCTCAAGCGTTGTCGCGATGCCCAGCAGCTCATGCGGATTCAATGTGCCGCCGATCCGCGCCCGCTTTACGGCAGGCATAATATCGACAATCCCGCCGAAGGATGGAGCCCCTTTTAGCCGATCCACCTTAAAGGCTTCGTCTGTTCCCTGCAGCAGCCGTTTGACTTCTTCAAGGTCAGAGACGGGTGCTAGGCGTTCCGCTGCCATCTTGCCCAGCGATGTCTGAGCATATTTCACAAGCATATCTATAATTTTATGATATTCCATCGTTTTCAAAATTTTCTCATCCAAAAACGATCACAACTCCCCTCGGGACTATGTTCTAATACTTTAGCGTGATCAAAATGGAGCTTTTTGAACAACTCCTATTATAGCGAAATCACACATTTTGCGCCATTTTGCAAAGTAACACACATAAGAAACGCACTTACGGAACATTATATACACGTATACGAAACGTTAACTTGACAAAGGAGGCCTTGTGCCATGAATTTCCTGGGACACGTCGTTCGCTTTATCGTATCTGCCCTGGTACTGCTCGTCGTTGGCTGGATCGTCCCGCAATTCAGCGTAGGCGGTTTCGGCAGCGCCCTTCTGCTTGCTCTAGTCATCGCGCTTCTGGGCTGGGCTATTGAAGGGATCTTCGGCAAACGGGTTACCCCTTTCGGCCGCGGTATCGTCGGATTTCTCGCCAGCGCTTTGGTCATCTGGCTTGCGCAGTTTATCATCTCGGGTGTATCCGTATCGATTCTCGGAGCGCTGCTGGCCGCTCTCGTCATTGGGATTATCGACCTGTTCATCCCGATCGGCTCGCCGTTCGATGCAGCGAAGAACAAATCAGACCGTTAGCCCTCTGGCTGCCGGTTTGCAAGCAGCTCCCTGCCTTATAAGCAGGGAGCTGCTTGCATTTAACCCGAGAGTTCATGAATATTTCAAATCCTTGGCAGTCAAGTCCATTTTTTTGCGTTATGATATAAATAAATTCGCGATTTGTCACAAAATACTTTGTATTTAGGGGGATTTTTATGAAAAAAGCCATTGCTATTATGATTAGTTCTATGCTATTGGTTCTCCTGGCTGCATGCGGCGGCGGCTCCAGCAGCGGTGCCGGGGAAAGCAATCTGACACCCGAATCGGAAATCGTCATCGAGGCGACAAACTTCAAATTCGATCAGGAGGAATATCGCGTCAAGAAGGATTCTCCGGTGAAAATTACGTTCAAGAACGTTGAAGGCAACCACGGAATCATCATTCCTGCCCTCAAGCTGGAGCTTAAAGGCAAAAGCCAATCCAAAGTCGTTGTTCCTAAAGAAACAGGAGAATTTGAAATCGCCTGCTCTATTATGTGCGGTTCCGGACACTCTGGCATGGTCTCCAAACTGATCGTCGAAGAATAAATCATAACGAAGAGCCTTCGGTCATCCGAGGGCTCTTCTCTTATGCCATCAATCACTTCCGGCCTGTTCGATCAGTTCGATCCACTCATTAAATTCTGTCTGGAGCTTCGTATAATCGTCCTTCAACCGGTCGTACTCGGCCTTCGTCTTCTCCAAGCTCTCGCGCTCCATTTCGCGAGCCGTTTGCAGCAGCCTGTATTCGTGGGATACGACCTCATAGCTGCCCGAGATTTCTTGAAGCTGCTCTTCAAGCCGCTGCTTCTGCTCCTCCAGCTCGCGATATTGTGAAGACAGATCCATCACCTGCTCTCCGCCTGCCGCGCACTGCTGCTGCCATTCCTGCAGCTGGCGCTGAAGCTCAGCTTCCGTCTCACGCCAGGAGACGAGCTCCTGCTCGGCTGAAGCGAGCTGCTGTCTCCACTCCTGCTCTCTCCGTTCGGCAGCAAGGCGAGAGTCCTCCTGCTCCTCGGCAAGGGAAACATAGCCTTGCAACTCCAGTTCCAATTCTTTCAGCTTGTCGCCAAGCTGCTGCACTTCCTCACGCAAGCGGGCATTTTCCTGTGCGGTTGTCCCCGCAGACTGCAGAGTATTCTCATGCTCCTGTCTGACCCGGTTTAATTGAGTTTTAAGAAGTTCCGCTTCCTGGGCCAGTTTTACTGCACTAGCCTGTTCGCTCTCATAGTTCTCCCGTGCAGCCGCAGCCTCCTTCTTCGCCGAATTTAATTCGGATTGCAGCTGTTCTCCCAGCTCGGAGGCCTCTAAGAGGCTGATTTCAAGCCGGCTGATCTCCTCATTTCTTTTCTCCGCCAGCCTCTGCCATGATTTCTCGTTCTGAGCCGCTTCGGATGCTTCCGCACGGAGCTTCTCCTCACGGACTTTGGCTTCCTGAAGCTGCCCCTGCTGTCGCTTCTTCTCCTCTTCAGCTGCTTGCAGCGACTGCTGGAGGCTACTCGTTTGCCGCTCCAGCTTCGCGACACTATCCTTCAAGCGCTGCTCCGCAGCCTTCGCGCTATGCTCGCGCTGCATGGCTCCCTTCAGCTGCTCGGCGAGCTTCTCACGTTCTTCCTTCTCGCGCTTGACCTCCTGTTCCGTCCCGCGCAGCTTCGCCTGCAGCTGAGACGAGCTCGCTCTCTGCTCCTTGAGCTCGCGCTCCAGGTCGCTGATACGAGCATGAAGCTTGCGGACGATCGCTTCCTGCTCCTTGAGCGACGCCTCGGCCTTGGTCAACTGCTCGGAGGACGCTTTCTTCTCGCTCTTGAGCTGGTGATGCTCCTCCTGCAACTGCTGATGCGCCTTCTCCTGCTTGGATTGGAGCGCCTGCATCACGGATATTTCCTGAGCAAGCCCCGCCTTCTCATGCTCCATCTTCTGCAGTTCTTCCTTGAGCTGCTCCGTCTTCATCGCCTCTTCGGCCATGCGGACAGCAGCGAGCACCGCTAAACGCGGGGTATCCAAATGGGAGTACATTTTGGCTATGGCTTGCATATGGTTATCGACGCGGCGCGCTACCTCTTTCATGTAATCGGCGCTGCTGCCTACGATCTTATAAGATGTACCGTAAATTTCAACATTTACACTAATACGGTCAGGGGTAGTCAAAATGTTGTGCCTCCTTCGGTCCTTACGTTTCATCTAAGGTGTCTGTCCTTGCACGAAAGTCACATCGAATCGATGCTTACACTTGATTCGATGTGACTCTGTTCAATTCCTGCTATTTTCTTAATTCAGCTGCAAAAGTTTGCTCAAGCACCGACACGACTTGGCCATGAACGGCAGCGATCTCCTCATCGGTTAGTGTGCGCTCTTTGTGACGGTATACCAAAGACAAGGCGACGCTCTTCTTGTTCTCGCCAAGCTTGCTGCCCGTATAGACGTCAAATACACTCAGTTCTTCCAGCAGTTCGCCAGCCGCATTCCGAATAGCGGCCAGAAGAGCTCCCGCCTCTACGTCCGCATCCACGACAACGGCAATGTCGCGCTGCATGGAAGGGAATCTAGGCAGCTCGCGGTATACGGCAGTATCCCCCGCATACTGGTATACCGGCTCTAGAAGCAGCTCCGCAACATAAGTATCCTCAAGATCGTGCTCACGCTGCAGTTCAGGATGAAGCTGACCAAGCGAGCCGAGATGTTGTTTGCCTGCAGGCGCATTTAAATAGACGGAAGCCGACCGCCCAGGATGGAAGCCTTCCGGCGCATCCGCTTCGTAGCTGACAAGATCGCTGATTCCAAGATATGCGAAAATGCTCTCCAGCACACCCTTGAGATCGAAGAAATCGACCTTCTCTGGACTTGCGTTCCAACGCTTCTCTTCGCGATCCCCTGCAAGCAGCAAGCCCAGCACTGGAATCTCCGCAGGCTGCTTCGTTAATTTCTCCTCGTTCGTCAGGAAGACGCTGCCCATCTCGAACAAGGCCAGATTGTCCTGCTTGCGATTACGGTTGTAGGCGGCAATCTGAATAAGGCCTGGAATAAGACTCATGCGGAGCACACTACGATCCTCGCTCATCGGCATTGCCAGCTTCACTTCGTTTCCGCCTGCCCCCAGCTTAGGAAACTGCGGGCCAAAACCTTCATGGATGAAGGAGTATCCCATGACCTCCTGCAAGCCTCCGTGTACGAGCAAACCTCTCAATGCGCGGCGAAGTGCCTGTGGTTTCGTATACCCGCCAGCCGTCGTCGGCCCTTCGATTGCTGTCGTCGGGATGTTGTCGTAGCCATACAGGCGCGCTACCTCCTCAATGAGATCCACGTCACGCGTAATATCGCCGCGGCGTGTCGGCACGCGAACCTCCAGCACATTATCCGCTGAATCCCCGCACTCGAAATGCAGTCTTGCAAAAATCGCCTTGGTCTCCAGCGTGGAAATATCCGTTCCCAAATACGCATTCAATTTCGTCAAGGAGAGACGAATGATCTTGTCCTCCGCCTCTGAGACGACGGATTCAACGATTCCCTGGTGCACCTTGCCCCCGGCATAGAGCGCCATCAATTCAGCCGCCCGATTTAGGGCAGGCAGCACCGCAGCAGAATCGACCTCCTTCTCGAAACGCAGCGAAGCCTCGGAACGCAGTCCCAGATTACGCGATGTTTTGCGTACGGAGCCCCCATCGAATTTAGCCGATTCGAGAACGATATTTACCGTGTTCTCTGTAACCTCCGTATGAAGACCGCCCATGACTCCGGCGAGGCCGACCGGCCGATCTTCTCCGTCGACGATCAACAAGGCGCCCGCTTCCAATTCCCTCTCCTGGCCATCCAGCGTGACCAGTTTCTCGCCTGCTTTTGCTTCGCGTACCCCAATTACGCCGCCTTGAAGGGTATCCGCGTCAAAAGCATGCAGCGGCTGGCCGTATTCCAGCATGACGTAATTCGTAATGTCCACAATGTTATTGATCGGACGGATGCCCGCCGCCATCAGACGATTCTGCATCCATTGCGGGGAGGAGCCGATCGTCACTCCGGAAATATATCTGACCGCATAGCGGCTGCACAGCCCTTTCGCGTCGATTCTGACGGAAATCCGTTCCTTGGCAGGCTCTCCTGCCTCGATCAGATTCTTGTCCGGCTCCGGCAGTCTCACGTCCCTGCCAAGAATCGCCGCCACCTCGTAGGCTGCTCCGAGCATGCTCAGGCAGTCCGATCTGTTCGGCGTAAGATCGAAATCAAGCACCTTATCGTCAAGCCCGAGCAGCTGCGAGATCGGTGTACCGATTTCGGTGCTCTCCGGCAGTACGAGAATGCCCTCCTGCTGCTCCTTCGGCAGCAGCTTGTCATTCAGGCCAAGCTCTTTGGCCGAGCAGATCATCCCTTGGGAGAGCACGCCCCGCAGCTTGGCCTTCTTGATGTCCAGTCCGCCCGGCAGTTTGGCGCCGACGAGCGCGACAGGCACCATTTGGCCGGCATCCACGTTTTTGGCGCCGCAGACGATCTGCAGGTCTTCCTCCTGGCCGGCATCGACGATACATACGTTCAGCTTATCCGCATCAGGATGCTTCTCCTTGCTTTTCACATAACCGGCAACTACTTTCGTAACTCCCTTGTTCCGGTCCTCAATTGCATCGATCTCAATGCCGGAGCGGGTAATTTGCTCCGCCAAATCCTCGATGTTGACTTGCTCCAGTGATACATATTCCGACAACCATCCGGTTGATACTTTCATGCCAGTTCCCTTCTTTCTTATACAGGTTTAAATTCGGGCGAACTGCCCCAAGAAGCGCAAATCATTATTAAAGAAATGACGAATATCGTCTACGCCATATTTAAGCATCGCAATCCGCTCTACGCCCATCCCGAAGGCAAAACCGCTGTATTGCTCCGGATCGTAGCCGCTCATTTCCAGGACGCGAGGATGTACCATGCCGCTGCCCAAAATCTCCAGCCATCCGGTCTGTTTACATACCCGGCAGCCGTTCCCGCCGCACTTGACGCAGGTAACATCCACTTCAACGCTAGGTTCGGTGAACGGGAAAAAGCTTGGCCGCAGCCGGATTTGCGTGTTCGGTCCGAACATCTCGCGCGTAAATTGGAGCAAGGTGCCCTTCAAGTCGCTCATCCGAATGTTTTTGCCGATCACGAGCCCTTCGATCTGGTGGAACTGGAACGAATGCGTAGCATCGTCATCATCGCGCCGGTACACGCGCCCCGGGCAGATCACCTTGACAGGGACCTCGCCCTTCATCGCCTCCATCGTCCGCACCTGAACCGGAGAAGTCTGCGTGCGCATCAGCAAATCTTCCGTCAAATAGAAAGAGTCCTGCATGTCACGAGCAGGGTGGTTCTTGGGCAGATTCAGCGCCTCAAAGTTATAGTAATCCGTCTCAACCTCTGGACCTTCCGCAATGCGATAGCCCATCCCGATGAAAATATCCTCGATATCCTGGATAACCTGGTTGAGCGGATGGATGCCTCCCTGCTTTAATGGGCGGCCAGGCAAGGTGACGTCTACCTTCTCCGCCGCAAGACGCTCTTCCGTCTCGCGTCTTTGGAAATACTGCTGCTTCTCTTCCACCAGCTCTTCGATCGCTGAGCGGACTTCATTCGCTACCTGCCCGATGACGGGACGTTCCTCCGCGCTCAACGCGCCCATGCCCCGCAAAATTTCAGTCAATGCACCCTTCTTGCCCAAATATTTGACCCGAAGGTCGTTTAATTGAGCTGCATCAGCCACGGCATTCAATTGGGCCACAGCTTCATGTTTGAGTGCTTCCAAACGTTCTTTCATGGATAATCCTCCTTAGTATTGAATAAAAGAAAAACGTCTATCGACGTACATTCTCAGCAGACAGACCGCCGATATCCAACAAAAAAAGGCCTTCTCTCCCAGAAAGGGACGAAAAGACCGTGGTACCACCCTTGTTAGAGCATAAGCAGAATTTGCACATACATGCCCGCAAAGCATCGCCGCAATTCAGGACAAACCGCTAACCTGCCAGTTGACTCTCACTCGAACGACATAACGGATCGCGGCCGGTATCCCCTACTTATCGCTGCCCAAAACATTGCTGCACGCGGGTTCAAGGAACTGCTCAGGAGCGAACTTCGGCAGTCTGTTTCCCTAGAGACGCTCTCAATCCGCGGCGGCTCTTCCCTGTTAGGAGGCTTCTGCTTACTCTTCTCCATCATTGCATTTGCTTTAATTATCGCCTCGTCTTCATAGCCTAAGGCGATGGCTTATCTGTTATTATATGAAAAGTTCGCAGCGATGGCAAGGCTGGCGCTTTATTTTATCATATGCCGTAAATATGTTAAATTAAATACACTGACCTCATGTCCAAGGAGCTGACAAAATGAACGGAAATCTCCGCAGCAATGTTAAACCTGGCCTTACCGTTGATATCGTTCTCAAAAAAGATCAGGCCACCGGCCGGCTGACCCGCGGGATCGTAAAGGACATCCTGACCAACTCGCCGAACCATCCCCATGGAATCAAAGTTCGCCTGCAGGATGGCCAAGTAGGCCGCGTTAAAACGATTATAGCCGACTCTAATAACGAAATACGGACGACAGAATAAATTTCTGGGCAGTCTATGCAAACAGAACGGACAGCATCAGCTGCCCGTTCTTCTTTATTTTCTAAACATATCAGGACTACGCTCATTACCACGAACTGCGGTCGTTCCCCGTATCCTTTGACCTGCGATAGTTCGTCCGCTCCCAATCTTCATCCCGTTCACTTATGGTTCGCTTTCCGTTTTCCGGCGGAATTTCTTGATAGAAAGTTCCCGCTGTTTCTCTCGTCTCCATTTCCGTTCCAGTACTTGGCACTCCAGTCTCTCTAGACATGGTGGCATTCGCATTCGCAGGATGAGTGTCGTCTAATCCGAAATTCCGGGAATTCATTGCCCGGTTATTGCGGAAAATCTGATAAATATCGTTCCTTTGGGCATCATTCCCGTCCACGAGTACCAAGATTCTGCCATGCTCTACGTGACTGCCGTACTCCTTAGCTTCATTCTCGGGAATGCCCAAGCCGATTAGTCCTCCGACCAGCCCCCCTGCTCCCGCGCCAACTGCCGCTCCCGTTAATGTAGCTGCAATAGGGCCGGCTGCAACGATCGGGCCGATTCCTGGTATCGCCAGCGCTCCTAGGCCTGCCAGCAGTCCTGTAAGACCGCCTACGAGGCCTCCGGCAGCCGCTCCCGAAGCGACGCCTTCCGGCGCTTTCGTTCCCGTCTCCTCGCGCATGGCATCCATGTGGTCTTTGTTTCGTCCAACCACAGAAATGTCATCGGTTGAGAAGCCGTATCGTTTCAGATCCTCTATTGCATTTGTTGCATCCTGTTCCGAAGCAAAGACGCCTACAATTTTGTGCATCATATCGCATACCTCCTCAGGAATGTCTGATCAAATACGCTACACTGGATAATTAACCATTATGACGACATTTAAACGGAGGAAGCGGATGGGTTCTCTTCCCCGCCCGCTGTATAATAAAAAAAACTGCCTACTAGGCAGTTTGTCATTTCTTATGGAGCGGGTGATGGGAATACTCAGCCACTTGATTGAAATGCGATCCTTCGGCTCGCGAATAGAGGTTTTGGCTGACGCGCGTCCTGCCCAGGTTTTTTCGAGATGCTTTCACGGACGGTCGAAGCCCTTTGTGGGTTCTCTCCCCCACCCGCCAAATCAAAAAAACTGCCTATTGGCAGTTTATCAATTGCTTTATGGAGCGGGTGATGGGAATCGAACCCACGCTACCAGCTTGGAAGGCTGGAGTTCTACCATTGAACTACACCCGCAGCTCTGCCCACAAAAGTGAAGATAAGCTTCTAGTAAACTTCTGCAAGGGCAACTATATTATGGTCGGGACGACACGATTTGAACATGCGACCCCCTGGTCCCAAACCAGGTGCTCTACCAAGCTGAGCTACGTCCCGAGGCTTCAATCGAGCAAGCTGCTCGTGAAGACAAAAATAAATATACCACTTCTGTTCCATCAATGCAACAGCTAATTTATTACAATTGGTCCGCGTACCTGAACAACTTTGTTATAACAATGAGGATTGACCTATCCGGCAATACGGGTGAGAAAACGGCGCTCAAACAATCCTGCAGGCACCGGCTTGCTGAACAAATAACCTTGCCCCTCATGGCAATTCTGCAGCTTGAGAAATTCAAGCTGCTCCTCGTTCTCGACCCCTTCAGCTGTGACTTTCAGCTGCAGATGATGCGCCATCATCGCAATGGTGGAGACAATAGCCGCTCCGCTTCCGTCCAGCATAACCTCCTTGACGAAGGAACGATCGATTTTGAGACGGTCGATCGGCAGCGTCTTCAAATAGTAAAGAGAGCTGTATCCCGTGCCGAAATCGTCAATGCTAATGTGAACACCTAGCCGCTTCAGTCTCTGAAGCTGCTCAAAAGCCGTGTCGATGTCGAATGTCATGCTTTCCGTCACTTCCAGCTCCAAATATTTTGCTTCCAGGCCGACCTCCTGCAAAATACAATCGACTTTATCGGCCAAATTGTGCTGGCGGAATTGCCGCATGGATAAGTTGACGGACACGCATATCGGGGTATAACCATCGTCCTGCCACTTCTTGTTATAGCTGCAGGCGGTACGCAGCACCCATTCCCCCAGCGGAACAATCAGTCCGCTGTCTTCAGCGACCGGAATGAACTCGCCCGGCGAAAGCACTCCCCGGCGTGGATGGTTCCAGCGCACCAGGGCCTCCATGCCAACTACCCGGCCGCTGTCGAGGCTGACCTGAGGCTGAAATTCAAGGAAAAATTCCTCCCGCTCCAAGCCTTTCCGCATATCGTTCTCCAGCTCTATTCGGGATTGGGTCTGATTCTTGATCGCAGCCGTATAGCGGACGAATTCCAGGCCCTGTTCCTTCCCATTATGTACAGCCATATCGGCATTTTGAATGATTTGCTCTACATTTTGGCCGTCAAGGGGGTATATGGAGAGCCCCATGCTCAGGGAAATATGATACTCGGTATTTTCAATCGTTACCGCCGGGTGAATCGATTTAAGCAGCTGCAATGCCCTGATCTCGATCGCCCGCGGATCCGAATATTCCGGGATCGTGACCGCAAATTCGTCTTCTCCCATACGGTAGACGCCCTCCTCTGGTAAACAGCGCCGGCTCACCCGCGCTCCCAAATCGGTTAGCAGCTTGTCGCCCGCACGATATCCAAAAGCATCATTAATCGCCTTGAAGCGATTGATGTTCAGGACAGCCACTCCCGTGTAAAGCCCCGTCCTGCCTTCTGGCACCAAATGGCCGGCCAGCCGTTCCTTCAGCCTTCGAAGATTAGGCAGATTCGTCAAATCATCGTGATAGGCCATATGCATCATTTGAGCCTCGGCAAGCTGTTGGCCGCGAAACGGCTCCTCAATCGTTAGGCGGTAGACCCCTTTTAACACGTAATAATAGGAAATAGCCGTAAACCATTCCCCGGCAACATGGGCAATTCCAATATCGAAGGGCTCCGCTGCCGTCAGTAATATATGCCCGATCATCATAAATAAAAGCGCACAGACGACTGTTAATGCCGCTGGCGGACGCTCCTTCCGGTACCGGTACAATATCGCGAATATTCCGAGCGTATACAGAAAGGGCACGACAATCCAGACCGCCTGCTTCGTTGTCCCGGGAGCCTGATTCCCGAGAAGCTGGGGAAGCTGAAACTGGTATTTGTACAGCAGTACGATACCTACTAGCAGCAACACTGACGCTCCTGAAAAAGCAGCCGCTTTATGGCGCATGGACACCTGCTTGTCCGGCACACTGAAAATAAACAGCATCCCTAACGCCCCGAGCAAATGGGACAATAGCATGAACCACGCGGAGACCGTATATCCAGGCATAAAACCAAACAAAGAAACGCCGACGAAAGTGGCGATATGAAGCACATCCAATGTACCGACGATGAAAAACAACACGGCAGAGTAAAGACGCTGCCTGGACAGTTTGTCCGTAAATAGCATCCAGCCCTGCGCAAAGACTGCGAAGGCCACCGCTCCATACATCAGCCCTGCGAGCAAATACATCGCCAGACGGGCCGAAGCAGAGATAACGGGAGTATCAATGGCTGTTGAAAGATAAACAACACCCAGCATCGCCAGCAAACCGAGCGAGCCCTGAATGATCGTAGACTTCTCTTCTTTCCTGATTTCCATAATATTCAACCCCCGGAAATGGTAAAATGCGGTGCCCAGTCATGTTGCGTTTAACGAAACTAGGTATTATCCCGATGGTTTGCAGCTATTAATATTTCAACATTTTTCGTTTATTTTCCTGCTTCTTTAGCAAAAAAAAGCGCCATGGTTTGTTTCACCATGACGCTAGAGTTCCATTATTTTTTTTCAAAGCTCACTTCAGGCGTCGTCAGCTTATCGTAGAATTCTACCGCTTTGTCCTTGTCAGCCGAAGCGCGCAAAGCCATGGCCGAACGCGGATGCTCATCCAGAGTTCCCGTAATCATGTAAGGGATAAGGTAACCCCATTCTTCCTTCTCACGGAGCGGAATCATCAGTTCTTCCAATACCCCAAGTACAGGGCGAAGATTGTATTTTGTATTTTTCAAATGAGTAACGAGCAGCTCTGTAGGGCAGTTGCCCGCCGCGCGGCCCATGCCGTATACTGAAGCATCCAGCAGCTCAACGCCCAGGTCTGCAGCGACCAGCGTATTAGAGAATGCAAGCTGCATATTGTTATGCGTATGGACCCCAAGCCGCTTATTCGGCAAATGCGTCTTAAATTTGTTGACCAAGTGCTCCATGTCTTTGTAATCCAGGCTGCCGTAGGAGTCTACAATGTAAACTACGTCTACTACGCTCTCCTTGATCATTTCGAACGCTTCGAGCAGCTCGTGCTCCATCACATTGGACAGCGCCATGATATTAATCGTCGTCTCATATCCGCGGTCATGGAATACTTGGACAAGCTGCAGAGCTTTATCTACGTCCTTAACATAGCAAGCCACGCGAATGAGGTCGAGAAGGCTCTCGCTGCGCGGCAAAATATCATTCTCGTCAACGCGGCCAATATCTACAAGCGCGGAAAGCTTAGTATGACCCTTTTGCGGGATTACTGTACGCAAAAATTCATCGTCTAGGAAGCGCCAAGGACCTGCATCATCGGCACCCTTCAACAGCTTCGGAGAATTTTTATATCCGATTTCCATATAATCAACGCCAGCTTCATTAAGTCCGGCATACAGCTTCTGCACAAACTCCACACTGAAATCCCAGTTGTTGACTAATCCGCCGTCGCGGATGGTGCAATCTACAATTTTGCTCTGATTCACTTTCATGTTACCGATTCCCTTCGTCGTATGTTTTACTATCCATCTTACTTTAATAGAATTCAAAAAGTAAAGTAATTATTGTAAGCTAACCTCTTCTTATGAATATGTTAGCAACTGGTACGGGGTAACCGGGACTGATTTACTTCCATCATTGACATCATTATTGTCATCCTAATATTAGTTATTAAAAAAGCAAAAAAGGCGCCTGCGCCTCCTGCTCCCAGAACAACTCCCGTCCGTTCAGCAGGCTGCAATAATGCCTCAGCACCTTCCTACAGCTCTAACTAATATTCGGTTATGTTCAGGAGAGCCGCGATTCTAACGCAGTTCTCCTGAAGGTTAAATGACTTTATTCGACACGATTGGAAGCGCTATCACAAAAACAGTCCCAATCCCCTTCATACTATCGACAGAAATATTGCCTTTATGATTTCTGATGATCCGGTAGCTGACGGATAACCCAAGGCCGGTTCCCTTCTCTTTCGTCGTAAAGAACGGGTCGAACAATCGACTTAATAATCCCTTATCCATGCCATTTCCGTTATCCTGTATTGAAATATGCACGTACTTATCTACCAGCTTCGCATCTAAATGTATAGTTCCGGTATACTCTGCATCGCTTACTTCCTCAATCGCATCCATCGCATTCTTGATGATGTTGAGCAGAACCTGCTTGATCTGCTTAACGTCAATAGATACGTACATTTCTCCATCCATAACCTGCAAATGGATTTCGCACCCTTTCATCAGTGCCTCGCTCTCTGTCAGCAGAACGACTTCCTTCAGCAAAGAAGAAACGCTGATGACGCTTTTTTGGGGAGCAGACGGTTTGGAAGAGTTCAGAAATTCATGGATAATGTCATTGGCCCGATCGATTTCTGTCAGAATGATTCGCGCATATTCATCGCGGCCAAGCTGAATCAAATGCGGGCGTAATAGCTGGATGAATCCACGGATTGCGGTCAAGGGATTGCGAATTTCATGGGCGATCGCCGCAGAGATTTTACCGAGCATAGCGAGCTTGTCGTTCTGGTAAGCCGTCTGCTCGATCTGCTTGTAATCCGATACATCTTTTACGCTGAGCAAATAATCTCCATCCATTTGATCCCCGTAAGTAATCGTGATCAGCCAATGACGACCGTATTCGTCAATGAGCTCATGATATTTTTTGCGGTGAAAAATAGCTTCCCTGTATATTCGCAATATTTTTCGCTTCTTGAAGCGACTAAGGTGAGGGTGACGCAGCATTTGCAGCAAGTTGCAGCCGATCAGCGACTGGCGTGGCATCTCCATAAGCTTGGCCATTTGTACATTAATAAAAGTTAATACGCCTTCGCTATCAAACAGTATAATTCCACTATCGAGATTTTCTAGGACATTCTCATACTTGTTCTTAACAAGCTGCGTCGATTGAAATGCCTTGACAGACTGCAGCAAAGTTTCCTGGAACTCACTTAACAAGTTGATTCCCCCTTTTCCCACAATGGTATCCCTGCCAATCCGACAACATTCAACCCTACTCCAAGCTGCAACCTTACCATTTCAAACTTCGGGCTCCTTAAGACAAAGGACCGATTAGATTCTCCTATTTATAATCAGACAAATATCAAATGTTATTACCCTAAATAGAGAACTTTAATCACTCTTATCATAGTAAACATTTTTATTTAACGTCAATCAGAGATACTGTCGAAAAAAGATGATAAAAAAATGAAGCAGCCCGCTTGGGGCCACTTCATACTAACGTCCTATTTATTGTATTGGAGCCGTGCTTTACGGCGGCTCATGACGGCGAGACGCTTCTTCAACTCGCTTTCCCATTTTGCGTCCTGAATGCCTTTGGCGACCGCAAGCAGATCCAGCGCCATATCAATCTGGCTCTGCACGATATCCAGAGGATCCTCATCCTCTACGTTGACGCAATTGCCAAAAATCGTCTCCTCGTCCTCCATAATAAAATCCCCGAAGTCGATTTCCGAAACGCCGTCGCCATGCGCATATTCCGCCAGTATCTCATATTCATGCTCTACTTTATAATGAACTTCCACCCGATGGCATACCGGACAAAGCAGCAGGGGAACATTATGAACCTGTGTACGATAATGCTTCAACGTCCCCTTAGTCCCGACCATGCTGGCTCCACAGCAAAAACTCATTCCCCATCACCCTTTCCCGATTTAGACTTCGGTATTTCCTTTAATTTATTCGCGACCGCTGCTTTAGATTCCTTCGAATCCTTGTAATTATACACTCCTTTTGCGATTTTTGAGCTTAAAGAACTAAATTTCTTTACTATATATAAGGGAAAAAAAGCCCCCTGCCTCTGGTCAAACAGCCAGACAGGGGACATCATTATTCCGTTCAAAAGCTCAAGTTATTATCGCTTCGTTACAGTCCACATCGGATGCCAGCGGCCTCCAGTTATAAACTTAGAAACCTTATTTGCGGATAGCCGCTACAATCAGGTCGCCCATTTCTTTCGTGCCGATGGCTTTGCTCTTGTCGACCGCAATATCCCCGGTACGGTGACCCGCGTCCAATACCTCGGCTACCGCTGCCTCGATGGCATCTGCGGCATCGGCATAACCAAAGGTCAGACGGAACATCAGAGCGACGGACAAAATCGTCGCGATCGGGTTCGCCAGGTTCTGCCCGGCAATGTCAGGCGCAGAACCGTGCACAGGCTCATACAGACCGAAGCTGCCTTCCCCAAGGGATGCGGACGAGAGCATACCGATCGAACCGGTCAGCATCGCTGCTTCATCGCTAAGAATATCGCCGAACATGTTCTCCGTGACGATAACGTCGAAGCTGGCTGGACGGCGCAGCAGCTGCATCGCGCAATTGTCTACAAGCACATGTTCCAGTTCAACATCCGGATATTCGGGAGCAACCCGGTTGACGACTTCGCGCCATAGGCGTGAAGTTTCCAGAACGTTGGCCTTATCGACAGAAGCCAGTTTCTTGCGGCGTTTCTGGGCAATCTCGAACGCCTGGCGCACGATGCGCTCCACTTCGTTTACATTGTATGCGCAAGTGTCCACGGCTTCCTGCCCGTTCTCGGTTTCGCGGCGGAATTTCTCACCGAAATAAATACCGCCTGTCAGTTCGCGAACAACCATCAAATCAGTTCCTTCAAGCACTTCCGGTTTCAGTGTGGAAGCATCCTTCAGGCAATCGAACACAACTGCCGGACGAAGGTTCGAGAACAATCCCAGCGCTTTGCGGATGCCAAGCAGCCCTGTCTCCGGACGAAGCTCCTTCGGATTGTTGTCCCATTTTGGCCCGCCAACTGCCCCAAGCAAAACAGCGTCGGCACGCTGACAAATTTCCAAGGTTTCCTGCGGCAGCGGAGTGCCTTTCTCATCAATCGCAATGCCTCCAAACAAAGCATGCTCCGTCTCAAAACGGTAACCGAACACTTCCTCCGTACGCTTGAGGACTTTTTCTGCTTCAGCTACAACCTCAGGGCCGATTCCATCTCCAGCGATGACCGCAATTTTCTTCACTTCTGTCATGACTTACAACTCCCTCTTCATCACTATACTCTTCGAACAATACTCTTCTTCTAGTTGTAACATAACGGGTAAGGATAAACAAAGATATAGAATCTATTAATGCTATAGGTTTTAGCTATAACACAAAAAGGGATTATATCCGCCTGTAGCGGATCATCCCTGAAAATTGCATTGACGTCATGGCAGAGGGTTACTCGCCGCGGTACGCTTCTGCGATCGCATTGGCCGCCACAATGGCACTATACACGTCATCCGGGGTGACCGGGAATGGCATATTTCCCATCGTATCACCTTCCGCACAGGCCGCCTCGGCCACCTGGCGCCATTCCTCCTCGACGAATTTGGTTACGCCGAGATCCTTTAAGGTTAGAGGAAGGCCGACCCCTTTCACGATGCCGATCACTGTCTCCAGCTCCTCCTTTGGAGCATTTTCCAGCACAAGCTGGGCAAGCAGCCCAAAGGTGACCTTCTCCCCATGCTGCGCCTTATGAAGCGACGGCACGGCGGTCATGCCGTTATGAATCGCATGGGCTGCGGCCAAACCGCCTGACTCGGCGCCGACGCCGCTCAGGTAAATCGTTGCCTCGATCGTATCCTCCACGGCCTTGGTCGCTACCCCCTGCTCTACGGCGCGCTGAGCCTTTACTGCATTTTCGATCAGAGTCTCGTAACACAACCGTGCTAATCCGAGTCCTGTCGTCGACGGCTTCATTAACGCCAAGTTGTCGCCAAATGACTGATAGCAGGCCCGGGCTTCGAAATATGTCGCCAAAGCATCGCCGATGCCAGCCGCAAAAAAACGCGGCGGAGCCGCGGCCAATATTCCGGTATCTGCCAACACGATGTCCGGGTTACTTGGCAGGAACAGATACTCGTCGAAGGAGCCATCCTTCTTGTATATGACCGCAAGCGCAGTGCATGGAGCATCTGTAGAGGCGATCGTAGGGAAAATAACGACCGGCAGCTTCTCATAATACGCCGTCGCCTTGGCGGTATCGAGCGTCTTACCGCCGCCGATGCCAACGATGATGTTGGCTCCTGCTTGGCGGGCCAGCTCGCGGTGGCGGTTGATTTCTTCCTTCGTGCATTCATAGTTGAATTTTTCAAATACAGCTTTATTGCCGCCCTCCTCGATGGATTTCCCGGCCTCCTGCCGAGCACGATCCAGAATAAACTCATCGCAAACGATATAGGCGCTGTCGCCAAAGAACTGCATGTATTCATTAAAGCTCGCAAGAAGTCCTTTTCCGGTAATGTATTTCTTAGGGGAGGTAATCGATTTGACGTTGTTCTTCATGCTGGTTTGATCTCCTTTGGTTAAATTTCTGCTCCGTTCCCCTTTAAGATAAGCTAATCCGGTTGGATTTAAACACATAAGCGCGATATGATCCGGCAGGCGCAAAAAAGCCGCGGAGTTAACTCCACGGCTTGATTTGTAAGTATGAATAATTACTTCTTGATCCAGTGCATCAGACCGCGAAGCTCTTCACCCACAACTTCGATCGGATGGTTGGCTTCATTGCGGCGGGTAGCCGTCAAGAAGGCACGGTTGGATTGGTTCTCCAGGATGAAGTCGCGCGCGAATTTACCTTGCTGGATGTCGGACAGCACTTCTTTCATCGCTTTCTTCGTTTCTTCGGTTACGATGCGAGGTCCTGTAACGTAGTCGCCGTATTCCGCAGTGTTGGAGATGGAATCGCGCATTGTCGCAAGACCGCCTTCATAGATCAGGTCAACGATCAATTTCAGCTCATGCAAGCACTCGAAGTAGGCCATCTCCGGAGCATAGCCAGCTTC
Organism: Paenibacillus sp. FSL W8-0186; assembly: GCF_037969765.1. Classification (NCBI taxonomy): domain Bacteria; kingdom Bacillati; phylum Bacillota; class Bacilli; order Caryophanales; family Paenibacillaceae; genus Paenibacillus; species Paenibacillus sp. FSL W8-0186. The sequence goes on along the minus strand of NZ_CP150207.1, from coordinate 1,768,970 downwards.
TGTCAACGTTTCGAAACCCGCTTTGATCAGGGCGCTTACGCCACCGCACAGAACAGCTTGTTCACCGAACAGATCCGTTTCTGTCTCTTCGCGGAAGGAAGTCTCGATAACCCCTGCACGAGTACAGCCGATGCCTTTAGCATAAGCCAGGCCGATTTCTTTGGCTTTGCCAGTCGCATCTTGGTGGATAGCGATCAAGCCAGGAACGCCAAAGCCTTCAACATACGTACGGCGAACCATGTGGCCTGGCGACTTAGGAGCAACCAGAAGCACGTCGTTGTCTTTGGAAGGCACGATTTGTCCGAAATGAACGTTGAAGCCGTGAGCAAAGAGAAGCGCAGCGCCTTTTTTCAAGTTAGGAGCAATTTCGTTATGGTATACCGAAGCTTGAGTCTCGTCTGGCATCAGGATTTGCACAACGTCAGCACGGCTTGTCGCTTCAGCAACGGACAATACTTCGAAGCCGTCTTCTTTGGCTTTGTCGAAGGATTTGCCTTCGCGCAGACCGATTACTACGTTTAGTCCGCTATCACGCAAGTTTTGTGCGTGAGCATGACCTTGGCTTCCGTAGCCGATGATCGCGATCGTTTTTCCTTTCAATACGCTAAGCTCTGCATCTTTTTCATAGTACAAAGTAACTGCCATTTGTTATAGCCCTCCTAAAATTTACGGGGCCGCCATTGGCGGGCTCCCTTATATTAGATTCTATCCCCTTGATGAGCGGGTGCTTCAAAGGACCATGCGTCCCGTCCTTGCCGGGAGATCCCCTCAAGCACCCGCTCACCGAAGGAAATGATGGTAAAACTCGTCTTATGCGTTGCCGCGAATCATCGCAGTGACTCCTGTACGAGACAGCTCGCGAATACCGTAAGGATGAAGCAGCTCGATCATCGCATCAATCTTCTCTGTATCGCCGACGACCTGGACGATCATGCTGTTTGTCCCGATATCGACAACAGCGGCACGAAAAGTCTCGACTACGCCCATGATTTCCGGACGCTCCGCCGGCTCCGATTTTACTTTGATCAGTGCCAACTCACGGGCAACCATAGGCTTGGAGCTAAGGTTAACCACTTTAATAACATCGATGAGTTTATACAATTGTTTCTCAATTTGTTCCAGCGTTTTGTCGTCGCCTTGGGTCACGATGACCATCCTGGACAATCCTTCTTCCTCGGACTGGCCCACAGTGATGCTCTCGATATTAAACCCGCGCCGGCCGAACAGGCCGGAAACGCGCTGCAGGACTCCTGGCTGATCATTTACTAATACGGCTATTGTATGGCTTGTCATTGTCGTCGTCATTATTCACAGTCCCCCATCAGCATTTGATCAATGGTGGAACCCTGGGTAACCATCGGATACACGTTTTCCTCTTTGCTGACCACGAATTCCACCAGCACAGGTCCCGGCGTCTCCATCGCTTCCTTCCAGGCTTGCTTGGCTTCTTCTTTGTTCGAAGCCCGCAATCCTTTAACGCCGTATGCCTCTGCCAATTTTACAAAATCCGGGCTGCCGGCCAGATCGATATGGCTGTAACGATTCTCGTAAATGAGCTCTTGCCACTGACGAACCATGCCAAGCACCTGGTTGTTGATCACGACAACCTTGACCGGAATGTTGTTGATGGCGCAGATCGCAAGCTCTTGCGCGCACATCTGCATGCCGCCGTCACCGTTAATCGAAATAACGAGCCGGTCTGGATGAGCCATTTGCGCACCGATCGCTGACGGGAATCCGAATCCCATCGTGCCGAGTCCGCCGGAGGTAATCCACGAGCGCGGCTGGTTGAACTTGTAGTACTGTGCAGCCCACATCTGATGCTGGCCGACATCCGTCGTCACAATCGCTTCGCCCTTTGTCGTGTCATTCAGCAGCTCGATGACCCATTGCGGCTTAAGCTCCGTATCGGAATCCTTGTATTTATATGGCTTGTCAGCCATCCACTGGCTGATTTGGCTTCTCCAGGCATCCGCTTTGTCGCTGCGGCCCACTAACGGATTGAGCAGTTCGAGTACTGTCTTCACATCCCCGACGACCGGTATTTCCGTCTTCACGTTCTTGCCGATTTCCGCAGGATCGATATCGATGTGTACTACTTTAGCATGAGGAGCAAATCCGTCAAGCCGTCCGGTAACGCGATCATCGAACCGGGCCCCGATATTGATCAGCAAATCGGAATTCTGAATGGCTTGGTTAGCCGTGTACGTGCCGTGCATTCCCGGCATCCCCATCCACAGCGGATTGCCGCTCGGAAATGCGCCAAGGCCCAGAAGCGTCGTTGTGATCGGAATTTCCGTCCGGGTTACGAACTCAAGCAGCTCTTCATGCCCCCCGGAGTAGACAACCCCGCCGCCGGCAAGAATGACCGGACGCTCCGCTTCCTTGATCGCTGCCGCTACCTTCTCCAGTTGATGATGGTTCGGTACGACCTTAGGGTTGTAGCCGCGAAGGTTAATGCTCTGTACCGGTTCAAACAGAGTCTTGTCTGCGGATACGTCCTTCGGAATGTCGATCAATACCGGGCCTTTGCGTCCCGTATTAGCAATGTGGAACGCTTCGTGAATGACTCGCGGCAGCTCTTCTACACTGCGCACCAAGTAGCTGTGCTTCGTAATCGGCATTGTGATGCCGGTAATATCTGCTTCCTGGAAGGCATCCGTTCCGATCAGGCTGGATACGACGTTCCCGGTAATGACCACGAGAGGAACCGAGTCCATAAACGCCGTTGCGATTCCGGTGACTGTGTTCGTCGCCCCCGGTCCCGAAGTTGCGATACATACACCTACTTTGCCGCTTGCCCGTGCATAGCCGTCAGCCGCATGAATCGCTCCCTGCTCGTGTCTTGTCAGCAAGTGATGGAAATCCTTGAAGCCATACAACGCATCGTAGATATACAATACGGCCCCGCCCGGGTAACCGAAGACGCATTCGACACCTTCTAGCACCAAGCTCCGTAGCAATATTTCTGATCCCGTAATGACTTCTGGTTTCATCCATTTCTCACGTAATTGTTCTGTAGACCGCACTGCTGGTATTTGCGCGCTCATCAGTCATCCTCCTTCCAAAATTTAAGTATTTCTAAAGAAATACAACAAAAAAACCTTCCGCCCGCCAGAACAGTCTCCTGTTCCGAGGGACGAAAGGTTATCGCTTCCGTGGTACCACCCATTTTTACCCGGTACCTCACAGCACCGAGCCTTGACGAGTAGGGACAGCAAATTCCTTACTCGTGGCCTTTAACGCAGGCCTGACGATTTTCCCTAATAGGCTCGAAGCGGAGTGTATCATGGTATCCGCAGCTTCGCTTTTCAGGAAAACAGCTCCGAGGTGAGCTCGCATTTAAGGGATATTGGTGGGTGGTCTCAGCAAATCCATCCACTCTCTGAGCAAAGAGCCCTTAAACCTTCGTCCTCTTCATCGCCGATAAAGCTATGAACGTTAAAAATGTTTAGACACATTATATGATTAGTTCGCGCATAGAGTCAATACCCTTTTGCCATATGTTTTCAGACCCTGACCCGAAATACCTCATCACACTGCTGAATTGCAGGGATAAAAGGTTTTTGCTTTCCCCTTTTATCAAGGCCGCCCCTTTCCATATTCTTCCCCAAAAGCAATTAACCTCCTTCAGCTTTTCAACTTCGCCTCATTCGTGTCAGGAAACCATTTGCCCCGCTGCTTCATATGATATATTAAAATGCCCTTCAATCAGCTCAAGGAGGAGTGCTGGCGAATGATTCGTTATAGAAGACCCAAGCAGGATGATCCCGTCATTATCAATCTTGTGAAAAAGGAGCTTGTCCCTCATTCGAGCATGTCCCGGCCGGAGTTGGAAAAAGCAATTCGGGATATTCCCAGGCGTCTCACTCAAGGGATAACGCTGGTTGCTTCCCCTTATTATGAGGCCGATCCCGTCGCTTTTATCCATTTCGTGATCCATGGGGAGCTGCTGTTCATCGACATGATGGCCGTAGCCTCCCAGCATCAGCGGAAACGCCACGGCAAAACCCTGATGGCGCATGCCGAAAATTTAGCCGGTTCCAGAGGGTGCACCAGGGCAAAAGTTCTGGTGGACCAGGAGAATACCCGGGCCCACCTGTTTTACCAAAAGTACGGCTATGAAACCATAAGATATATCCCTGTTTCGCGATGCTTTGAGCTGGAAAAAAGGCTGCTGCTGCGGCTTTAAGCTTTAACTCCCTGTTAGGCTTTAGAAAAAGCCGTAAGGGTAACCGTAACCGTATCCTCCGAATCCGCCGTAGCCATAACCGTAAGGATATCCGCCGTAGCCATAGCCATAAGCGAAAGGAGCCGTTCCGATGGCGAGCAGGTCAAATAAAGCGAGCGGAAGGATCGCCTTCGTCTTTACCTTTTTGCCTGGCTGACGCACGATCAAGCGGTTCCCGCTGATTTTGACCAATTTTCCCGTAACGATGGTTCCATCTTTTTTTACGGCGGTTATATTTTTGCCAACATATTTTGCGGCTTCTTTACGCGTAACCGGTTTATTCACTTCATTCTCCTCCTTGAATAGAATTAGCTTGCTTCATGCCAGTGTATTCACCGGACGCTCTATTCGCTTCCACCATCGCCTTGCACGGAAAAAAACATTCTTCGCCCCCTGCCGACCCGCTTCTGGCCGCTGCAAGCACAAAAAAACAGGCGCCCCTTTGGGGTGCCTGTTTGTGTGTTAGCGCAATAATTACGCGTTGATTTTCTCTTTAGCCACTGCAGCCAAAGAGTTAAATGCGTTCAGATCATTAACGGCGAGGTCAGCCAGCATTTTGCGGTTGATGTTCACCTCAGCCAGTTTCAAGCCGTGCATCAATTTGCTGTAAGTCAGTCCGTTCAGACGAGCTGCAGCATTAATACGAACGATCCACAATCTGCGGAAATCGCGTTTTTTCGTGCGACGGTCACGGTATGCATACAGCAGGGATTTCATAACCTGCTCGTTAGCTGTTTTGAAAATGCGGTGTTTCGAGCCAAAGTAACCTTTAGCAAGCTTCAATACTTTTTTATGACGACGACGAACAACGAATCCGCCTTTTACTCTTGCCATATCAATAAACCTCCCAGAAATTTAAGTGAATTACTTCAGATTTGCAAGTTGCTGTTTCAAACGTCTAACGTCCCCAGCGTAAGCTACAGGGCTGTTCGCCAGAACGCGTTTGCGACGGTTCGACTTGTGGGACAGCAGGTGGTTGCGGTTCGCTTTGTAACGTCTAACTTTACCCGATCCTGTAATTTTGAAGCGGCCTTTCAGGCTGCTGTGGGTTTTCATTTTAGGCATTGTACTTCCCCCTCAAAGTTTGTGGGCACAGCTTCGCGAAAGCTTCCGGCGAGCGGGCTTACGCAAGCGGCTCTTAGTTTTTCGGTGCCAAAATCATAATCATGCTGCGGCCTTCCAGCTTGGGAATCCGCTCGATCGAGGAAATGTCCGCAACCTCGTCTTTGACGCGGTCCAGAATTTTCTTCCCGATATCAGCATGCGTAATTTCGCGGCCACGGAAACGCACCGAGCATTTCACTTTGTCGCCATCCTTCAAAAATTTGATCACATTGCGGAGTTTGGTCTGGAAGTCATGCTCCTCGATGTTCGCGCGGAACCATACTTCCTTGATATCCACTGTCTTTTGATTCTTACGGGCTTCCTTCTCTTTCTTCTGCTGCTCGTAACGGAATTTGCCGTAATCCATAATCCGGCATACCGGCGGCTTAGCCGTCGGCGCCACGTTCACCAAATCCAGATTCAGATCGATGGCCATTTGCAGTGCCTCACGGATCGGCTTGATGCCGATTTGTTCACCTTCAGCGCCTACCAAACGGACTTCTTTCGCCCGTATCTCATCATTGATCAAATGTTCTTTACTGATAATTCTACACCTCCACTTAGAATTTTCGGTCTGCTGCAACCTCAATTGTAAAAATTAAAAAGGGATGCAGGCATCGCCTGCATCCCAGATTGATCATCAAGTCATCATGAATATAAACATTCATAAATCATCGGATCAAAACCAGCCGACATCATCGGTCAGGTGAGAAGACAGCGCCTCTACTTACAATCCATTTATTTGTTCCATGCTCAAATAATTTACCACACGATCAAACAATAGTCAAGCATTATCCTTGCTTGCTTTGAACTTCCTCCAACCGAACGACACGTGTATGCTCGGTATGGCTCCACTGCTTATTGTTCTGCGTAAAGAACGCATAGAAAGTAATCGGCCACCACGAAATCAGATACAGCGGGAATAAGACGAGATAGGCATATACCTTCTTCGACTTGACCTCCTCCAGTACCATTGCCGCCAGAAAAATAAACACGTTGGCCGCAATCGCGATGAACGACACCCATAGCGGCAGGTATCCGTACAACGTAGCGAAATTCGGGCCGTTAAAGAACGATTGGTCGACCCATATCAAAGCGGTTAGCAGGAACGTGAGCAGCACGATATATACGTTCACACCGTACAGAGCCATGTCCAGCTTCACCATACTCCGCTCCTTGATGCTCTGCCAGAGAAGCGGGAAGAAGTAGCGGCGGGCCACCGTAAAGTGCCCCTGCATCCAGCGCAGGCGCTGGCGCGCTGACGCCTTAAAGGTCAGCGGCTTCTCGTCAAACAGCTTCGCGTCGTAATTGAACACGGGATGTACTCCCTTTTCGACGCAGCGCATTGTGAACTCGAGGTCTTCGACCAGGCTCGTTGCTCCCCACCCGATTTCCTTAAGGAGTTCGGTCTCAAAGCACATGCCCGTTCCGCCGAGGAAGTTGGCCAGGCCCAAATTATGCCGCGACAGCTGCCACAGCCGGTTGCAGTACCAGTAAGAAATGCCGTAAGCGGCGGTGATCCAGGAATCCTCCGGATTCTTCGTATCGATGTACCCTTGAATGACGCGGGCGCCGGAGCACAGATCATTATTCATTTCGCTAAGGAAATCCGGATGCGCCAGGTTATCGGCGTCGAACATGACGACCGCATCATATTGGCGCGGCATTTTCCAAAGCTGCTTCAGCATCCATTCGATCGCATAGCCCTTGCCCCGCAGGTTCTCGTTGGTGCGGACGCAAGCGGTCATGCCGTGGCTGCGCACGATATCTACCGTTCTGTCGGTACAGTTATCGCAAATGACAAACACGTCATAAAGCTCTTTCGGATAGTTCAACTGCTTCAAATTTTCCATCAAGGCCCCGACTACAGTCTCCTCGTTATGCGCTGCGACAAGCACCGCAAAAGATTTCGTCGGCGGGAAGTGTACCTTTTTCTTTTTCTTGTACATCCCGAACAATGCCAAACCAAATTGATACACCCCGACAATGGCCAGTACGATTTGCAACGATATCAAAATGGTGTCCATCATGATTTCGCATACCCCCTTACCCCTTTTGAATTTTCTTTTTTTCTCTAAGCGGTTTTTTAATTTTCTTTAAAACCATGACCCTGCGCCACCGTTTCTGGTAAAAAATTTAATTCTTCTGCAGCGCATTAAGATTTTCCATGACTTTTCATCATTTGTCAAAGCTAATCTCGCGGCATCCTTCTCGAAATACCTGCAAAGTCGCCGTATAATCGCACAGGACTCTCCCGCTACCTGCACATGAGTGCGGTTATTTCTTATTTTCATCAATTTTGGCGTTTTTTATTTCATCTGCACCTCATGAAAATGAGCGTAAGCAGCTTGGATATATAGCCCTTTGTAAACATAGACGAAAAATCAAGCATAAAAGTTTACTAAATTGCTCATTTTACTTTAAACTTTTTTGCTATGATTTGAATCATTGTATAAGCTGGATAGCGGCAAAGTCAAAATCGGGTAATCAAATTAGACAAAAAAAAAGGCCTCCATCCTTGAAATGATCACGGATTAAAAATATGATTAGTCTAACCTGAAAATGCCTTGCTGCGCGCGGAGGGATCTAATGACTCGATTTATTCAAACGTTAAAACAACTGGATCAAAAGCTTTTTATGGGAATTAATGGCCGCCTGCACGGCAGCTTTCTAAATTTCTGGCTGTATTACCTGACTCATCTGGGGGGAGCCACGTTTACGATCAGCTCCTCGCTGCTCGTGTGGATCTTCGCGCCCAAGCCTTGGAGCACTGCAGGACTTCAGTCCTGCGTAGCGCTAGCTGCCAGCCATATTCCAGTAGCGCTTGCCAAGAAGACCTACCCGCGGGTTCGCCCTTATTTGACCCTCCCGGGTACAAAAACATTCCGCAATCCGCTGACGGACCACTCGTTTCCATCCGGGCATACAACGGCCATCTTCTCCGTTACAATGCCCTTCATGCTGACCGAGCCAAGCCTCGCATTTATATTGGGACCGATCGCGCTGCTGGTTGGAATATCAAGAATATATCTGGGCTTGCATTACCCTTCGGACGTGCTGGCAGGCGCCGCCGTAGGCACGCTAACGGCCTTTGGCACAGTTGCATTATGGCCATAAAGGGGATATTGTTAAGTAGAGGGAAAACCTTCTGAGAAAAGGTGAAACTAAAGTGTCTAAACAAAGAGTCTTGCTTTTATCTGAGGGATTCGGAGCCGGTCATACCCAGGCAGCCTATGCGCTTTCCAGCAGTTTACGCAAGCTGGCACCTCACATTCAGACGAAGGTACTGGAGCTTGGCAGCTTTCTGAATCCTAAAATGGCTCCATTGATCATTACAGCATACAAAAAAACGGTATCATCGCAGCCCCGTCTCGTACGCATGATGTACCGCAGCAATTATAAGAGATCCTTGAACCGATTGACGACGGCGGCGCTCCATCGGATATTCTATACCCGCACGACCCAGATTATCCGCCAGCTCCATCCCGGTGTCATTGTATGCACACACCCGATTCCCAGCGCGGTCATCTCGCGCATGAAACGGCTTGGGCTGAACGTCCCCCTCTGTACCGTCATTACGGATTATGATGCGCACGGGACATGGGTCAGCCGAGAAGTGGACTGTTACCTGGTCTCTACCGAGCAGGTCAAAGAGAAGCTGCTTGAACGCGAGGTTGAGGAGAGCAAAATCCGAATCACCGGCATACCCGTTCACCCGAATTTCTGGGAGCGCCACAGCAAAGAGGACATCCGCCGCCAATTCGCTCTCAAAAACATGCCCACGGTCCTAGTGATGGGCGGAGGCTGGGGGTTTATGAAGGATGAGGCGGTCAACTCGCTTCTTGCAGCGCACAGCGATAAGATCCAGGTAATTTTCTGCTTCGGCAGCAATCAAAAATCGCTGGAGAAGATGAAGAAAGACCCGCGCTTCATCCATCCGAACATCCGTCTTCTCGGCTTCACCCGGGAAATCGACAAGCTGATGGAAGTATCCGATCTGCTGATTACGAAGCCGGGAGGCATGACCTGCACCGAGGGGCTGGCCAAAGGAATCCCCATGTTGTTCCACAAACCTCTTCCCGGACAGGAAGAAGAGAACTCCCACTATTTTGAATCGCAGGGATGGGGAACCTTAATGAACTCCCTCGATGATATAACCAAATGGATTCATCGCCTGACGGACCGGTACGATGAGGTTGCGCTAGCCCGCGAGAAGGTGCTGGAGCAAATCGCCAAATACCATCCGATGCAAAGCGCGCAGGCGATCATGGACTTGCTGGAAGAGAACAAAGTCCATTCCTAAGAGCAACGAAAATCAAACACCAAGCTGCTCCTCCGCTTCTTAAGAAGCGGGACATGGCTCCTCATCTCAAGCCAAACAGGCCGCCGATAATTCGGTGGCCTGTTGTTATGATTGGCGATATGCCTACTAGAACTGCTCCATTTTATGATCATGATAACGCGCCAATGCCGCTTCTCCAATGATGACCTCACAGCGGTGAATATTCACGCCCTGATTGACGAATTTCGTCTCATACTCCGTCATGACATGCTCTTCATTGATGCCCCCTTGATGCAAGTCCAGCGAAATGTCGTTCAGCTGCAGCCCGCATGCCGTAAAGGCGTTCAAAGAGAACTGGAACAGCTCGCGCGAATCCGTCTTGAAATGAATTTCCCCGTTCTCGTTAAGCAAAGAGCGGTATTTCTCCAAAAATCTCGGATGGGTCAGCCTACGGCGACCGTGCTTCTTCTTTGGCCATGGATCGCTGAAATTCAAGTATATCCGCTCAATTTCGCCCGGTGCGAAAAACTCCTCGATCGACTCGATATTCCCCAGCGCCAATCTGACGCTCTGAGGCTCCTCCTGTCCCTGCTCCTGCCATATCGCGCGCACCTTCTCGCTGGCCCTGCGAACCAGCTCATCGTACATATCCATGCCTATAAAATTAACATCCGGGTATTTCACACTCATCCCGCTGATGAATTGTCCTTTGCCCATCCCCAGTTCGATATGAATCGGACGATCGTTGCCAAAAACCTCGGACCAGCGTCCCTTGTATTCCCGTGGATCCAGGACAACAAGATGTTTCTGCTGCTCCAGGTTTTCCCGAATTCCTTTTCTGCCGCGTAAACGCATGTGTATTCCTCCGCTTTCTGTACATCCCTGCGGCTTAAGTCCGCAAAGTTTTCTGATACTGCAATTATTGTGCCGAAGTTCGTCCCTCTTGTAAAGGGGAGAAGTGAGAAAAAGGAATCTTGCGGCCGCCGGGGAGACGGTTTGCGCAGATTCCTTTTTCATATATTTGGAATTGGGGTCCAAACCATATTTGTATTACATTCAAAATAACATATTATGTAATCTATCGCAAGAAAGCAGCGGGGTTGGATTCCCATTTTTCCGCATATTTTGATACAATAAAGCAACGGCAATCCCCTGTTAATGCGGCTTAGCGGGGATTGTACCGCTCGTAATTTTTTTGTGACAATATAAAAAAAATTGCGACATTGTAAAGGAGTTATGATGAATATTGAAATGATTTCCTCTCCGAAGCTGTGGGGAGATAAACGTTTTCACACCTGGAATTACGAAATGCGCGAAGAATTTGGCGAAAAAGTGTTTAAAGTGATGCTTGATGCCGGCTTCACTTGTCCGAATCGCGACGGCTCCATTGCTAAAGGGGGTTGTACGTTCTGCAGCGCCCGAGGCTCCGGCGATTTTGCGGGAAGCAGACGCGACGACTTAGTGACACAATTCAACAAAATTTGCGACAGACAGCATTTAAAATGGCCTCAGGCCAAGTACATCGGCTATTTTCAGGCCTATACGAACACCTATGCTCCGGTCGAGGTATTGAAGGAGTACTACGAGGCCATTCTGGAGCAGCCCGGCGTCGTCGGCTTGTCGATCGCCACCCGGCCGGATTGTTTACCCGACGACGTAGTCGACTACTTGGCCGAGCTCAACGAGCGAACTTACCTATGGGTTGAAATGGGACTTCAGACCGTCCATGAATCCACGTCACAGCTCATTAACCGGGCTCACGACACGCAATGTTACCTGGATGCAGTCGAGAAGCTGCGGAAGCGGGGCATCCGCGTCTGCGCGCATATCATTTACGGGTTACCGCAGGAGACCCATGAAATGATGCTGGACACCGGCCGGGCCGTGGCAGCGATGGATGTGCAGGGGATCAAAATCCACCTGCTGCACCTGATGCGCAAGACACCGATGGTCAAGCAATACGAAGCTGGCCTGCTCCGTTTTCTGGAGAAAGACGAGTATGTGAAGCTCATCGTCGATACGCTGGAATTCCTGCCTCCAGAGATGGTCGTTCACCGTCTGACCGGCGATGCTCCAAGAGATCTTCTGATCGGCCCGACGTGGAGCCTGAGGAAGTGGGAAGTGCTGAACGGGATCGACGGCGAACTGAGACAGCGAGACACCTGGCAAGGGAAATATTGGAGGGGATAATATGGGCTTCATGTCTGTACTTAGCTTTGCCCATAAGCTGATTGGCGAGCGGCTGCAACCGGGCGAGCCGGCTATTGATGCTACGGCAGGGACTGGCCAGGATACCCTCTTCCTCGCCCGGGCCTCCGGCCGAAGGGGACAAGTCTATGCCTTGGATATTCAAGCCGAGGCGCTGGCTCTCACTCGGCTGAGGCTGGACCGGGAGCAGGACAGCAGGCTGGCCGAGGTTACGCTGCTGAAGCGGAGCCATGCCGAGATGGAAGCGGCGCTGCCTGCAGCGGTTCACGGTACGGTGGGCGCAATCATGTTCAACCTTGGTTACCTGCCGGCGGAGGGCGCCGATGCCACCGTCATCACGCTGACGCAAACAACGCTTGCAGCGCTGGAAGCCAGCCTCAGGCTGCTGCGGCCGAAAGGGATCGTGACGATCGTTCTCTATCCCGGGCATCAGGGAGGCGATGAGGAAGCAGGCGCCGTCGAGAGATGGGCGGCCTCCCTTGCTCCTTCCGCCGGGCAGGCGATCGTCTACCGGCAAATCCAGAAGCCGGCCGCTCCCTATTTGATCGCCATCGAGAAAAGGTAATGCGGTAAGGTTTCTGAGAATGATCATCTGTGAATGATAACCTGTGATATGTGATATGTGTTTAGTATTATGTGTTTAGTATTATGTGGTTAGCCACTTTGAATTACGTTTGAACCTTATTTGCCAAATTAACTAGGATTAGAGGGATTAAATATGACCATTCGGAAAATCGAGCATATTGGCATCCGCGTCACCGCGCTGGAGGATTCCATCGAGTTCTATGAGCGGGTGATCGGTCTTAAGCTGCTACATATCATCGGCGAAGTGGAGGATGAGCTGCGCCTCGCTTTTCTAGCCTTCCCCGGTCAGGAGAACGTCGAAATTGAATTGATTTACGTCCGCGGGGGCGAAGCCCTGCCAAGTGAAGGCCGGGTGCATCATATCGCATTCACCGTCAGCCATATCGAGGAGGAGTACAAACGGATCGCCGAACTCGGCCTGTCGGGCATGGATCCCGAAATCCGCTCGATCCCAAACGGCAGCCGCCTCTTCTTCTTTAACGGGCCTGACGGAGAACGGATCGAGTTCTTTGAACCAGTGCATTTAGCGTAAGTAATGATTTGAATAAGGGGTGATGCGGTTGCTGGAGCAAACTTTTACTTTCACCAATGATGCGCAAAAAGAAGTGTTCGTCTATCAGTGGTCCCCGATGGAGATGGCCGGTGTGCCTCAGGATATGGTGCAAGGCGAGCTGGATGTGCTGCAGAGCAGGCCGCAAGGCGAACTGCAAGGTGTGCTGCAAATTGCCCACGGCATGGCCGAGACGGCCAAGCGCTACGAGCGCCTGGCCGAAATGCTTACCGCGCGCGGCTGGATTGTCTTCGCAGGCGACCATAGAGGGCATGGCAAGACGGCCGGAACAGACGCTGAACTGGGGTGCATCGAGAAAGACGGCTTCGACGGCATGGTGCGGGACATGAGCACGCTCAGCGGGATTATCCGGAATCGCTACCCCGATTTGCCCCTGTTCCTACTTGGCCATAGCATGGGATCTTTTCTGACGCAAAAAATGATGTATACCGCGCCGGATCCCTACTCCGGCTTCATCCTGTCGGGAACCAACGGTCCGCGCGGGATGATCGGGTTTGGCGAGAAGCTGGCTCGGCTGCAATGCCTGGTGCAGGGCGAGCGGCATCCCAGCCTCATGCTGAACGCACTTGTCTTCGGTTCCTACAACAAACGCTTTCTGCCGCCCCGTACGCCGTTCGACTGGCTCTCCCGGGATGAAGCGGAGGTTGATAAGTACGTGAACGATCCGCATTGCGGTTTTCTGTGCAGCGCCGGTTTCTTTCAAGGCTTCTTCTCGTTATTGCAGGAAATTCATCGTCCGAAACGGATGCGAGCCATTCCAAAGGATAAGCCTATCTATATTTTTGGCGGCGACGAGGATCCTGTAGGCCTGCGGGGAGACGGCGTGAAAAAGCTGGCCACGCTGTATAACCTGCTGTTGATCCGGGACGTCGAGCTCAAGCTCTATCCAGGGGGCCGCCATGAGATGCTGAACGAGATAAACCGGGAAGAGGTCATGCGCGATCTCGCCGATTGGCTGGAGCGGCACAAATAAAAGAACCGTCCGGTAGTTTCCGGACGGTTCTTTGCAGTGCTCTTGGTTTAGCTTGCTCGCACAAACCGCTCAAAATCGGCTAAATGCTGCGCGTTGATGTATTGTTGCATGGATTCAATGTTAGATTGCTGGATTGCTGGATTGCTGGATTGCTGGATTGTTAAATTGGTACGTTGCTATTTGCCATGTTGCTTTGCTGCTATGTTGGTGATGCTACGTTGGTGATGCTACGTTGGTGATGCTATGTTGATGTGATGCTATGTTGATGTGATGCTTTGTTTGGTATGTTGCTTGTTGCTTTGTTGCCACGTGCTATGTTGCTATATGTTACAATTGCTGTGCTAAAATTACACATCGCTACGCTGCCTGAACTAAATGCATTTCTTGCATTTATTTAGCTCTTTTACGGCACTTATTTGAAGATAGCTGTATTTCATGCATCTAAAATGTTGCTTCTAGTCCTTACTCCCCTTCAGACTGCAATCTAACTGCAAGAAATCCATCTAGTCGGATGGTTCAGCAATCAACTGCTGCTTTTAGATGCATCAAATGCATTTAGTATCGCGCTTATTGCTATCGTAAGGCTTAATTCTTAATGCTTAATCCGCATTGCTAATGCCTATTGCTCAATGTTGGTGCCCAATGCTATTGCTCAATGCTAGTGTTCATCGCTAGTGCTAATCGCTGGTGCATTGCTAGTGCTCAATGCCAGTGCTCATTGCTAGTGCATTGCTAGTACTCAACGCTAATTCTCAATGCTTAACGCTTATATTCGCTTATATTCATTACTCAATGTTCACTCAATGTCCGTTGCTCAACTTCCATTGCTCAATGGTTTATGTTTATTTTAAAAATCCACCTATTTCATTCAATGTTACTGCCAGGTTAAGCCCTCGCTAGCGGCAACGAAAAATAGAGCGGCTTCTCATCCACCGTCTGCTGATACAGCACGACCAGCAGGCTCGGCTCCATGCTCTCCGCAGAAAGCTCCTTATTCTGCAGAACATCCTCTAGCTGGAATGGCATCTCCTCCAGGACAGCGAACTTCTGCAGTTCGCGCTCGCCCAAATTCCGCCCGGCTAAATGGAACAGGAGGTTCTCCTGCTGTCCGACAAGCTGTTCTGGTTGACCACTCAGCGGACGCTGGGCAAACAGCTCAGACTGCCCCCCCGGCCACCCGGCAAGCTGCTCCTGCTTACCTTCTGGCCGCCCGGCGAGCTCTCCAGACAGTTCCTTCGACTGCCAGGCAAACTGCTCAGCCAGCATGCTAAGGTACCTTCCGCGCGTATCCTTCCCAATGCGGTCTTCCCACCAGATTTTTCGCGGCTTGTACTTGTGTCCGAGGAAGTAGTCGAGCTTCATAAGGCCCAGCACGACGTCGGGCGTCTTTAGCTTGCGCTGGCCCAGGAACTCATGCAGGCGAAGGAACAAATCCTCCAACTGGTGCCCAATGCGCTGCCAGCCCTGTTCTTCCCAGTAATCGCCGAATTCCTGGAAGAA
Organism: Paenibacillus sp. FSL W8-0186; assembly: GCF_037969765.1. NCBI lineage: Bacteria > Bacillati > Bacillota > Bacilli > Caryophanales > Paenibacillaceae > Paenibacillus > Paenibacillus sp. FSL W8-0186. The sequence goes on along the minus strand of NZ_CP150207.1, from coordinate 1,753,516 downwards.
ATCGAACGGGGAGTCGAATTCGACTCTCATCAAATAATTCAGCGTATGATCCATCCGGTGCGCGTTCCAGTATTTTTCCAGCACATCCTCCAGCCGTTTCAGGCGGACGACGTCGGCAAAAGACAGCACATCGTTGCTAAGCATTTCGTAAGGCGCATGCTCCATGTAAACGTAATTGTATTTCGCGGCGTCATTCCGCAGGCCGGTGCCGCGCAGCATTTTCAAGAATCCGAGCTGCAGCTCCTCGGGCCCCAGCGCAAACACGTCGTTAAATGTCTTGCGGAATGTAGCGTAATCCTCCTGCGGCAGTCCGGCGATCAGATCGAGATGCTGCGCGATTTTGCCGCTCTCCTTGACCTTCGTCACGGTGCGGGTCAGCTTCGTGAAGTTCTGCCGCCGTTTCACCAGCTCATTCGTCGGATCGTTCGTCGACTGTACCCCAATCTCGAAGCGGAATATGCCGGGCGGCGCATTCTCAGCGAGGTAATCCAGCACCTCCGGCCGCATGATGTCCGCGGTGATCTCAAACTGAAATACGCAGCCGCGATGGTTCTCGATCAGGAATTCGAACATTTCCATTGCATAGCTGCGGTTGATGTTGAACGTCCGATCGAGGAACTTGATGATTTTGGCGCCGTTGTCGATCAGGTACAGGATATCCGACTTCACACGCTCGATGTCATAGTAGCGTACCCCGACCTCGATACTGGAGAGGCAGAACTGGCAGCTGAACGGGCAGCCCCGGCTCGTCTCGAAATAGACGATGCGTTTGCTGAGATTCGGGATATCCTCGGGAAAACGATGCGGTGAAGGCAGCGTGTTCAGATCCGATTTTGGCCTTCCCGGATTGATAATCACCTCGTCTCCTTTGCGGTAGGCGGTGCCAAAAACATAATGGAACTTCCGGTCCCCGGACAGCTCCTGCAGCAGATGATGGAATGTCTCCTCCCCATCCCCCATCACGATGAAGTCCACGTTCTTAACCCGTTCCATCCAGTACTGCGTATCGTAAGACACCTCAGGCCCGCCGAGGACGATGGTCGTCTCGGGCATGACTTTTTTGAGCACGTCAATAACGCGGATTGTCTCTTCGATGTTCCAGATGTAGCAGGAGAACCCGATTACATCGGGCCTGCGCTGGAATAAGTCGGACACGATGTTCATCGTCGGGTCCTTGATCGTATATTCGGCGAGCTCGATGTCAAAATTGTTCCCGCTATAAGCCTTAAGCAGGCGGATCGCCAGAGAGGTGTGGATAAATTTTGCATTCAGCGTAGATAGAATAACCTTCATGATTTCACAGTCCTATTCCATATTTTGAAAAAATTCGAGAAATGCCCGTCCGTATTTGCGGTACTTCACTTCCCCGACCCCTTTAATGTTCAGCATCTCCGCTTCACTCGCCGGGCAAACAACGCTCATCTCGCGAAGGGTCGCATCGTTGAAAATGATGTACGACGGCACGCGCTCCTTCTCAGCCAGATCCCGGCGGATCAGACGGAGCTGCTCGAATACCGTCTCATTGACGGCAGACGGCCCGTCGTCGTAAGCTCCTCTGCGGCGCCTGCTTCCGCCTGCGGCCTGGGATGCTGCCGGCTCCGGCGCACGCATCATCACCTGATGCTGCCCCTTCAGGACGTCGACCGCCAAGGGCTGCAGCCGGACGACCGGGTACTGCCCCTCAGACAGGGCCAGATAACCTTCGGCAATAAACACATTGATGAGCTCGGAAATCTCCTTCTCGGTGCGCCTTGGCATCATGCCGTAGGTAGGCAGGCTGTCGAAGCCGTATTGCAGCACCTTCTTATTGCGCGAGCCTTTAAGTACGGAAGCAACCAGCGTGACGCCAAAGCGTTCCCTCATCCGGTGGATGCAGGAGAAGACGATTTGCGCGTCCCGGGTCATGTCCACAAGCTCGCGTTCATCCGTGCAGGAGCTACAGATGCCGCAAGGCTTGCGGTCGTGCTGCTCTCCGAAGTAGTCAAGCATCCCCCAGCGCAAGCAGCTAGTCGAGTAGCAGTATTCGATCATTTGCTGCAGCTTGCGGTATTCATTGCGCTTGCGCCCTTCGTCCTGCGGATTCTGCTCGATCAGGAATTTCTGCGTCATGATGTCCTGCGGACTGAACAGCAGGATGCATTCGCTCGGCTCCCCGTCCCGCCCGGCACGGCCGGCTTCCTGCACATAAGCCTCCATGTTCTTCGGCATATTATAGTGAATCACGTAACGGACGTTGGACTTGTCGATCCCCATGCCAAAAGCATTCGTTGCGACCATGACGCGAATGTCGTCATAGAGGAACGCCTCCTGGCTCTCCTCCCGTTCCTTGTCTGGCAGCCCGGCGTGATATCGCCCAGCCGGAATGCCGCTCAGGCGCAGCCGCTCATACAGGTCGTCGACCTCCTTGCGGGTTGCCGCATAGACAATGCCCGGCTGGTGCCCGTGAGCAGTCGCATAGTTCAGCACGAACTCGCGCTTGTTCTCGCCGCGGAGCACGGACATGGCCAGATTGTCGCGGCCGAGGCCCGTGACGAATACTTCAGGTTCGCGCAGCTGGAGCAGCCGGGTCATGTCATCCATGACTTCCGGCGTAGCCGTCGCCGTAAAGGCCGCCACGATCGGACGCTCAGGCAGGCCGTTCACAAACGGCGCCACCGCGAGGTAGCTCGTGCGGAAATCATGGCCCCACTGCGACACGCAGTGGGCCTCGTCAACGGCGACACAGGAAATCTGCAGGCTGCCCATCTCCTCGCGGAACCAATCAAGCTCCAGCCGCTCCGGCGCGACGTACAGCAGTTTCAGCTCGCCCCTTCTCGCCGCGCGGATGCGCTCGTTCACTTCCTTGCCGGACAACGTGCTGTTGATATAAGCCGCAGATACCCCGGCCGTCGTAAGCGCGTCCACCTGGTCCTTCATAAGCGAGATGAGCGGCGAAACGACGAGCGTAAGACCGGGCAGCATGAGCGCGGGAATCTGGTAGCAGATCGATTTTCCGCCGCCCGTCGGCATAATGCCGAGCGTGTCGGCGCCAGTCAGGACGCTCTCTACGATTTTACGCTGGCCCTCCCGGAAATCCGGGTAACCGTAATATTTTTGCAAATATGACTTGGCTTCTTCCATTAAAGAGGATTGCATATTCATTCGAAAATAAGCTCCTTACTTCTCACTATCATTTGTTGCATGTATTCCTTATCCAGTTTACCGGGAGTGAACGCGTTGGGCAAACGATTTTGCAATTTGCGGGAATTTTATGGGAAAGCCGAACGTTTCCGGCGCTTTTCGTCTCTGCGTGGTGGTTGTCCGTTCAGCATGGTATATTGGATTTGTACAATTCACATAAGGATGGAGCTAAATTACTCATGAAGGAATCGTCAAGATCCCATAATCAACATAAAAATAACAACAGCGCTGCAAAAAGCAAGCATACCGCAAGAGGGAGTAAGCCTGCCCCAGGTGCGTATGCAAAGGCTGGAGCTTCTCGGGACGGACAGCATCAGGCACCGCGCGACACGAAGAAGCACGAAGCACGTACAGGGGAGAAGACCTCGCCTAGAGGACAGCAGGTACCGCTTGACAGACAGCAGGATATCCGCAACGCCCGGACGCATAAACCGCGCCAGGCCAAGCCTCATGGATCAGGTGATGCCAAACGTCAGCCTCGAGATACAAAGTCGTATACGCCGCGCGATGCCAAGCAGCAAGCGCCTCGCTATTCTGGACGCGAGCATGCCGAGGAGCTGCGCATCGGCGACCAAATCGTCGTTACAATCAAACGGCTGGGCATCAATGGCGAGGGCGTGGGATACTACCGACGCAAGGCGGCTTTTATCACGGGAGCTTTGCCGGATGAAGTTGTTCACGCCAAAGTGACCCGGGTCCAGGACAAGTTCATCAACGCAGACATGGTGAAAATCGAAAAACGTTCGCCTCAGCGAGCTGATGCGCCATGCCCGGTATTCGGTATTTGCGGCGGCTGTCAAATCCAACATATCTCTTATCCAGGCCAGCTAAAGGGCAAGGAAGAAATCATACGCGAAGCGTTCTCTCGCTATGCCGGATTGCAGGAGCTCCGCATGAAGCCGATTCTCGGCATGGAGCACCCATGGGGCTACCGCAACAAGGCCCAGCTTCAGCTTGGCCTGCAGGAGGAAGGCGTCATCGCCGGACTGTATGCCGCGGATTCACATAAACTGATCGACATTACCGGCTGTCCGATCCAGCATCCGAAGGTGAACGAAGCGGTTGACAAGACACGCAACGTCCTGCAGCGGCTGGGTATTCCTGTCTATCAGGAGAAGAGCAATCAGGGAATTGTACGGACAATCGTTGTGCGCTGGGGCTTTCAGTCCGGGCAGCTGCAGGTGACGCTGGTAACCGCGAACGACCGCATCCCGAGACTGGAGCAGCTTGTGAAGGAACTGCGGCTGGCCATGCCAGAGCTAACCAGCATTGCACTGAACGTCAATCCAAAGAACACCTCGCTTGTGTTCGGCAATAAGACGACGATTCTCTGGGGTGCGGACAGCATCGAGGAAGCGCTAGGTGATCTGGAATTCACCCTCTCCCCCCGTGCCTTCTTCCAGCTCAATCCGCTGCAAACGGTCAAGCTGTATGAATCGGTTCGCACGGCGGCCGCGCTCACAGGCAAGGAAGTCGTCGTGGACGCCTACTGCGGTACGGGCACAATCGGGCTGTGGCTGGCCCCTTACGCCAGCGAGGTGCGCGGCATCGAGTCGATTCCTGAAGCGGTGGAGGACGCCAAGGCAAACGCGGCCCGCAACGGACGCGACAACACCTCTTTCTACGAGGGTAATGCCGAGGAACTGCTCCCCCGCTGGGTGAAGTCCGGCTTCAAGGCTGACGTCATCATCGCTGACCCGCCTCGCACCGGGCTTGACCCGCGCTTTATCGAGGCGGTGCTGCGCACGAAGCCAAAGCGCTTCGTATACGTTTCCTGCAATCCTTCGACCTTGGCGAAGGACTGTAAAGAACTGCTGGACGGAGGCTACTCGCTGGAATGGGTGCAGCCTGTGGACATGTTCCCGCAGACGAGCCATGTGGAGTGTACAGTGTTGCTAAAATGGGCGAGGGATTGATTTGCCTCGCTTGTTTTATGCCCCTACGAAAGCGGGGCGGGCTATATTGTAGTGAATCTTAAATGCCTAGCTTAGCTATTTTGTTTACTTGGCGTTGGAACCTTCCTCGTGCTTAGATGCCCAGAAAAGATATTATTGAAAGTTGGTTCGGTTCTTTCAATTTCTCTTTATGAGATGTTTAATGGCAGTTAAGATCGCCGTAAAAAGAAAATCCCGCGCTTGGCGGGGATTAGGTTATCTAAACAAGTTCAATGCAATTTTTTACCGGATGAATCATTAGTAGTACTCTCCTTGTAGTATGTCCTAGTTATAGATTAGACAGATACACATAGAGCTAACACTATGATTCCTGTGTACTTGCTAGCTACAGTTATAATGAAAGGCCAGTCCTATGAATTCCTTACTTGGCTCTGTTATCCATCGTGCCCGTTAAGTTGAATCATTATCAGCTTGTGATTCACAGCACAAATTTCTCAAGAGCAACAGCAACACCATCATAATCATTTGATTCTGTAATGTGTTTTGCACAATTTTTCAGCTCAATTATCGCGTTATCCATAGCAATTGGAAATCCGCAGTTATGGAATAGTCCTAAATCGTTAAAGTCATCCCCGAATACCATTACATTTTCTGACTTTACCCCGATATCATCAAGCACCCATTGTACGGCTTCTTCTTTTGAGGCTGATTTTTGCATGATTTGAACCAATACTCCTCCATCAGTTGCGATTACGTTTACATGATCACCGAATTGCTCGATAACATCCATCCATGTGCTGTAACCATGAACCAATATTTTGGTCGGGGAGAGTGAACTGATAAAATCTTTATCAACAACCAGGGGCTTAGGATCATTTGAACGGATACCGAAATGACTTAGTTGCGAGTCAGGAATTGTTGTACACGTATAGCATGAGTCATTGACCTCGTAGTTAATTATCGATTGAGGTGCCTGTAACTCGATGAAATTGTTGAGCTGTTGGCTAATCTCCATACTGATACTAATGTGCCGCTGAATTTGCTTAGACTTGCATATTGTTAGAGCACCATTGTAATAAACCAAGTAGTCTACAAAAGGAAAATTCTTTAAAAATTGATTAGCCGCTCTAGGCGGTCGCGCCGTGGCGACAATAATATGAATTCCAGTATCATAACATCTTTTAACAGTCTGATAATTTCTAGGTGATATGGATTTGTCACTTCCAAGCAATGTTCCGTCCAAGTCTAATACTATTGCCTGTATATCCGACATCTGCATCTCTCCCCACAAGTAATTCTTCCAATATTAACCTAATTTCAGGAGAGATGCTAGACTCACTATTGAATTAGTCTGCCAGTTAGTTCAATGAAATAAAATGATAATCATCAATTCAAAACTTTAATGCTTGTTCTAATGGAGTGGAAAGAAACTAAATAATGCTCCTTATTTCTTGAATTAGACCTAGCTTCGCTTCCTTTCTATTAGGTAAATGGCGGTGCTTGGTGCGTAAAATCACGTATCCTGGAATTAATGTTTCGCAGCAAGCTACATCATATTGATGATAGCAGGAATAAAGCCCCGACATATTGTCAGGACTCTATTAGTAGGTAGGCACATCGTAAATTTTGTTATCTCTGAGCACTCCACACATGTGGAGGCGGTGGCATTGCTCGTAAAAGAATGATCCAGAATGTTGGGACCTTAAAAATGCTAGGCTTTAGTCTATAGAGAACAGTATTAGCAATATCGGTAGTAAAGAGGACTGGACAGAAGTCGTCTATTGTTCAGCTCATTCTAGTTGAATATTCATATATAAACTTGCTCAGAGAGAGAAAATCTGTAATTATATATGAAGTTTCATATATGTTCAACCGTTTAGCCGTAATTTGGCTTATTATATTCGAAATATCGAATACATTCTCAGGAGAGCTATGGGATAACGCATGATTCAGCAGAATGTGATCAATCTGGACGTGAATGAGGGGTAGGAATTCCTGTTTCCAGAGTGAATTGAAAGGTGACAAAGAGGGCAGTCCGACGACCACAGTGGTGACCTCATCGCTGGCAGAAGAGGGGCGAAGCCCCCTCTTTTTTTATTGCCTAATTCAGTTTTGTAAAGTTTTTACGATATGCGCCTTTTTCTATTGAGAAACGTTCATTATATCAGTCAATGCATAAAGGCGGCCTGGGATTTTATGGAGTATAATGTACTAATCATCATCCTTCATGATGAATGCTTCATTCTCTTAATCCAACAAGGCTGTGTGTGAAGCACCAAAAAATTGCGATACAAGTAAAAAACAGCTTGGCAAACCATGGCATTTAATGTATACGATATGATAGTAAAGATTCTATCCGCAAAGCTTATGCTGTACTGAGAAATGGTGATACAGTTATTGATCCTTTAGGCCCTTGTGGCGAAAACCGTAATATTCTAGACCCGCAACTCCAGTAATTAATAAGCTAAGAAAGTTCTCCTTATATACCTCAATAATTGATAAGATGCACAAAAAAGTGTGTGGCAAAAGGGGGATTATTATCTTACAAAAACTAAAACAAATTGCAAAACAGCTCAAGTCTAATTTGATTGTACTGTATCTGTCTTACAGAGATCCTAGAGTAAATTGGTACGCAAAATGGTTTACATTGTGTGTTGTGGCTTATGCGTTCAGTCCTATCGACTTCATCCCCGATTTCATCCCGGTTCTAGGCTATGTCGACGATTTAATCATTGTCCCACTGGGCATAGTTCTAGCCCTTAAGATGATACCTTCGGATGTAATTGAAGAGAACAAAATTAAGGCACAGAAAATTCAAGGTAAGCCCAAGAATTGGTTTACAGCTACTTTGTTCATCCTTGTTTGGGTGCTGCTTGCGTTTTGGATTGCATCATATGTCTATAATAAGTTCAGTTAGACAAAACAGAAAAGGAGAAACGAACATGACAAAAAACAGTGAAATCAGCAATAAAAAAGAGCTATCACCAGAGCAACGTGAAGAATTACTCAACACATTGAAAGCCCGTTTTGACAAAAACATAGACCGCCATACAGGTCTAGAATGGGCTAATGTACAAGCAAAGCTGGAGGCTAATATAGAAAAACTGTGGTCGCTCCACGAGATGGAATATACCGGGGGCGAACCGGATGTCGTCGGTTTTGACAATAAGACGGGCGAATACATTTTTTATGATTGTTCCGCGGAAAGTCCAAAGGGCCGCCGAAGTGTCTGCTATGACCATGAGGCGCTGGAGTCAAGGAAACAACACAAACCAGAAAATAGCGCAGTAGGGATGGCAGCTGCCATGGGTATTGAGCTGTTGACGGAAGAACAATACCGGGAGCTGCAGAAGCTTGGAAATTTTGATTTGAAAACATCAAGCTGGATAATAACACCTGCCAGCATTAGAAAGCTCGGGGGAGCCCTCTTCGGCGATCGTCGCTACGACACGGTCTTTATATACCATAATGGAGCAGAATCCTACTATGCCGCAAGGGGATTCCGCGGCTCGCTAAGGGTGTAAATCTTGAACAGACACTGAAGCGGTATGTTCCAAAATGGAGAACGGTTTATTTTTTCCATATGGCTCATTTATTCATATTGAAAGGCTGCTTTTTAAAGCAGCCTTGTTTCATAAAGGTCTTTAAATAGTCAAAAACTATTATTCCTGGGTATGGTTAAGGTAGTACTGCAATGACTGGTATGGTGGCATTTTAACTGCATTTCTTAATAACTGAATTACTCCCCTAGGGTTAGCAATGTACTCGTTAGGGGATAAAACCTGAATTAATTCTGTAGAAATATCATCGAAGGTGGGTATATTAGTTTCTTCCTTTAGAGACATTACATATTTTTTTAGTACATTTTTTATTTCATTAAATTGCTTCTCATTTAAGCCATTTGCAATTATCCAATCCCAGAGACGATATTGTTCTGGCTCAAGAGTAATTTGGCGTAATAAGCTCACATATAATTCCAGACGTTGCACCTTTTCTTCTAGAGACTCCGTCAATATGTTTCACCCGCTTATTTTATAGAAATATAACGACCAGCACATTCTTCGATCGCACTCTTTCTTCTAACTCCTCACTCAGCGATGCTATAAATTCTATAATAAATGACATATTCTAACAAGACAACACCTACCGGCGCGGCAGAAACCTTGGAAAAACTGAATATGAAAACATCGGGGCGGGTGATCACGCCCGCCTTTCCATCCTCGCGCAGCCCGCTGGTTTAATGCGCAATCATTTCATTCGCGATCTCCTCTCCGCTTAAATTTGACCGATAGTAGGTCGGCCAATTTGATAACTGCTTCAACAGCGTCTCATGGTCCGCATCCCCGAAATACATATGATAATGCTCTGCCTTTGTCGGATAAATGCTATGATCGCTGAATTGGACATGCGCCGGCAAGCCGTCTGCTTCCCCGGCAAGGTCAAATAAATAGCGAACGCCTCTGTTTCCGGAATCATATGTCAATATTTCATATCCATGATATTTATATTCTCCGGTTTTTCCTTCTCCATTTTTATAAAAGGTTATCATGTTGTCCTGAATGACGATGCGTTCAACATCTGTCTCATACCCAATTGAATAATATTCCTTATATTCTTCAAAGGATTTATCTTGGTTTGTTTCAACTTTTTTATGTAAGACCGCATCTAAGCTCCCATCCAGCAAGTATGGATATACCGATTGCCAATCCCCTTCCCAGTCGGACAGTTCCCGGTCACTAATTTCCTTGTCTTCAAATTTTCCTGCATATATTTCTTTTAGCTTCTCATCGTCATGATGATGATGATTATGGTCGTGGTTGTGTTCATGGTTATGACCAAGGCTATTGTGATTTTGACGGGTACCTTCTACTAACTCAGAAGATGTAGAAGCCTCTTCGATTAGAGCACCTGTTTCTTGACAAGCAGTAAGCAGCGCAACTACTAAGAAGAACACAGCTATAGATTTGATAAATCCAAATTTCATAAAATAATCTCTCCTTTTCTCGTTTTGTGTAAATCGTAATTATTACTATTTACGCAATAGCGAATATACTATGTTTTGAATTTTATGTCAATATAAAATGTAATCATTACGATTAATATGCTGCACCAAGCAGAACACGCGACAATGCCAAGGAATGGAACGTTAATCGGAGATGTATTGACGAAGCGAGGGACTATTGCCCCTCGCTTGTATTATGCCCTTAAGGATAAGGTGACTGTTCAAAGCCAGTCGCTTTATGTTGAAAACAAGAACTACCACCGTTAGTTCCTGGTTTTAACAGCTAACCCGCTAAACGATATAGGTCCTACCACATCCACTCTTGTTTTTGCAGCAACGTTTTCTGCTGTAACTGTGTAGCCATGGGTACCTGCTTTTACATTTCTATCCTCAGCCTGGAAGGTAACTACATAATTTTGTTCTGAGCCCGCAGATTCGATGCCTTGCTGTGTGTTGTAAATTTCTTTTCCATCACGGAAAATTCTAAAGCGAATTTGCCCAACGCCTTTAACTCCCCTTACACCAACGGATACTACCAAATCTACCCGATTCGGTTGAGATTTCACTGGAATTCGTATTGGGATCGCTGCAATGCCAGATTTTGCGGGGGAACGCTGAATTGTGAATGATTTAGCCGGGTTGAAGCGGCGACGCGGCTGTACGGCTGCTTTATCAAGTATGCGTACCAAAAATATCAACTCCTTTTCTTTGATACTTCAAGATATGTAAGAGATAGAGAGATTGATTGGACAATCATTTGAGCCGGTTAACTTTGATACCCACAAAAAAAAGACCGCGTCGTATCAACGCGGACTATGTCCCGATGTAATGAAGTAAAGAAACCACACCGCATGATTTTGTTCATCGGCGGATGCGCGCTTGAAACGCTCTTTAATATAGGGGTCAGCAGCTTTATCGGCGACATCCAAATAAAAATCTACCGTTTCTTGTTCGTCTTTGAATGCAAAGTGGAGTCCGGCTGCATATTCTGAGGGGCATTTTTCAGTGATGTGCGGAACAGGCTGCCTGCCCGTTAACGAAGTATAGATCTGGGAGAAGGTTTGAAAATGCCTAATCTCATCATTACGGATCTCCAGAATTTTGTTTCGTTCCTCCGCATTCGGAGCCATCCCTGCCAGCTGCTCATAACATGCAATAGCGGAGTATTCTCCGTTAATTGCCCGTTCAATGTCTGCAACTAGTCCGGTATCCTTTCGGTAATAATTCGTGTAATACATGTTCCAACCACCCTTCCACAGTATTCTGACTTAACATATTCAAATCATTAGGCGATGGTGTATTTTTGCAAATCTTCGGAGATAGTCTCTTCGACAAGCCAAAAAAGCAATTGTAAAAATCAGGTGTATTTGATATAAACATAGTAGATTCAAATGTATGTGTAACTGGCGTAAACGTGGAGGACCACGAGGAAGCACATATGTTCATATTAGCCGTACGCCTGGGCAAAGTGTTTGGTTTAGTGACCAGATGCTTTTTTTATTTCATGAGAAAGGTCAGGTGTTGATTAATGAAAATGGCTTTCATTTTATTTGACCAGATGACTACGCTTGATTTGGTTGGCTTTTTTGATGCTGTAACCCGAATGAGAATTCTAAACGCCATGGATCATGTACAGTGGGACTTTTGTTCCAATAAAGAAGAAATCAAAGATGACCGGGGATTAACCCTCAAAATTGAACATGTATCCCCAGACCTGTCGGAGTATGATCTCATCTTTATCCCTGGAGGCTTTTCCACAAGGCAGCTTAGGTATGACTCCGCATTTATTTCATGGATTCAAACCGCAAGAGAGGTAGAATATAAAGTGTCTGTTTGTACGGGGGCTTTGATTTTAGGGGCAGCAGGGTTTCTGGAAGGCAAAAGAGCAACTACCAATCCCTCCGCTTACGAGCTGTTGGCTCCTTACTGCTCTGAAGTCGTGAAGGGACGTTTTATCAGGGACGGAAACATATTTACAGGCGGCGGAGTATCGGCTTCCATCGACTTGGGGTTATACTTAGTGGAATCGCTTACGGGCAAAGAGATTGCCCGGGAAATTCAAGAGCAGATGCATTACCCATATTACAATTCGCCACTTTGAAGCATGAGGCGGCGGATCACTTCCTTTACTGTAAGCCGCTGCCGTATGGACACCCACCGTATACTTCAATTCATCTATAGCAGATCACTAGCTTTTCTCCATGACAGCAAAGTAATTGTCTTCATCATCCGCAAAATTGAACACTCGGCCGCTAGGCATATTTACGATCTCTCCGACCTTGATATTTTTACTAATCAAGTCTTTGTGCAATTCATCGAGATTCACCGTGAAGAACATTAAGGACGGCGCACCCAGATTCAGGCCCGGTGACATCTTGGCAACGAACTCTTTATTGTGCAGAATGATGCTTGTATCTGCGTCCTGGGCTGGGGCAATTTCAATCCATCTCATCCCCTGGCCGTTATTCTCTTCCGAAATGACATGAAAGCCCAGTGCTTCTGTCCAGAAACGCACGGCTTCATCCTGGTTGTTTACATAAAGCATAATTTGACCGACTTTGCTAATCATCGATGCTCTCACTCCTTTTGGTAGGCTGTAGGACAAATTCAAGATTTGCCGACAAGTATCCTTTAGGTTTGCCAATAGAATTGTCATTCCATTCATCTCAAGCAAGGAGGTAATCTTCATATAATTGTGGAACACCATCTTCTCACTGCAAATCCTCACTACAGAGCAGCAGTCATCCGCTTAAAAGAACAAGGCATGAAGACAGAACCGGCATTCGCTCAGGTTCTTGGCTTGGTTGGCGACCCTTACAAAGAGCTTTTGATTTACGGTAGGGCATTAGGGATCATCCGCTAAAAAATCCTATTGCATTTCTTGCTGTTTTGTAATACATTCATTGAGGGGTCAATCATTGACCCCTCAATGAAATTCAGCATGTATATCCAACATCAAGGCAGGACCGTGGGTTATAGCACCTAGGAGGTCATTAAATGAGTTGCTCCGTTTCAGATCAAGAACGGGTTTTGTTTCTGCTAAGAGAGCTTTGCAATCAGTTTGGCCCAAAGTTTGAGCGCAACACCAATATGAGCTTGTCTCGATATGAGCTGCTGCATCAATTGTTTCAGACGGACGAGATGACGCAGTCCACCCTGCAGAAATCGGTCAACATCGACAATGCGGCTATCACCCGTCATTTGAAGCAGCTAGAGTCCCAGGGAATGGTGGCCAGACGGAGAAACCCTTCCGACCATCGGGAGACCTTTGTCAGCCTGACCAGTGAAGGCCGGGAGCAAATTCTAGGCTGCAGCGCGGAAAAGCGTTGTTTTGTCGATCAAATGCTGCAGGGGTTCAGCCCGGAGGAGCTCCGTGCATTAACCGGCATGTTGACGCGGATTCAAAGCAATATCAGTAAATATTAAAGAGATAGGAGAGAAATTATATGAGTACAATTACTGCTAAAGATTTTAAAGAAATCGTCCTCGGACGCCGTTCTGTAAAAAACTATGACCCTGCCGTAAAAATCAGCCGCGAGGAGATGACCGAGATTCTGGCGGAAGCGACCACCGCTCCTTCCTCGATCAATATGCAGCCTTGGCGCTTCGTTGTCATCGATACGCCAGAGGGCAAAGCGAAGTTGGCTGAACTAGCGATGTACAATACGAATCAGGTCAACACCTCAGCAGCTGTGATCGCCGTATTCGGCGACATGAAGTGCATTGAAAATGCCGATGAGATCTATGGAAAATCGGTAGAGCTTGGCTATATGCCCGAGGATGTGAAAGAGAAGCTGGTCGCTTCCTTCAAGCCGATGTATGAAAATTTGCCCGAACAGAATATGCGGGACATTGTGCTGATTGATGCCAGTCTCGTATCGATGCAGCTGATGCTCGTTGCTCGTGCCCATGGCTACGACACGAATCCGATCGGCGGATATGATAAACAGCGGATTGCCGAAGCCTTTGGTCTAGAGAAAGAGCGCTATGTTCCTATCATGCTAATTTCCATCGGCAAGGCAGCCACTGAAGGCCGTCCCTCCTACCGTCTGCCAGTTGAGGCGGTAACGACCTGGAAGTAATCATGTCCTGAAAGGTGTGCTCCCTATGAACATTTCCATATTAGGCGCAACAGGCCGCGTAGGCCGGCAGCTTGCAGCGCTTGCCCTTCAAGATGGCCATCTGGTGACCGCGCTCGTTCGCGATCCAGACAAAATAGCATTTATGGGAAAGCAGCTAACACTCGTGACGGGGAATGCACTGGATAAGGAGAATATCGTCCGCGTTTTGCATGGCCAGGATGTTGTACTCAGCGCGCTGAGCACGGATGGTACGACCACATTATCCGTCTCAATGCCGCTCATCATTGAAGCGATGTACAAGGAAGGCATCAAGCGGATTATTACGATCGGTACGGCGGGTATTCTGCAGAGCAGAGCCCAGCCCCATTTGCTGCGTTACGAGTCCGCTGAATCCAACCGCAAGCTTACTCGTGCTGCCGAAGAACATCACAAGGCATATGAATTGCTTCGGCAATCTCAGCTTGACTGGACCATCGTTTGCCCTACCTATTTGCCTGAAGGAAAACATGTAGGAACATACCGCATAGAACGTGATTTCCTGCCTGAAGGCGGATCGGAAATATCGGTTGCGGATACGGCAGAATTCGCTTACCGGCAAATCGGGGATAAGACCTATATCCGGGCACGCGCCGGAATCGCTTACTAATTTAACGAAAAAAGGATAGAGTCCTTAGCAGCTTGCTAACGGACTCTATCCTTTTCTAATTGCCCCATCCATTTTAATGGACGGGCCCCCGCTCTTCTCTTACCTAAGTAAAAGAAAAGTCAAGATAATCGCTCCGCCAATGAACAGCGTCATCAGCACAAACGGCAGCGCTGTCAGCGTAATCCCGGCAATCGCCATCCCTCGCCCTTTAGTCGAACGTCTGGCCCGAATTCCCAGGATAAAACCGACGGTATTAACGATATAAGCAAGGACAATCGTGAACATCGTGCCTGGCGAAGTTGTATACGAATACTGTGAATCCATGTTCAGCTTGATGCAGGATAATAGGAATAACAACATCCCGAAAATACCGAAAATGAGCGAAACGACGGCTTGCCCCAGCCGGTCAACAGGCTGCTTCTTCTTGCCGCCCTTCTTCCCCTTCCCCTTCCCCTGCACTTGGCCTACTGCTGCTTGGTTCCCGCTTGCTCTGTTCATGGAGCTCCCCGCTGTCCCGGATGGATTGCCGGCCATTCTGCGCGCCTGCGCCTGATTCCCTTCTGATCCTGGTTTGCGCGATGGTTGAAGCGGAGTTCTGTGGTTTGACTGCACTCCTTTAGCAACTCCTTTTCTGACTATAATGTATGTAGGATTAAAGAACTATGTTTGATTCGACAAAGCAGTTAAAAATCCTTTTTCTTCAGTAAAAATATTGATCGGCGCCCCTCGCTAAATTACTGGCGCTTTGATTTATGAATTGACATTGCCCTAATGTATCATTAAAATGTAATTTAACATATATCTAATTAGACGATCATTAAATTACGATGGAGGTGTCTTGTATTTGCAATTAGATAAAGTCGTGGCCTACCATAAGGCGCTTGCCGATCCGACCCGAATACGAATATTGATCCTGCTCGGAGACGGCGAACGAAATGGCCAGGAATTGGCCAGGAAGCTGGGGGTTACCCCGGCCACCATTACACACCATGCTGCAAAGCTGCGGGAGGCGAGCTTGATTAACGAGCGCCGGGATAAGAATACGATCTTTTTCTCGCTGAACCACTATTTTCTAAAAAACAGCGCCGACGCCACCGTCAACCTCATTTATAGGGCGTCCAAAGGAGGATTAAATATGCTGGATGATCAACAGCAGCGCATCAAAGAATCCGTCATCAAGAACTTTTTTACCGCCGAGGGCAAGTTAAAGAGCATTCCTGCCCAACTAAAGAAGAAGCTGATCGTACTCGGGCATCTGGTATCCCGGCTGGAGCTTGGCCGCAAGTACAGCGAACCGGAAATCAATGCGTTCATCAAGAACTATCACGACGATTTCGCGACGATCCGCCGGGAATTCATTATGCACCAGTTCATGTTCAGGGAGAACGATATTTATGAGCTGAATCCGCAGGAAATGTGGGCGAAATGGGAGAAGCTTTCCTGAATATGAATACAAAGCGGTGTGATGACAGCTTGTATTCGGAATAATAATTGAAGAAACGGCTCTGAGCATCGTACTCAGGGCCGTTTCCTTTTCGGCTTCAAATCATGGTTGTATAGTTTTTGTAAAGTTCTTGTGTAGTTCTTGTCTAGATCATGTTAGTAAAATTCACGGATACGCTGTGTAAATTTGGCGTATTCTGTTTTTTTATAGCGAAGATGGTCGACGGAGAGGGGGAGTTACTAAGCATTGATCAACCGCCTGCACACCCCGAGCTTGCTCGGTCATCTAGAACTCCGCAAGATTTCGAAGATGTGAAGGGCAACTGGGGTCAAGCGAATAGCAAATGACTATTCGTTTGTGCACTGCAGACGATATTGCTGTCGACAAAACTTCGGAAATGGAGGAGATTCTAGAAATGAAACGAAGACGGAGTGTAAGCAAATCTGTGCTGTCCTTCTGCCTAGCGGTTATGCTCATTTTGCAAACATTCTCCGCTCCTGCATATGCGGAGAGCGTGCTAAGCAATTCTGGGCCGGCAACAGTCAGCGTGGACGGCTCGCCGTCGGTAACTGATGCGGTGTACGATGAGCCTGTTGGGCTGCAGCCCGCCTTCCCGATGGCCTTAATGGCTGGTCCAGCGGACAAAACGGCGATGTTCATGGGAGTGAACGACCCTTTTCCGCTGGAGGTGGTGCAGAATAACCAAACAGTTGATCCCAACGGCACCATCCAGGGCAGACAGCAATTCACGCTCAAGTCGGAAGGCCTCAAGGTGCCAGTGAATGGTGATGACGCTGATCCGACTAATGCGAATCCAGACCTATATATTCAGAAGGGCGACTGGATCGAACTAAAAAGGGATGACTACTTCGAGGAAGTGGTATTGCCGACAGCTACTAAAACCTTGATGGCATCAACTGAATTTGGTCAGAAACAGCTTGGCATCGCTTATTTTACTCCGGATAGCATCAAGATCGTATTTAATGGCGACGAATCGTTTTTCAATGGTGTTGGACGAGCGGTTACTTTTGGCTTTGAAACCACCGCTAATTCGGATGTAACAGGCTTAGTGTATGGCGAGTCAAAGCCTATCTCTATTTTCGGGGGAGCTTACCAGCTGAAAAACCCAGATGTCACGCCCGCATACAGCATCACATTGGCTTCGCCGGGAATGATCAGGTGGGATCAGTATGGCTATCGCGGAATCCAACACGAGCAATTTGTTGAGGGTGCGATTACTTGGCAATCAACCGTATCTGCTTTCGATAAGTTTGATACTGCAATCAAGCTGCCTCTCGACGGGATGAAATTTTTTACAGACCCTGCATCTTATAATACTAGCAATGGTAATGTCCGCGGTATCTATATGCCTGGTTCCTTCAAGGTGAACGATATAGCGGTAAATCCGGATATCGACATCGACGGTAAGCTGAGCTACATCTTCCCGACGGGTACCGGTTTAGATCCGAAGGTTGAGTTTAAGACGTGGATTCCAAAGGAAGCTTACTATTACGAGTACAAGAATCCACCGGGGAATCTTGGTCGTAGCCATCGGGACATGAACGGCATAGTGAGATTAAAACAGAGTGATGATACTGTTTTAGTGAGTGCAGGTCAAGAGATTTCCTTTGCCCCAGACTGGATTCAGACCGCAGGCTCGCTGGACCACGAAAATCAGATCATCACATGGACCACCGATGTCAATAGTAAGTACAACAAGAAGGGACTAAAAAACTTTACCATCACTGATGTGCTGCCCACAGGCCTCGAGTTCATGTCAGCAACATATCAGACATGGGAAGACGGTATTACATCTGGTTCAAAGTCGATTACTCCGGATGCAAACGGCGTTTACTCCTTCGGGGATATTAATGGGCGTGTCCAACTGGTGATTAAGTCTAAAATTATAAGCGGAGACGACTTCACCAATGTACCACGCGCCAACTGGGATTTGGAGACCAAGGACGCGAACGGAAACGCCTTACAGAACAATGATGTTAAAACCGGTAATAGGCCAAATGCGGTAACCGACGAGGCGAGAATTATCGTTGGGGCGCACACGTTCACAAAAGCAGGCTCTATTTCGATGGCGGATTATAACCTAGGCAGCATTACATGGACCGTCAATCTAACGCCACAGTACGCCCTGCCAAATGCCGTGGTATACGATGTGCTGGTGCATGGCGGGGATTTGAACGTCTTGGACAACGCTGTGGATGAAACCGGCGAGGTGAGCGCGGAGACGATTGCGAAAATCAAAGCAAAAGTTAATTCTGCGCAGCTTTGGAAGAAGTATCAGAATGGAACTTTGAAAGGTGTGACCAATGCAGCCGGCTTGGACATGAAGGCTATTCCTTTAACTGTGAACGGTGAAGTGGTGGCCGATTTGATCAAGGTGACCGGATACAGCACCGACAAAGCAACATCCTTCAGTTTCCGTGCACTCGAAACCAACCTGGATGTCCTCTTCAGGCAGGATATTAACGCAGGGAAAACACGCTGGAACCGGGCTTTGCTCTTTGACGGTGAAAACGTAAAACAGGCAGAAAATCAGATCAACCTTCACCTGCGTATGCTGAATAAGGATATGCTTACGGCATCCTATCCTATTAAGAAGGACGGAACGGCTGACACATGGTATACCCCGAACGACGTTGGCCGCTATATCGGTTACGACAGCACATCAAGCGGCGACGAATACACCTTGGCTGGGTATGACCGTACAACCAAGGCCGTCACCTTCCGTCTAGGCGTCAATATGCCGGGCTACAACACGGTCGAAATGGCGAGAGACGGCGGAAATCGGGTTATCACCAATGTGAAGCTGGTGGATACCTTGCCGGAAGGCTGGGAATTTGTTCCTTTTGCAAATGGAAAGGACTATGAGCTTTACAAGGGCTATTCGGATAATGGCAGCGGCACCGGCTATGGGGTCCGAAACAACGCCGGGTCAATCATCGAGCCGAACGACCCTGCTCATGTGGTGAGCTTCTCCCATAGCGGCAACGTAGGAACCTTCACCTTCTCTGAACTGGAAGGCCCTTATGTCATTCTGGTAAAGGCAAGACCTTCCAATGCAGCGCTGGAGAAATATTTGGAGGAATACACTACAATCGGCACAGACAGGCAGGTGCTGTATAACAAAGCCGACCTGCATATGACCTGGGGCGGTGCGGAAAAGGTCGTCACCGAACAGCGCAAAGTTATCGTCCCTATTCAGACCCTGGACAAGTCGGTAACGAAGCCAGTTCCAGGGGTACTGGAATGGACAGTGAACTATACCCCGCCATTCAACATGAAGCAGGGCGTTTATTTGCAGGATACCCTGGGTGCAGGTATGAATCTGCGCTATGATGTAGGCGGGAATCTTGTGCTGACAGCGCCTAGCATGGCAGTTTATCCGGCTAAAATGACTGCTAGCGGTGCTCTGGAACGAGACGGCGCAGCACTGGATCTAAGCGACCCGAATGCTGAAGTTCAGGTCGAAGCTGCACCAGGCGCGGGAGGCACCACAGTTTTAAAATTCAAAATGGACGACCCTAATAAGTTTTACCAGTTTGTGTATCAATCAGAGGTTGACCCATCTAAAACAAAAGCCGGAGACAAAATGGGCAACGAGGTAAAGCTGATTGGCGATGATAAGCTAAAATCTGTCAGTGCCAGAAGCGAAAGTACGCTGGACAGCTCAGACGTAGCCGGCAGTTCAAGCTCCAATGCCCAGCTGCCCCTGAAAAAGATAGATCCTGATGGTAATCCGCTGCAGGGTGTACAGTTTACACTGTATAAGAAGAGCAATGGAACGGAAGCCACAAAAGGAACAACCGATAGCGGAGGGAAACTTAATCTGCTATTCCCAGATCCAGGGTATTATGAGCTGAAGGAAACTTATATAGACACAAATACTTGGCTGCCGATCACACATGTGTACCAGGTATATGTAGGAAATACGCCAGGAAAGCCTATCTGGGTAGACGGCATAAAGGTAGATACGAATAATCCGCTGGTTGTGCCTACACCGGCGCAAGGAAAGCTGACCATCAGCAATGAGGTGAAAGGAAACGGCAGCGATTCTTCCAAGGATTTTGAATACACCGTGACCTTCACCGGCGAAGGCCAGGACGGAGAGTATACCTATAAGAAGCCGGATAATACGTTTGGCAGGATCAAGAGCGGAGGCAAGATTACCCTCAAGCACGGGGAATCTGTGACGCTCCCGGCATTGCCTAAGGATCTGGTCTATTCCGTAACCGAGGCCGATTATACAACCCTTGACGGATATACGACCATACCAGAGACGAGAGAGCTGTTCGGCACAATCGAGAATAAAGGCGACCACAGGGCGGATTTCATCAACGAGAGATACGTTAACGATCTGACCGTCAGCAATACTGTCTCGGGGGACGGCGCAGAACCGGACAAGCCGTTTAAGTACACGGTGACCTTTGACGGTACAGGAAAGGGTCAAGAATACGATTACGAGCATTCAGACGGCACGACGGGCAAGATCAAATCCGGCGATACCTTCGAGCTCAAGCATGATGAGACCTTTAAAATCAAGGATCTTCCAGAGAATTTGAAGTATACGATTCTCCAGGAAGGTTACAAGAACGACGGCTACGCGACCATCCCTGTGGAATTGTCTGATGAGGGAGTCATGGCGCGCGCTGATCGCGAAGCGGACTTCACCAATGAACGGACCGTCAACAAGCTGACGATCAGCAACACGGTTATGGGCAACGGCGGCGATCAGACGAAGGAGTTCGAGTACACGGTGACCTTTGACGGCACAGGCAAGGATGGAAGCTACTCTTACGAGAAGTCGGACGGCGACAAAGGTACGATCAAGTCCGGCGGTACCTTCACACTCAAGCATGGAGAGGCACTGGAGATTTTAGGTCTGCCTAAGGATCTGAAATACACAGTGACTCAAAGGGACTACACAGCCGACGAATACGTGACTACCATCCCTGACAAGCATACCGGAGTCATGGAGGGCAAAGATGAAGAGGCCCCATTTACGTACGTGCGAGTCTTGGAGGGCGGCCTGATCATCAGCAACATGGTTAAAGGCAAAGACGACGACAAGAGAAAGCTGTTCAAGTATACGGTTACCTTCACAGGCGAGGGAGCGAACGAATCCTACTCCTATGAGAAGTCGGACGGCAGCAAGGGCATGATCATGAGCGGAGACACCTTCGAGCTTACAGATGGCCAGACGTTCGTTGTGCAAGGACTTCCGACGTATCTCGAATATACGGTGACCCAGGATGATTATACGAAGGGCGGCTATGTGACGGATCCTGAAGGTCTCGTTCGCACAGGCGCAATTCCGGAGAAACAACTGGCCGAAGCACACTTTGTCAATACCCGTCCGTATTTGGAAGGCGTGCTGCGTGACAACAACACAGGCCAAGAAATTCCGAATGCGAAAATCATCGTGACGAACAAGAAGACCAACGAACAGCAGACGATTTGGACAAATGATAAGGGTGAATATTCGATCCCTGCCCAGGCGGATACCGACTATACGATCACGTATACGAAGCTGTATCAGGTAGGCGGGACGGATGTCCCTGTCGAGTTCACGCAAAAGGCCAATGTGGACAGCAGCGTGACGGACCAGACCGTTCCGGCGGACATTACGGCGGTAGGGATCGTTATTTTCAAGCAGCTGGATGGAACAACAGAGCTATTCAACGATTCGTTTACCAGCAATATGTATATCTATTTGAAGGACAAAGACGGCAATTATATTAAGGAGAACGGCCACCTCAAGGCGTTTCCGATAGCTTCGAACGGCACCTTCTCTGTGGAAGGGCTAAGCGAGCAGAAGTACACCATGGAAGTTCGCTATAAAGCTGAAACCGGCGAGGAACTGCTCTTCAAGGTGACGCAACTGAACGTGAAAGCTAACGGAGAGCTGAATATTTCCGAGGAATTGGTCGACCCTTACGGTACGGTTTATGATGAATCGACAGGAGATGCCATTACTGGCAAAAAAATTGACGGAGCCAAAGTAACACTGTATTATGCGGATACACAGCGGAATAGAGATAACGGCCGCATTCCGGATACGAAAGTAACGCTTCCTCCAGTTCCGAATTTCCCGCCGCACGATAACGAGAGCCCGGAACAGGATAGCGATGCAAACGGCTTCTACGCGTACATGGTGTTTCCTGAAGCGGATTACTATCTGATCGTAACGAAGGACGGATACGAAACGCACAGGAGCGATACGATTTCTGTCGATTTTGACATTGTAAGATACGACGTGCCAATGAAGCCGATCCGTTCCGGTGGCGGCTCCGGTGACGG
Organism: Paenibacillus sp. FSL W8-0186; assembly: GCF_037969765.1. NCBI lineage: Bacteria > Bacillati > Bacillota > Bacilli > Caryophanales > Paenibacillaceae > Paenibacillus > Paenibacillus sp. FSL W8-0186. The sequence continues at coordinate 1,730,952 of NZ_CP150207.1, read as the reverse complement.
CTCCGGCAACGGTAACAGCGGAATCGGCAACGGTAACAGCGGAACCGGCAACGGCTACAGCGAAGCTGACAACAGCAACAGCGAAGCTGACAACGGCTACAGCGAAGCTGACAACGGCTACAGCGAAGCTGACAACGGCTACAGCGAAGCCGATAACGGCAACACCGAGGCCGCTAACGGCAATAGCGAGGCCAATAACGGCAATAGCGAGGCCAATAACGGCAACAGCGAGGCCAATAACGGCAATAGCAAAGTTGGTAACGCCAACGACGAGCTGGACGATGTTCCGAAAACAGAGGATAATAGCACATCGCCATTCTTCTATATGGCTTTGGCGTTGATGTCCTTAATGGTAATCGCGTTCTGTCTGTCCAGCAGCAAGAAGAAGAAGCACATTCAGTAACCGGAAAGGCGGTAAGAAAATGAGCAAATTCAAAAAAGTTCTTATCGCCTGTTCCACTCTTCTGTTAATTTTCTCTCTCTTCTCTGTTGCGCGAATTCTTTTACGGGATTATGCTGAACAGCAGCGAATGAAAGAGCTGGCAGCGGTCTGGAAAAACGGATCAGACACAGGCGGGGGCTCTGCCTCCCCCTCCCCTTTCAGCACGAAAGCGCACGGGCAAGTCATGCTCCCCGAATTTCAAGAGCTTTACGAGAGGAACCCGGACATCATCGGTTGGCTGAAAATGGACGGCACCCGTATTGATTACCCGGTTATGCGGAACCCGCAGGATCCGCAATACTATCTCGATCATGATTTCGATAAAAAGAAGAGCAAAAACGGCCTCCTCTTTTTGGACGCATCCAGCCGGATAAACGATGCAGGCATTTTGCTGATTCACGGACATCATATGAAAAGCGGCCTGATGTTTGCAGACCTGATGAAGTACAAGAAAGAAAGCTATTATAAGGAGCATGCTACCTTCGAGTTTAGTACGCTTTACGAGAAGGAAGAGTATGAGATCGTTGCGGTTTTTCTTTCACAGGTCTATCGCAAATCGGACGAGGTTTTTAAATACTACCAGATTGAGAAGGCAGGAACCCCGGCCGAGTTCGAATCTTATGTTCAGAACATCAAAAAACTTGCTCTCTACGACACAGGCGTAACAGCCCGGTATGGCGACAAGCTGCTTGTTCTGTCTACTTGTGAGTACTCAACCGAAAACGGCCGGTTAGCGGTGGTCGCCCGAAAGCGTATATGACACTGTTGAACCACGGGTTCAAGCAAAGCAAATTTTTCATATCACGTTCTCCACTGGAGGACGTGATTTTTTTGATTAGGTTTGACTTTCACTGTGAACATTTATCGCAGCCAAGCTGGAAATGTGATTTTGCGGACGATTTGTCCATGGTTCACTAACACGAAGAAGAAAAAAATGCCCTTAGGATAAGGGCATAGAAGAAAAGATTATGAAGGAATTAAGGAAGCACATTCCCCGCCGCGCGGTAAATTTCATACCACTCTTCACGCGTCAGCGTGATGTCAGCGGCTTTACAGCAGTCCAGAATTCTCTCCAGATTCATTGTACCGGTTACCGGCTGCATTTTGGCCGGATGACGGAGAAGCCATGCAATCGCGATCGTCGTGTTGGAAACCTCGTATTTCGCGGCGATTTCATCGATTTTGCGGTTCAGCTCAGGGAATTTCTCGTTGCCGAGGAAAACCCCTTCAAAAAATCCGTATTGGAACGGCGACCAAGGCTGGATCGTAATATCATGCAATCGGCAATAGTCGAGAATGCTGCCGTCACGGTTAACCGCAGCTGCGTTCTCCATGTTCACGTTGATTCCGCTGGAAATCATCGTAGCATTCGTGATGCTCAGCTGCAGCTGATTCGCAACCAGCGGCTGCTTCACATGCTTCTTCAACAGCTCGATCTGCATGGGATTTTGATTGGAGACCCCGAAATGGCGCACCTTGCCTGAGCTCTCCAGCTTGTCGAACGCCTCTGCTACTTCCTCCGGTTCCACCAAAGCGTCAGGACGATGCAGCAGCAGCACGTCGAGATAATCGGTTTTCAATCTTTTCAGAATACCGTCTACCGAATTTAATATATGCTCTTTGGAGAAATCAAACATGCCCTGGCGAATGCCGCATTTGGACTGCAGAATGATTTTCTCGCGCACATCGTCATTCATATGGATCGCGTCTGCAAAAATCTCCTCGCATTTGCCGCTGCCGTAAATATCCGCATGGTCAAAAAAATTCGCCCCAGCTTCAAGCGCCGTCTGCACAAATTTCTCCGCCTCGGCTTGTTCCAGCGAATTGATGCGCATGCAGCCAACAGCAATCACCGGTACCTCCAGGTTGCTGGTTCCCAGTTTCATCGTTCTCATGATTCATATCCTCCTTGTCTAAACTTTTGAATCAACGGCTTGTATTGTACAATAGAATCTTAAAGCTTAAAGTTAACTTCAAGTCAAGAGCTGCACACCAAATTATATTCGGGAGAGAAATAAGATGGCGATGATCTACTCCATTAAACAAGTATCGGAAAAAACCAATTTACCTAGTCACACACTGCGTTATTATGAAAAAGAGGGGCTGCTGCCGTTCGTGAAACGGAGTGAAGGCGGCATACGCCGCTTTACCGACGACGACTTGGAATGGCTCGGGTTAATCTGCTGTCTGAAGGAAACGGGCATGCCCATTAAGCAGATCAAAGAGTTCGTCGATTTAAGCGTGCAAGGCGGTGGCACCCTGAAGCAGCGCTGCGAAATATTGATCGAGCACAAGAAGAACGTCGAGAATGAAATCCAAACGATGCAGAAGCATCTGAAAAAAGTAACGATGAAAATCAACCATTTCAGCGCGCAGTACGAAGAATACGCTCGCCGGTGACCTGTTGCAATAAAGCCAGCTCTCTGAAATAATAAAAGGACACTAGTCTTCCATCTTTATGCAAAGGAGGCGATTGACTTGGATTCATCCATGATCCATGAATTTTTTGATGCAGTACAGGCAGGCAACGCAGCCAGGCTGGAGGAGCTCATGGAAAATCATCCTCATTTGGCGAATACGGCTAACAGCGACGGTCTCACCCCGCTAGGATATGCAGCGCATTTCGGACAGAGGGAAGCAGTGCGGGCGCTGCTCGATCACAACGCTGATGTGAACGCGGTGTCCCGCTCCACAATCTCTTACATCCCCTCGAACACGGCTCTGCATGCTGCCATCGCAGGGGCAAGAAATCTGGAGGTCATCCGCCTTCTGCTTGCCCGTCATGCCAAAACTGATCTGCTGGACAGCAATGGCCATACCTGTCTGCATACTGCGGCCTTTCACGAGGATAATCGAGAGATCATTGAGTTATTGATCGAGCATGGCGCCGACGTCAATGCTCGGACGAAAGACGGCGAAAGCCCGTTGTCTCTTGCCATCAAACAAGGGAACCACCTTGTGGCAGAGCTTCTTCGCGAACATGGAGCCCTGTTATGATTCATAGCAGGGCTTTTTTTTTACCTCGCTTTCTCTTGACCTTTCCTCGCTTTATTGCTGTTTGCGATCCACCGCTCCGTATAAATTCCCCTGGTATTTCGGCTTTTCTCCCCTAGCAGCATGCTCCGGTTTGCAGCTTTTATTTTATTCACAAATGGTAGATTTTTCTCCCCGGATCACATAAACCTCCCCCTTCATACAAATCTATCTACCAATTACAATAATAGGTAACTCAGGGTGATAGATACGGTATTCCGATCCCTTGTATTGAAAACGCTTCATTACGGCCGCTCGACTCTCTGTTTCCTGTTTCCCGCTGATTATTTCATGAAGGGGGTGATAGATTCTTAGATTTGCCTGCAATCTTCATGCACTACAAAACTATGGGACGAGAGGTGGATTTAAGTAATGGCACTACACAAACAATGGTTTTCAAAGAGCAGCATCCTGCTGCTGGCTGTCGTCACGACTCTATCTGTGTTTTCCTCATTAGCTTACGGGGGGCAAAAAGCGGAGGCTGCTTCGGATTATAAAATCATCGGATATTATCCATCCTGGGGAGCGTATGGAAGAAACTATAACGTCTCCGACATCGATGCCAGCAAAGTGACGCATATCAACTATGCGTTCGCGGATATTTGCTGGAACGGCATTCACGGAAACCCGGATCCTACCGGACCTAACCCGGTCACATGGTCCTGTCAGGACGAGGTCGGCACGATCAACGCTCCGAACGGAACGATCGTACTCGGCGATCCCTGGATCGATGCCCAGAAATCCTTCCCGGGCGATACTTGGGACAAACCGATTAAAGGGAATATCGGCCAGCTGATCAAGCTGAAGCAGGAGAATCCCGGACTGAAAACGATTATATCCGTCGGCGGCTGGAGCTGGTCGAACCGCTTCTCCGATGTGGCGGCAAACGCGCAAACCCGCGAAACCTTCGCCAACTCGGCAGTTGACTTCCTGCGTAAATATCAGTTTGACGGCGTGGATCTGGATTGGGAATACCCGGTTAGCGGCGGGCTGTCCGGCAATAGCGTCCGGCCTGAGGATAAGCAGAACTACACACTGCTGCTGCAAAAAGTCCGCGAGAAGCTGAACGCCGCCGGTGCGCAAGACGGCAAAACCTATCTGTTGACGATCGCCTCAGGCGCAGGCCCTTCATTTGCACAGAATACCGATCTCGCCGGCATCGCCTCGGTAGTCGACTGGATCAATATTATGACCTACGATTTCAACGGGGGCTGGCAAACCATTAGCGCGCATAACGCTCCTCTGTACTACGATCCTGCCGCTGCTGCCGCAGGAGTGCCCGATGCAGCGACATTTAATGCCGCCGCCGGCGTACAAGGCCATCTGAATGCGGGCGTTCCAGCCAGCAAAATCGTGCTGGGCATGCCGTTCTACGGCCGCGGCTGGGCCAATTGCGGCTCCGGCAGCAACGGACAGTATCAAAGCTGCTCCGGCGTATCGAATGGAACATGGGAGTCGGGGATCTTCGATTTTAGCGACCTGGAAGCAAAGTATATCAATAAAAACGGGTATACGCGGCATTGGAACGATACGGCTAAAGTGCCGTACCTATATAACCCTTCAAACCGGACTTATATTTCCTATGACGACGTAGAGTCCTTCGGCCACAAAACGGCCTTCATTAAGAGCAATGGCTTAGGCGGGGCTATGTTCTGGGAGTTCAGCGGCGACCGGAACAAGACGCTCTTGAACAAGCTGGCGAACGATTTGTCTATCGGCGCAGGCGGTCCTGGCAACGGTTCGGATACGACGCCTCCAACGGCACCGGCGAATCTCCAGGCCACTGGAAAGACATCGAGCAGCGTTACCCTATCCTGGAGCGCATCCACCGATAACGTCGGCGTTACGGCTTATACGGTCAGCTACGGCTCGAACGAGCTGAACGTATCCGGTACGAACGCCACAATCAGCGGACTTGCACCAAACACGACGTATACGTTCACAGTGAAAGCACGGGATGCCGCGGGCAATGTCTCCGCCCCAAGCAGCCCATTATCCGTCACGACCGACCCGGCCTCCGGCGATACGACACCGCCAACGGAACCGGCGAACCTTCAGGTCACCGGAACGACGGCGAACAGCGTTACCCTGAGTTGGAGCGCGTCGACCGATAACGTCGGTGTTACGGGTTATACGGTCAGCTACGGCTCGAACGAGCTGAACGTATCAGATACGAGCGCCACAATTAGCGGACTTGCACCGAACACGGCGTATACATTCACGGTCAAAGCCCGGGATGCCGCTGGCAATGTATCGGATGGCGTTGCCGTAACAGCAACGACCGATGCAGACGGCGGGAACGCCATCGCTCCTTGGGCGCCAAACGTCAACTACAAGGCTAACGACCAAGTAACTTACGAGGGCAAAACATACTATTGTATCCAATCCCACACTTCCCTGCCGGGCTGGGAACCGGCAAACGTTCCGGCATTATGGGGTTTGCTGTAAAAATCAAATACAAAACAGCAGCACAGGAGCAGAGCTCTTGGCTGCTGTTTTTCTAAGTGGTGTTACATAAGAAAATATTTCCCCAGATTCCTTCCGGAAGCTTCAGCGGCTCGCACCGCTGCGCTTGCCTTCTGCAGCTCAAAGCGCGGCCCTGGCGGCTGCAGCGCCAGCTTCTTCGCCTGAATTAAGGATATCAGCTCCCTGAACGTATCCTGCCACACTTGAGCGCTAACCGTCTGATTCCATTGCCGCAGATGAAACATCGTCGCTGAAGCATTCGTACTGCGCCTGATTTCAGCCCAATCCAGCGGCACGCCCGACAGAAGCCCCACTGTGACGAACATTCCATCTGTACGCACACAGCAAGCCAGCTCCGTACCAGGACTGCCGCCGATCATATCCACCGCAGCGTCTGCCCCCAAGCCGCCCGTCAGCTCCATGACAGCCTGCTTTAGCGGAGTCTCGCCCGTATTGATCACAGATTCCGCGCCCAGCTCAAGCAGCTCTTTCGTATGATGATCGTTTCTCGTCACAGCGATGAGTCTTATGCCAAGAAAAGCGCACAACTGGGCCAATATCCGCCCGAGCGCAGAGCCGCTTGCATTGACGACAAGGACGGCCCCCGGCCTCAAACTCAGTATATTCCGGCAAATAAGCCAAGCAGTTACCGGGTTGATATACAGCTGCGCTGCCTGATCATCCGTGACGTCATCGGGAATCACAACGGCCCAGGACGCCGATGCCTTCACAAATTGCTGCCAGGTGCCTTCGCCCCGCAGCGGCAGCACCCGCTTGCCGATCAGCTCCGGGGCGACATCCATTCCAACGTCCTCCACAATGCCAACGCCTTCGTATCCGGGAATGCAGGGAAGCGATATCCGGTGCGAATACGCTCCCCGGATCGGAATAAGATCCGAAGGATTGATCGGCCGTGCGATCATTCGTACCAGCACCTCGCCCTGTCCGGGAGGTGTAACGGGCCTTTGCTCGACCCTTAGGACGTCTTCAGGCGTTCCAAATTCATTAAAGACAATATATTGATTATCGACACGCATCGCCTAGCCCCCTGTTGCCGTAGCCTATCATATTTATGTTCTAACCATTTATTAAGCTCTAGCATCCCTTGGTCAAGTTGATGACCCTGTCCGCCGCTAAATCAGCTGCGGGCGGTCGGACATGAGCATCGTATTGCCGTAAGGGTCAGCCCCGAACACCATCGTTCGGAAGCCGCCATAATAATCTTGTGTTTCCTGCTCCCTTAAATTATGGTAAGTACCAGGTTCTATTTCCACAAAACGGCTCATTTCTCCTGCATGGCTGACGAGCAGGCATCCCTCTTTGTCCAGCTGTACAGCCGGTCCGGCATTTTAAAGTCCAAGTAATGATATCGGCTTTTATCCATCATAAATGCGGGAGGTTATGAAATAATCCTAGTTATGGTAATTAAGACAAAACGATGAATAACAGCTGTCAGTTGTCGACAGGCTAACTGGTTTATGCTATCGTTATTGTATAAGGCATTTCGCTTCCAACGAAGCGGGGTGCCTTCACGCATATATACATTTTATTACATTTAATGTTAACCAGGGCGGTGATGTCATGGTGCTCTTTATATCCCCCGCGCAGGGGGCGAAATCAATGTTCACGGACGGATAGGGATTTTGGGAGCACAAAATATTATGGTTGAATAACAAGGAGTGTTGTAGTGATGAGAGCATGTTTTGCAGCGGAACAAAGATCACCCATGAACAGGTCGGGCCTGAAGCGCCTGCGTCAAAGCGGACGTCTTCCGGGCGTAGTTATGGGATTGAACAAAGAAAGCGACATGATTCATATTTCCTCGCAGGAATTTCAACGTTGGGTCAGAGGCGGAGGATCAGGGTTATTAGAGGTTCAAGTGGGAGGCTCCGATAAAGTCCCTGTACTGCTCGAAGGATTGCAGCGGGATGCTGTGACACGCGAATATATTCATGTGGATTTCCTCCGTGTAAAGAAGGATGAACTCGTTCGTACGAGAGTAACGCTTGATTACGTCGGTACCCCGAAGGGTACTAAATTAGGCGGCATCGTGCAGACACAGAGCACATTCATCGAGGTCGAAGCATTGCCTCACCAGCTGCCGTCATCCATCAGCGTCGATATTAGCGAGCTGGATGTTGGCGATTCACTTCTAGTCGGAAATGTAGAGCTTCCGCCTGAAGTTACGCTGCTGTCTTCGGAAAACGAGCTTCTCGTTTCTGTCGTTACTCCGAGAATCCAAGCTGAGGATCTCGAGTCCCAGGACGAGTCGGCGGAAGAATAATTATAAATGCACAAGCACAATGCGGCGGGTCCGGAATAATAACGGGCCTGCCGCTTTTTTTAATTGGATGAAGATGATACATATTCCTCTTGCAAAATGCCGTAGATTTCCAAATCAACCACGCCCTTGCCGGACCATAAATGAGCTTGCCGCAGGATGCCTTCCTGCCTAAAGCCGTTTTTGAGCAGCACCTTCTTGGATGATTCGTTGGGCGATTAGGTCTCTCGATTCCAACAGCGGAAATGCATCAAAAACAGCTTGCATATTCATCGGACCGCTCCTCTGCAAATAAAGTGCCTACTCCATTATAATCCATATTTCTTTCGGCCGTTAGGGATATGGAAGAATGGGTATAAAGATAATTAAGGCATATCATTTCTTAACGGAGGCTGCTATGACACTGACACCGAAGCAGCGTGTAGAGCTGCACGAATTCAACAATCTGACCAAATCGCTAAGCTTTAATATGTATGATATCTGCTACACGAAAACGAAGGAAGAACGGCAGGCCTATATAGAATATATCGACGAGCAGTACAATTCCGACAGACTGACCCAGATTCTGATAGCCGTGTCCGACATCATCGGAGCCCATGTGCTCAATGTGGCCAAGCAGGATTATGTGCCGCAAGGGGCGAGTGTAACCGTTCTTGTATCGGAGGGCCCTGTCGTGGAGGTGCCTACGGAATCTTTTGAGGAATCGCCGGGGCCGCTGCCTGACAACGTAGTGCTGCAGCTCGACAAGAGCCACATTACGGTCCATACGTATCCCGAATATCACCCGGACGAAGGAATCAGCACGTTCCGGGCTGATATCGACGTGTCGACCTGCGGTGAAATTTCGCCGCTGAAGGCGCTAAATTATTTAATCCATTCCTTTGATACGGACATTATGACGATCGATTACCGGGTCCGCGGGTTCACCCGGGATATCAACGGACACAAGCTGTTCATCGACCACGAGATCAGCTCCATTCAGAATTACATCCCGGATGAAGTTGTCGATGCGTACCATATGATTGATGTAAACGTCTATCAGGAGCATATTTTCCATACCAAATGCAAGCTGAAGGAATTTGACCTGAACAATTATCTGTTCGGCTATACGAAGGACAAGCTAAGCCCGCAGGAGCAGGCGGAAATCACTGAGCTGCTGAAAACGGAAATGGATGAGATTTTCTATGGCAGAAACATCTCATCCTAAGGCTTTAAAGCTATTCGTTAAGTGCTAATTTTAACGCCTCTAAATTTTGCCGCATCAGTACGATGTAATCCCGGCTGCTGCTCAAATCTTCCTCCGTCAACCCTTCGATCGGGTTAAGAACGGCCGTTTGGGCGCCGATTTCCTTAGAGATGGCTTCGGCTACTTTGGAGGATACCAGAGTTTCGAAGAAAATCGTTTTTACATCATTTTCCTTAGCAAACTTAACGATTTCTGCCATCTGGGCTGCCGACGGCTCCAGCTCCGGCGACAGCCCGGCGATCGGCACCTGCCGGAGCCCGTATTCCCGGGCAAGATAACCAAATGCGGCGTGCTGTGTAATGAAATCCTTGCGCTTCACGCTTGCAAGCGTCTCTCTGAACTCCTGATCCAATGCCTCCAGCTTCGCCACGTAGGCGTCCGCATTTTTCTTGAATAGCTCTTGGTGTTCCGGCGCAGCCTGGGACAGACCTGCTTCAATATTGCGAACCTCTTTGATCGCAAGGGCCGGAGAGAGCCACACATGCGGATCCAGCCCGCCGTGATTATGAGCGTGATCATGATCATGGTGACCGGCTGCTTCATGTTCATGGTTGTGATCGTGCGCCTCTTCATGCGCCTGCTCGTGGTCGTGGTGATGCTCCTGGTCATGCTCATGCTCGTGGTCATGCTCGTGAGCCTCTTCTTCAGCAGGTTCATGCTCATCTCCGTCAGGATGATCATGAACTTCAGCATCCTCGATCATATCGATCCCTTGGCTGGCTTCGATTTTCACGAGCTTCCTGCTGCTGACGGCGGATAGAACCTGCTCCACCCAGCCCTCCATGCCAGCGCCGTTATAGACGAACACATCGGCCTCCTCCAGCTTGGCGATATCCCGGGGGGTTGGCTCCCAGTCATGCGGCTCCACACCGCCTGGAACAAGCATCTGCACATCAGCCGCATCTCCCGCCACCTGTTTCGTGAATTCGTACATCGGATAAAAGCTGACCTGAATATCGAGTTTACCTTTGCTGGGAGAATCGGGAGACTCCGCTTCTGCTCCGCTGGCGCCTGCTCCCCCCTTAGCGCCGCATGCCGCCGTAACCATGATGACTGCAAGCAGCAGTGCGGCGGCAGCCAGCCCTTTATTCCATACTCTATTCCTCTTTGAACTTTCTGTTTGATTGCGATATTGATTCACCTTTCCACTCCCTCTCGAAGATTTGTAGTTCTGTTTCCTTGTCCCATAAGCAGAGCTTGTTGCTTGTACCTGCCCTGTCTTCGCAGCAGCTTCTGCGCAAGCATGGCGGACAGCAGCATCAATAGCAGCATGAGTGAAATCGTCCCCCCGGGCGGTACGTTCACATAATATGAAATGGTCAAACCGCTGAAGATGCCCAGCCATCCGGCAGCCACCGAAACCAGAATTGCCATCGTGAACCCGCTGGCCATGCGCAGGGCCAGCGAGGCTGGCAGAACCATAAGCGAAGAGACGAGCAGGACGCCGACGATCGGCATCGCTGCGGCCACCGTCATCCCGGTCAATATCGCAAACGAGAATGACAGCCGCTTCACCTGCATACCGCTGATCTGCGCCGTCTCTTCGTCAAAGGTCATATTATAAAGCGGCCTTCGCAGCACGAACAAATAAATCAGGCCTGCAGCCGTCACGCTGCCAATCAGCCATAGTCCCGCATCATTCACCGCGACGATCGAACCGAACAAATAGGAGCTGAAGCTTTTGCTCCAATTGGTGCGCAGGCTCATGAGCACGATGGCAAGGGCAAGACCCGAGGTCATAATGATCGCTACAGACATTTCGCTATAGGTCCGATAAGCCCGCCTCAGCCCATCCACAAGAACTCCGCCAAGCACCGCGGCTGCGATTCCGGTCACGGCAGGACTCATTCCAAGGAGGGAACCAAGCGCCACCCCGGCCAAAGAGACATGGGACAGCGTGTCCGCCATCAATGCCTGCCGCCTGAGCATCAAATAGACGCCTAAGACGGGAGCGATTATTCCAAGCATAGCTCCGGCCCAAAACGCACGCTGCATGAATTCGTAGTCAAACACTGCCATCCCTCGCTCTCCCGCTGTTCCAATGAAATGATGCGATCCAAGTATTTTCCCGACTCCTGAAGCTCATGCGTCACCATGATAACGGTCATGCCATGCGATGTAACATAATGGCGCATAAGCTGATAGAAGCCCAATCTACCCTGCTGATCCATTCCCGCCGTAGGCTCATCCAGAACAAGCACGTTCGGCTGCCCCGCCAAAGCTCTGGCAATGCAGATCCGCTGCTTCTGTCCCCCGGACAGCTCCCCGACTTTACGATGCCGGTATTCCCACATTCCGACCTGCTTCAAGCTCTGTTCGACGATCTCGTGCTGATCCGCGGCAAGCCGCTTGAACAGGCCCAGCCGGGAATAACAGCCTGACCTGACCAGCTCCAGTACGCGGCTGGGAAAACCGCTATTGAAAGACGCCACGTTCTGCGGCACGTAACCGATACTCAAACGTTCCCCTTCCAATGCCTCGGTGTGAATATGCACCGAGCCGCTCCATGGCTTCAGCAAGCCGAGCAATAGCTTTAGCAGCGTTGTTTTGGCGGCGCCATTCGGACCGGTAATCCCGACGAATTCCCCTTGATGAATATCCACGGAAATGCCGCTTAGCACGGGCGTATCCCCATATCCGAATACGACATTCCGCATGGAAGACAAAATCATGCAAATCCCTCACTTATACGTAAATATTACGATTAAACAAAACGGCATTTCGCCCTTTCATCCGTCGAAGTAAGACGCTGCAGCGCGTTTATGTCCTCACCCTATCTAGTTTCGCGATGAATCGTATATTTCTTTAGACGCGGCGAGTACTTTCTTAACTCTAGGCGTTCGGGATGCGTTTTTTTGTTTTTCGTTGTGGTATAGTTGCGGTCCCCGCATTCAGTGCATGCCAGCGTTACGACTACTCTCATTCGATACCCTCCTTTCTATCCGTTAGCTCTTCCTGCTCTGTTCCCTACCTAAGGCCTGCTGCCAAATATTCCTCATCGCTGATCCACGGCAGCGGGTTATGGAAGCTGGCCCAATCCAAGCTCATTTCTTCCTCAGTTAACAGACATTGATCCAACGATTCTTCGATCTCGGCACGGTTCATATGTATGCCGATAAAGACTATTTCATTGAGACGGTCCCCCCATACTTCATCCCATTTCCGCCTCATCTCCGGCTCGCTGTGGAAGACCTCCTCCTGCTGCTCTGGAGGAAAAGACGCCAGCCACTGCCCCGCCGGACCGAATTGAATCGACGGCCCGGCCTGGCTCAAGCTGGCCGCCAAATCCGTCTTGGCCGCGATCCATGCCAGACCTTTCGCCCGTACGACCTCTTCAGGCCAGTCGCTCATAAAGCCAGCCAGACGCTCCGGATGAAACGGCCGCACTCTGCGGTACACGAAGGAACTGATGCCGTATTCCTCCGTCTCGGGGGTATGGCTCTCCTGCTGCAGCTCCTTGATCCAGCCCGCAGACATACTCACCTCATCAAAATTGAACAAGCCTGTATTCAATATTTCCGCAGGATCAATGCTGCCATGCTGCGTCCGGATGAACTTGGCAGCGGGCTGCAGCTTCCTGAGGACTCCCTCCAGCTCATCCAGCTCCCCCTCTCCGACCAGGTCGCATTTATTCAGGATCAGCACATTGCAGGTTTCGATTTGATCGATCAGCAGATCCACAACATCCCGTGCATCCCCTTCACCACTGGCTTCGCCTCTCTCCAGCAGTGTCTCTCCGGAGGAGAAGTCATGCCAGAAACGATAAGCGTCCACGACAGTTACCATGCAGTCCAGCCTAGCCAAACCACGCAAATCAATCCCTGTCTCCGTATCCTCATAAGTGAAAGTCTGGGCAACCGGGATCGGTTCGCTTATGCCGGTAGATTCAATGAGGATATAATCAAATCTCCCTTCCTCCGCCAGGATCTGTACTTCCTTCAGCAAATCATCCCGCAGGGTGCAGCAAATGCAGCCGTTGGACATCTCCACCAGCTTCTCCTCTGTCCGCGACAGATTCGTTTCTGCGCTTACCAGCTCTGCATCGATGTTTATTTCGCTCATATCGTTGACAATGACGGCAACTCTCAGCCCTTGGCGATTATTCAGCACATGGTTCAGCACCGTTGTTTTCCCTGAGCCCAAGTACCCGCTGAGCACGGTAACCGGTAATGGTTGATCAGTCATTCAACCAACTCCCTTCGCAATTCAGATTAGTTTTTTACAGCGATAATTATTCGTAATTATTACGATTAACAAAACCTAATATAATGCCAACTCCCCGGTTTGTCAATGCTGGATGACCGGCAAAATTCATGATTTATTGTTCTGAACCTCGTCCGTTATTAATAGTAATTATTATGATTAAGATAATCCTATGAAAAATAGAGGAGATTGCTATGAACCCATTGCCCCTAACCCGATGGCTTCCCTTTTTGCTTCCCGCCGCCTTTGTGCTGGCCTGTCTCATTGTCATCGCCCCCGCTCTGCCGCCTTTGGTATCGTTCGACTTCAATTATCTCCATCTGTTCAAGACAAGCTTTATCGGCATACTGCTGGAGGCGCTCCCTTTCGTGCTGATCGGGGCCCTGCTCTCCTCGCTCGTACATCTGTATATTTCCGAGGACATGTTAAGCAGATGGATTCCAAAGCACCCTGCCGCCGGCATTTTGTTCGCCTGTACGCTGGGCTTCATATTTCCGGTGTGCGAATGCGGGATGATCCCCCTAATCCGCAAGCTCATTCAAAAAGGCATGCCCGTATACATGGCCGCCGTGTTCATTCTGGCCGGACCGATCGTGAATCCGGTTGTGTACGGAGCGACCTATATGGCGTTCCGGCTGCATCCGGAAATGGTCTATGCCAGAATGGGATTAGCCTTCCTTGTCGCCGCAGCGATCGGCTGGATGATCTACGCCACCTGGAAAGGAGATCCGCTAAGAAGCAAACCCCTTTCCGGCGCAGCTTCAAGCCACCATCATAATCATAATCACAGCCATCCCCATGAGCATGCCCATGAACATCCCCATAAGCATGAGCACAACCATAGTCATCATCACGGCCCTTCCCGGCACGGCGGGAAAATAACAGCGATATTTGTTCACGCGGCCGACGAGGTATTTGATATGGGAAAATACTTGATCATGGGCTGCCTCATTACGGCCGCGATTCAATCCTTCGTTCCCAGAGAGAGCCTTCTCGCCATCGGCGGGGGTCCTGTTGGTTCCTACGCCTTCATGATGGGCTTCGCTTTTCTATTGTCGCTGTGCTCAACCTCCGACGCCTTTGTCGCTGCCGCGTTCACGCATACGTTTTCCGCCGGCTCCCTGCTCGCTTTTCTCGTATTTGGACCGATGCTGGATCTCAAGAACGTCCTCATGCTCCTGTCCGTCTTCAAAGCCAAATTTGTCATATATTTCGCTTTTCTCATCTGTACTGTCGTATTTGTTGGTTCTGTCCTCGCAGGCAAACTCTATTTAAGCTAATATCCAATTCTTAAGCGATGAAAGGAGGTTACCGGAATGACAAATCCCCGCACAACGCTGCGGCGGCAGCAGCTGGCACGAAGCTTCATTTTGCTGGCCTTTGCCTTATTTATCGCCCATTTGTCCAGAAGCGGCACGCTGCATTACTACATCGCCCCGAAAATGGAGCCTTGGCTCCGCTACAGTGCGATCCCGCTTACGGCCATGTCCCTGAGCCTCGCCTGGGAGGCGCTGTTTTCCAGCGCTTCTCCCGCATGCGGCTGTGAGCACCATGATACCCCTGCATCCCCTCTAAAGAATGCCGCTGTATACACCCTCTTCCTCGTTCCGCTGCTGCTAGGCGTAGTTATGCCGGATCAGGCGCTCGGCAGCATGGCTGCCGATCAAAAGGGCATGCAGCTCTCTTCACCTGCGCTGAACGCAGAGCATCTGAACGATATTTTCACCGCCCCGGATAAGTACAACACGGAATTCGCCGAACTCGCCAAAAAATTATACCCTCAAGACATTATCGAGGTTAAACCGGAAATTTACTCTGAAACGATAGGCGCCTTCGAGCTGTTCAAGGATCAATTCCGGGGTAAAACCGTAAAGCTGAGCGGTTTCGTCTATGAGGATCCCGGCACGGACAGCCCGCGTGAATTTGTAGTTGGCCGCTTCCTTGTCCAATGCTGTACCGCGGATGCCTATCCGTTCGGCGTCGTCGTTTCCTCTGCGCAGCCTCTTCCCTGGTTCAAGCGGGACGCCTGGATCGAAGTACAGGGAACCCTGCAAACGACGGTCAGGAACGGCCGGGAAATCCTCGCTGTCTCAGCGGAGGAAATCCGCGAAATCCCCCGCCCTGCAACGCCTTACGTTTATCCGAATGATCATCCCCTTGAAGCTCTCGACAAATGATGCAAAAAAAGCTGCCATCCCGCGCCGCATTTACATGCGTCAAGGGAATGGCAGCTTTATGTTATGCGCACAATCTGCTGAGCAGATGTCGCATGATTTCTATCCGAGCACGACGCGGTCATCCGACAGCTTGTGCCCGCTGATTCTCTCGAATTCACCGAGCAGCTCTTCGATCGTCAGCGTCTTCTTCTTCGCTTCATTCACGTCAAGAATGATGCGGCCCTTATCCATCATGATGAGGCGATTGCCTAGACGTATGGCCTGCTCCATATTATGCGTCACCATCAGCGTCGTCAGCTTCATCTCGTTTACAATGCTCTGCGTAAGCTGGGTCACCAGCTCGGCACGGGCCGGATCAAGCGCGGCGGTGTGTTCGTCCAGCAGCAGAATTTTCGGCTGTGTGAAGGTTGCCATCAGCAGGCTGAGCGCCTGGCGCTCACCCCCGGATAACGTACCGACCTTGGCCCGCAACCTGTTCTCGAGTCCGATCCCAAGCCGGCTAAGCTGCTGGCGGAACAGAACGCGGCGCGAGGCGTTGATGCCCAGCCCCAGTCCTCTTGTCTTCCCCCGTGAATACGCCATCGCCAAGTTCTCTTCGATCGTCATATTCGGCGCCGTTCCGGCCATCGGATCCTGGAACACCCGGCCGATCCAGCGGCTTCTCCGGTGCTCGCTCAAATGGCTGACCTTGCTGCCCGCGATGCGAATTTCACCAACGTCAGGTTTGAGTACGCCGGAGATCATATTCATCAAGGTGGACTTCCCGGCGCCATTACTGCCAACTACGGTGACAAAATCCCCTGGCTGTAAATGCAGACTAACGTCAGCGAGCGCAATCTTCTCATCCGGTGACCCGGGATGAAACAGCTTGGATACATTCGACAGCTCCAGCATTAACGCCCACCCCCCAAACCTGCATGTTCACCAAGCGACTCCGCAACCTCTGTTGAACGTTTCCGGGCAAGCGAGCGCTGCTTCGATGCGCGGCGCGCGGATGGAAGTACCAAAGCAACGATGACGATCACCGCAGTAATCAGCTTCAAATCCGAAGACTCGAACCATGGGATACGAAGAGCGAGAGCGACCACTACCCGGTATACGATTGAACCTACAATAGCGGCCAGCGTAGCAAAGAATACCGTTCTCGCCCCCAGAATGGCTTCCCCGATAATGACGGAAGCCAGCCCGATCACGATCATGCCGATCCCTGACGTAATATCGGCAAAGCCGGACTGCTGGGCGATCAGCGCACCCGACAAGGCAACCAGCCCGTTCGACAAACTTAGGCCAAGAATAATTGTATTATCGGTATGCGCACCGAAGCTGCGAATCATGCGCTTGTTGTCTCCGGTCGCGCGCAGCGCAAGCCCGAGATCCGTCTTAAAGAACAAGTCCAGCAGCAGCTTGACCACTACGACGACAAACGGCATCAGCAGCAGCGGAGAAACGGAGCTAAAGAGCGTTGTTTCACCAAGCAGCGCAACGTTTGGCTTGCTCAGAATCCGCATATTAATCGAGTACAGCGCGATCATCATCAATATCCCTGAGAGCAGCCCGTTAATGCGGCCTTTCGTATGAAGCAGCCCCGTCAGCATTCCGGCGATAATCCCGCCGAAGCAGGCGAGCAGGGTAGCCGTTACCGGATTTGCTCCTTTCGTAATCATTACCGCAGCGATCGCGCCGCCCGTCGTAAAACTTCCATCTACCGTTAGATCCGGAAAATCCAAAATCCGAAAAGTTATATATACCCCGAGCGCCATCAACGCATAGAGCAGGCCGGATTCAAGGGCTCCGATTAACGAGTTCACCATGATGAGTACCTCCTAAATGATTGAAACCAGCCTATTCAAGCAAGTTATTCTCCTTGTCGTTAACCATGTCCTTCATGGCGTCGGTAACCTCGATTCCTTGCTCGGCGGCTGCCTTGAGGTTCAGGATTAGATCCAGCTTGTCAGGGAAGGTAACCGGCATGTCGCCAACTTTCTTGCCTTCCTTCAGCACTTCAACGGCCATCTCGCCCACCTGGTAGCCATGATCGTAATATTTAAAACCAACGGTGGCAAAAGCACCCTTCTCTACCGTATCACGGTCGCTGGAGAAGAACGGGATATCATGCTCATTCGCAATTTGAATGACGGTGCTGACTGCTTCGACAACCGTATTGTCCAGCGTCGTATACAGTGCATCGGCACGGCCAACGAGCGATTCTGCCGCCTGCTTCACTTCAGAGGTGTTCGTTACCGGCGCTTTGATCAGCTTGATGCCGTGTTTTTCAAGCGCTTTTTCCGCATGATCCGCCATAATCACGGCATTCGGCTCGCCTTGGTTAATCACGACGCCAACCGCTTTTACTTCCTTGAAGTTCTCAGCGATGAAATCCATCAGCTTGACAATGGCTTCCGGGTTCGTGTCAGATGCCCCCGAGACATTTCCGCCTGGCTTCTCCAGATTATCGACCAGCTTGGCATCCAGTGGATCGGTAACACTCGCGAACAAAATCGGCGAGTTCTTAACCTGGCCTACAAGAGCTTGAGCAGGAGGAGTTGCAATCCCGAGTACGAGATCGTATTTCTCTCCGGCAATTTTTTGCGCAATCGTTAAGTTATTGGTTGGGTCTCCCTGCGCGTTGTTATAGTCGAGCTTCAGGTTCTCTCCCTCCACGATGCCCGCATCTTTCAGCGCAGCGAGGAACCCTTCGCGAGTCGCGTCCAAGGATGGATGCTCGACGATTTGCGAAATCGCAACTTTGTAGCTTTCCTTGCTCGTATCGGCCGGAGCCCCAGCCTCAGCATTGCCTTGGTTGGCCGCATTACCAGTGTTGCTGCCGCCTCCGGCATTATTGCTGCCGCAGCCGATCACCGTAATCAGCATAGCGGCAATAACCATGAATACTCCAATCTTCTTTTTCATACCGATAACCCCTCTCAAAACAATAATAGATAACCCCCATAAAGATTTAGGCCACGAAAGCATGATCCTGCTAACGCTTTCACAGATGAAAGTATTAAAGCAACAAATCATGACGGGCTGCTCTTTTTGAAGAAAGTATTATTCCTATCTTAAATGGAGGTTTATTGTACGTCAATTATTAAATAGCGGTCAATTTGCTAACTAAAAAAAAGAACTGCGAGCCTATCCGGTTCCCCGAACAAGCCGCAGTTCTTCTCTGCTGAATCTGGTTCACGCCGACGACTGGCAATTAGTCGCGCGTTACCGTAATCCAGCCATCCTCGTCTACATGCACCTTCGCTCCCAATGCTTCAGAGATGAACCGAAGCGGCACATACGTCTTGCCGTCCGTATGGATGAACGCCGGCTCGGACAGTGCTGCTGCCTGCCCGGCTACTTTGGCTTGGCTGGAGCCGACCGTCAGCACAATCTCCGCTTGCGTGATATCATCGATGATCGTAATTGTCTTCGTTTCCTTGTTCCATTTGATCTCTGCGTCCAGCTCAGCGGACATATAGCGGAGCGGCACGAAGCTGGTGCCGTTCTTCTTGATCACTTCATAGTAATCGCCCGGATAACCGATCAACACATATTTGGAAGTGATTTGCATCTCGTCCTTAAGCAGCTTGTAAATGATCGAACCCGGCTCGAAATTACGCAGGATTTGCCCCGGAGTGATCTCCTCGTCCGCAAGATCCAGCTTGCCTGCGCTTAAGTCAACTTGATCGACAGCTACAGCTCCGCCAATATTCCACATTTCGGCTTCGCTGCTCACCTTAAACGCTTTGACAGGCACGCCTTCACCTTGAGGGATCGCTACCGTCAGCTCCATGTTCTGTTTGCGCGTGTTCAAATCGCCGTCAAAATACAGATCCGTTGTGAGCACGGTATCTTTGCCGAGCACAGTGCTTAGCTCCGGCGATTCTTCAAACAGAGCGGCAGCCTGCTGGTCGTAATCCTTCAAGATCTCGTCCAATGCTTCCTTAACTACGCCGTACATGGCGGCTACGACGAACTCTTTGGAGGATGCCGGTTCTTCATCAAAAGCGTCCGTTCCCAATTGGGCGCTAAGCATCGGATACATGGCGTCATAGAAAGCGCCGATCAGCTCTTTCAAGCCCGCTTCGTCCTTCGCAACATTCGTCAGCAGCGGCTTGGCCAGCTTCACCAGCTCATCGCCGCGAATTTCGGCATGCAGATGAGTCAGACTGAGTGTTTCTTCATTGACTTTCTCCTGCACTTTTTTCACAGAAATCGTGGAAGGGTTCGGCATATGCTTCAGCAGGAAGCCAGCAGCCTTAACCCCAAATTCCTGAACCTGCTCATTGTATTGCTCAAGGTCTAGATAGTCAGAGGAATCCTCTAAGGATATGTACAGCGGCTGTTGTGCCCCTTCAACTTGGATCGCCATGCTAGTGGCGTCCATGGAAATATGGTATGGAAGCTCCTCGCCGGAAAAACCGATCGAGCCCTTCAGCGACATCGTCGAAGCATCCTTGATTTTGGCATGGTCAACCGTTAAAGAAATGGAATTGATCAGATCTATAATTTCCTTGTCTTCCGCGGACACGTTATCCGCAGGGACAACCTCGACCGAAACCTTCTGTCTGGATTCGCTGGACTGAACTTCCAAGCTCTTCTGCAGAGCTTTGTTGACATCAAAGCCCCCTACAGCCTGGCAGCCCGTCAAAAAAACTAACATCAGCACTAGCGGCAGCGCCAGCCATTTGCTCATTTTCTTCAAAACATAACCTCCTACGAATTAATATATTCTATTATCCTGTATCCCCAGCGCCTTGTAAATAAGAGAAAACAACTAGTTGACAGCTCTTGGAACAACAGCTTCCCCTTTATTTATGCTATAATGGCATCGAACATTAGCCACAATTGAAGAAGATCCATGCTGCTAAGGCATGGGAGAGGTTCGCGAACTCCCTCTATAAAAAACTAACGGCGCGTTGCGCCCTTTTTGCCGTGCCCATCGGGGCCAACGGCGTGTTTTTTCATAGTGTCACAGTTCAAGAACTCTCTTTCTTCTATGTAAATGATGCTCCTCGCATCCTTTCACAAAATTCAGAAGAAGAGAGGTTTTTTTATGCTTCAACAGGAAAAAGCCGTCGTCGTATTCAGCGGCGGTCAAGACAGCACCACCTGCCTGTTCTGGGCCTTGAAGCAATTCCGCGAAGTCGAAGTCGTCACCTTTGATTACGGCCAGCGCCACAAGCAGGAAATCGAGTGTGCCCGCGGAATCGCCGAAGAGCTCGGGGTCAAATTCCACCTCCTGGATATGGGTCTTTTATCACAATTAAGCCCGAATGCGCTGACCCGCCACGACATGGACATCGTCCACGAGGACGGCGAGCTTCCCAACACGTTCGTAGAAGGACGGAACCATCTGTTCCTCAGCTTTGCAGCAGTCCTCGCCAAAGGAGTCGGGGCAAGACATATCATTACCGGCGTATGCGAAACGGATTTCAGCGGTTATCCGGATTGCCGGGACGCCTTCGTCAAATCGCTGAACGTTACGCTTAACCTGGCCATGGATCATAATTTCGTCATCCATACCCCGCTTATGTGGCTTGATAAAGCCGCCACATGGCAGCTTGCCGACGAGCTTGGCGCCTTCGACTATATCCGGGAGCGTACGCTCACCTGCTATAACGGCGTGATCGGCGACGGCTGCGGAGAATGTCCAGCCTGCAAACTAAGGCTTGCCGGAATGGAAGCCTATCTCGAGACGCGAGCAGAGGGGGCGACATCATGAGCTTCATACCCGGCGAATTTCGCATCGTTGATAAGCTGCAGAAGCTTGGCGAGGACATCCCTCGCTCCAAATTAAGATATCATCAGCGGCGCGTGCTGGTGAGCAAAGAGTTCACATTCGACGCCGCACACCACCTACATGCATATGACGGCAAATGTAAAAACTTGCATGGTCATACCTATAAAGTCGTATTCGGAATCAGCGGAATCCCGGACGAACTCGGCCTGACGATAGACTTCGGCACGATCAAGACGATCTGGAAGCAGGAGATCGAAGGGTATCTCGATCACCAGTATCTGAACGAGTCGCTGCCGCTGATGAATACAACGGCGGAAAATATGGCCGTATGGCTGTATGAGCAAATGGAGCAGGCGCTGCAAAAAGAGGCTTACCGTTCCCCCGAGCTGCAGGCCCGAGTGGAATTCGTCCGCCTCTACGAGACGCCGACCAGCTATGCCGAAGCGAGACGGGAGTGGATGAACGGTGAGTAACCAGCATCAGCCGATTCCCGTCCTGGAAATATTCGGGCCAACGATTCAAGGGGAAGGCATGGTCATCGGCCAGAAGACGATGTTCGTCCGCACGGCGGGCTGCGACTACCGCTGCTCCTGGTGCGATTCGGCCTTTACCTGGGACGGCAGCGCCAAGGATGATATCCGCACGATGACGGCCGAGGATATTTATGCCGAGCTGCAAGCTCTAGGCGGCAGCCGCTTCTCCCATGTGACGCTGTCCGGCGGCAACCCTGCCCTCCTCGGCGGGCTCGGCGCATTGGTGACACTGCTCCATGACAATGGGATTGCCGTTGCCGTCGAGACGCAGGGCTCCCGCTGGCAGGACTGGCTCGCCGAGATCGACCAGGTGACCCTGTCGCCGAAGCCGCCCAGCTCGGGCAT
Organism: Paenibacillus sp. FSL W8-0186; assembly: GCF_037969765.1. NCBI lineage: Bacteria > Bacillati > Bacillota > Bacilli > Caryophanales > Paenibacillaceae > Paenibacillus > Paenibacillus sp. FSL W8-0186. Next base: position 1,708,495 of record NZ_CP150207.1, on the reverse strand, counting down.
GACGACCGACTGGAGCGCGCTGGACGACGTTGTATCACGGCTGGCAGACCGGGATCATCCTTACAGCCAGAGCCTGAAGGTCGTCGTCTTTGACGAGGCGGATCTGGCCTACGCGAAAAAGGTGCATGCCCGCTATCCGGACATTCCGTTTTTCCTGCAGGTCGGCAATCCAGACGTCAGAAGAATGGATATTCAGCAGCATACCGCCGACCTTCTAGAGAGATACGAGCAGTTGATCGATCAGGTCGTCGCTGATCCAGAGCTGAACGACGTCCGCGTACTGCCCCAGCTTCATGCTCTTGTATGGGGCAACAAACGCGGTGTCTAGCGTTCTCTATTATTGTTGATAACAAGAATCAACCCGCTTAGGAGGAATTAAACATGACTGGAAGACAAAACGAAGAGCTTCAGGATTTAACACTGCTTGGCAATCAAAAGGTGCAGTACTCTTTTGCCTATGATCCAGGCATTCTTGAAAGCTTCGATAACAAGCATCCCTACCGCGATTACTTCGTGAAGTTCAACTGCCCGGAATTCACGAGCCTGTGCCCGATTACGGGACAGCCCGATTTCGCGACCATTTATATCAGCTATATTCCCGATATCAAAATGGTTGAGAGCAAATCCCTGAAGCTGTATCTGTTCAGCTTCCGCAACCATGGCGATTTCCATGAGGACTGCGTGAACATCATTATGAACGATCTGATTAAACTGATGGATCCGAGATATATTGAGGTCTGGGGCAAATTTACGCCACGAGGCGGCATTTCTATCGATCCATACTGCAATTACGGCCGTCCCGGCACGAAATACGAGGCCATGGCCGAGCAGCGCCTGATTCAGCATGATATGTATCCGGAGAAAATCGATAACAGATAAATCAGGGTTCAGACTGCTGCAATCTGATACAATAAATAAATAGACGATTGCAACCTATTCCGGAGGGGAGAGAACTGCCTTGAAGCCGAAAGTATTCATTGCCCGCAACGTTCCTAAGGAAGTAGAAGACTATATTGCCGAGCATTGCATCTATGACAAATGGGACCGCCCCGAGCTGATCCCGCGTGACGCCTTGCTGGCCAGCCTGTCCGATGTGGAGGGGCTGCTGACCTTTGGCGGGAAAATCGATGCCGAGCTGCTGGATCATGCGCCAAAGCTGAAGGTCGTCAGCACGATGAGCGTGGGCTACAACCATTTCGATCTGGAAGCGATGAAAGCCCGCGGGGTCATGGGAACCAATACGCCGGACGTTCTCAACGAGACGGTCGCGGATCTGATCTTCGCCCTGATGCTGGCTGCCGCCCGCAGGGTTGCGGAGCTTGACCGCTACGTAAAGGATGGCCGATGGAAACGCGGCAACAACCAGGATTTGTTCGGCCTGGATGTCCATCATAAGAAGCTGGGAATCATCGGCATGGGCGGCATCGGGGAAGCCGTTGCCCGCCGGGCCAAATGGGGCTTCCAAATGGACGTCCTGTACCATAACCGCAGCCGGAAGCCCGCTGCCGAATCGGAGCTTGGAGCCAAGTATTGCTCCATGGATGAACTGCTTCAAGAAGCCGACTTCATCGTGCTGATGACGCCGCTGACCCCGGAAACGCAGCGCCTGATCGGCGAGCGGGAATTCGGGCTAATGAAGCCGAGCGCGATCTTTATCAATGCTTCCCGGGGGCAGACCGTCGATGAGCAGGCGCTTATCCAGGCTTTGGAGCAGCGGACCATTTACGGGGCTGGCCTGGACGTCTTTGAGCAGGAGCCTGTTTCTCCGGACAACCCTTTATTGAAGCTGCCGAATGTCGTTACCCTGCCTCATATCGGCTCGGCAACGAGCAAGACGCGCTTCGACATGGCGATGCTGGCCGCCGAGAACCTGGTCGCCGCCCTCAGCGGCAAAATCCCGCCGCAGCTTGTCAAGGAGCTGCGCCCGTAGGCTGTGCCTAGAGCAACTGCTGCGGTTTTTGCCTAACAACAACAAAGGATGGATCAGGGCCGCTGATCCATCCTTTTCTTTTTGCCGCATGACGGCTATTCGTCGTCCTCAAAGCCGGTATGATACTTGCCTTCGCTTGAAGACCGATGCTTGGTTACCGCCTTTTCCCTTTCCTCCCGCACTTCCAGCCTCAAATCCTCCACGGGGATCGGGTCGACATGCATCTCGCTCTCATGCATATCAAACAAGCTTGGCTTGCTCGTCGGGTACTGCTCGGGATGATCCCACTCTCTTGCCTGGCCACCGGGCTTAGAACCACGTTTGGACTTGTCCACCATGTCATCACCTCGTACGCGTTGTAATCTTTTTATACCTCAAAAAGCTGCAAAATAAACGTACCTATGAGGAATGCTGCGGCTGCTCCTCCCTTTTGCCCTTGGGAGAAATACGGTCGTTCGGCATGCATAACACAACGAGAACCGCTAATCCAGCAGGAATCAGAGCCCACATAAACGTATGCGCGATGGATGAGGAGAGTGCTTCCGTTATTGTCTCCAGCACCGGCGGCGGAATTTCTCCCCTCTTCTCCGGGGACAGCACTTCCCTTATATCCCCGAACGACTGCCCGGCTTGACCCAATCCCATCCCTTCGAATGCCAGCCTCATTTCACCTGCAACCAGATTTCTCTGCACGATTCCAAAAATCGTGATCCCCAGCGTCATGCCTAGCGACCGCAGGAATGAGTTCGTGGACGTGGCCGCTCCGCGCTGGCGCATATCAAAATGATGCACGGCCGCCATGCTCAGCACAGAAAAGGAGTAACCGACTCCGAACCCGGTCAGGATGCTGTACAACGTAAGCAATGTACGGGTCGTATCGATGGACATCGTGCTTAAGGCGAATATTCCGCTCACAAAGCAAATGACGGAAATAGTCATGATCGTCCGGTAGGACAGCCGCGTGGATAACATCCCGCCCAGCATGCTGCCTATGACCGAGCCGATCATCATCGGCATCAAAATGAGACCCGAGTTCGTCGCCGAACCGCCGAATACACCTTGAACGTAGATAGGAATGAATACGGTCGCCACGATGAACACGCTGCCGTAGAGCAGGGCCAGTCCGCTGCTCGTGGCGTAAAGCCTGTTCTTGAACATGCTAAATGAAATAATCGGCTCCTCCGCCCGCGTTTCGATGAACAGAAAAGCGATAAATAAAACAGCAAATCCGGCGAATAGACTTAGTATGGCCGTGGAGTCCCAAGGGTAAGTTTCACCGCCCAATTCAAGCGCGAACATCAGGCACACGACAGCCCCGACAAGTGTAGCTGCGCCGCCCCAATCGATGCGCTGCTTGGAACGGGATAGCGATTCGCGATAGAACAAAATAATGAGGACGAGACAGACCAGGCCGATCGGCACATTGATGAAGAACACCCAGTGCCAGCCCAGCGTGTCTGTAATATAAGCGCCAAGCAGGGGGCCGAAGATGCTGGAGGTTCCAAACACCGCGCCGAGAAGGCCGGTCATCTTTCCGCGCTTCTCCAGAGGAAAAATGTCATATATAATCGTAAAAGCAATCGGCATCAGCGCTCCGCCGCCAATCCCCTGAATGGCGCGGAAGATGCTCAGCTGCGCAATGCTGCCAGCGATGCCGCACAGCACCGAGCCGCCCAGAAATGTAATGATCCCGAAGATAAAAAAACGCTTGCGCCCATACATATCGGACAGCTTGCCAAAAATCGGAGTCCCGGCCATTACGGCAACCATATAGGCCGAAGTGACCCAAACGAACTGCTCCATGCCGCCAAGCTGCGACACAATCGTCCCCATAGCCGTAGTAACGATCGTGTTGTCCATCGCCGACATCAGGATCGCCAGCATCAAGCCGATCAAAATGAGAGATGTGTTGTCCTTCGGTTTGGTCATCAAATAGGTATGCTCCTTTAACTGATTCAAATTGGAATTACTTGCTTCTGTTGTTTATTTTATTGAAAACAGGCGGAATGTAAAGCTGCTCCTCCTGATTCGCTCTCTCCTGCCTCGGCTCGACAAATAATTATAATACGACAAAGTACGAGCATTCACTTACAAATATTGTAATAATATGATACAATAAAACCGTGATCACAACCTCATCTATTTCAAGCTTGATTAGATAACTTCACATGAGGATGTCCTGAATGAGGACGTCTTTTTTCTTGAAAAACTTGCCCCGAGAAGAGCTGCTAAACTATCTGCATCGAATCTTTTACCCTATAATAAATAAATAGTTTTAAAGAGAGGGAGGTTCGCCATATGAACTCCAAATGGACCATACTGGAACAAAAAATGCGGGAGGTGGGCATACAAACTCTAATCATTACAGATCCCAAGCACGTCTATTATCTGACAGGCTTTCTCAGCAATCCTCACGAACGGTTTCTGGGCGCCGTATTCTCCATGGGTAAACAGCCCTTCCTGCTCGTTCCCGAGCTGGATGAAGAGAACGCCCGCGCGTCAGCCGACATCGCCGAAGTCGTCACGCACAGTGATACGGACAACCCTTATGAAGTGTTGAAAAAAAATCTGAAATCCTCAGTCGGTACGATCGGCTTTGAAAAGGACCATATGTCCGTAGCCCGCTTCGAGCAGCTCCAGGACTCCCTATCCTTCGCTAGATATCTGGATGTCGGGCCTTGGCTGCGCCAGCTCCGCAACCGTAAATCGCCAGAGGAGATCGAGAAAATCCGCCATGCGGTCAACCTGATCGAGCAAGTATTGCAGGACACTTTGCCCCGTGCGGCAATAGGCGTTACTGAAAACGAGCTCGTTGCCGAAATCGAATACCTCATCCGTAAAGTAGGCGCCGAAGGCCCGGCTTTCGATTCCATGGTGCTTACCGGCAAAAAAACCGCCCTCCCCCACGGAGTGCCAGGCAGTCAGGCCATCGCGAGCGGCGATTTGCTGATGTTCGATATCGGCCTATACGCTGGCGGTTACGCTTCAGACATTACCCGGACCTATGCTGTCGGCCATTTGGACGAACCGCTGCAGCGCATCTATAATACGGTCCGCGCTGCAAATGAAGCCGCGATCCAGGCCATTAAGCCCGGCGTGTCCTATGCCTCGATTGACAAAGCTGCCCGCGACGTCATTGCGGACGCCGGATACGGGCCCTATTTCATTCACCGGCTCGGTCACGGCCTCGGCATCGACGTTCACGAGTTCCCTTCCGTCCACGGCGAGAACGAGCTGCTGCTGGAAGAAGGCAACGTATTTACCGTCGAGCCGGGAATTTACGTCCCAGGACTGGGGGGCGTCCGGATCGAGGACGATGTCGCGGTAACGGCTTCAGGAGTCGAAGTGTTAACGTCGCTTCCAAAGGAGCTGACCTATTTGTAAACCACTTTATGAGGCCATAACCAACCTGAAGCAGCCTTCGTCGTCAAGACGGAGGCTGCCTTTGCATTTGCAATATTTTTACGTGAATAACCGCCTCGGCGGAGCCGCCTGCCATTGTTACCCGGACACGCCGGATGAATTCCGGCTACCTGGTTTGCGCCGTTTCAACCTCATCGGGATGATAGTTTCGAGCGATATACAGGAATGGGGTACCTGCAGCCGTAAGAATAAATTTGATGACATAAGTGGTAAGCAAAATTTCCGTCCAAATGGGCAAGCTGTATTGCCCGGCAAAAGCGATGGTGCAGAAGATCAGTGTATCGACGAACGAGCTGACCATCGTGCTGAAATTGTTGCGAATCCACAGCTGGCCCCGGCTCGGGTAGAACTTCCTGATCCATGCAAACAGCCGCACATCCAGAAATTGACTGATGAAGTAGGCCGTCAGGCTTGCGAGCGCAAGCCGCGGCATCCACCCGAATATGCTATTTAGCGATTCTTGGGCAAAGTCCCCGGGTTGGGGGGTAAAGACCAGAGCCATCTGCATCAGGATGGTCGTCATAATCAAAGTAAAGAAACCGAACCACACCGCTTTTTTGGCTTCGCCGCGGCCGTATTTTTCATTGAGCAAATCACTGGTCAGATAGAGGCTGACATACATCGTATTGCCGAGGGTCATCACGATCCCGAACATTTCGATCGTTTTCACCACTTGAATATTAGCGATGACCGTAGCTACACCGATCCACGCATAAAGGCCTTTTTTACCGAACCATCGATAGCATATCAAGAAGAACGTAAAGTTCACGAGCACGAACAGAACGCCCCATCCGAAATTGAACATATGACTTCCTCCCTATGTTTATGTCGCTTAAATGAAAAATCAGTGAAAGTTTTATGAAAGAAGGCAGAAATCACCAAAATCCCTATTTTCAAATGGGAGAACTTGCTATATTATATGTCTAATAAACCAATGGTTAATATTTCGCTTGGGTGAATGGAAGGAGATCAATAGCAGCAGCGACCAACCAACACGGTTTAAATAGATTAGGAGGATTTTTTGTCATGCTCGGAATCAAGCATTCTATCAGCCGTAAATTCATGACAACCTTTGCCGTCGTCATTGTATTGTCTTCGCTTTTATTCAGTATTAGCTTTTATTACGTATCCATGGGCATTGTCAATAATAACGTCTTGCCCCAGTTTGATAAAGTTCTACATACGAGTACGCAGGACATATACCGCAGACTCGATACTACCATGTCCCTCCAGCTGCTTAAGGGCGGAGAAAATAACCGGTTCGGCGTGGAGGCTTACTTAACAAAGAGCGCAGAGGATTTTCAACTAGATACGGTTTATCTCATTCACCTGCACGATGAGCAGGCTACCGTCATTGCGGCGAGCTCTGGCTCTGCCGTACAAGCCTCCGAAGCGATCGCCGTTCAAAGTGCGATGAAGCAGGCGTCCGCAGGCAAACTGGCTATTAGCGACCTGTATTCGGACAAATTCGGCTACCATAAGACGGCTTATATCCAAGTTCCGGGCAGCGAGCTAATGCTGGCTGTTGGTATGGATGCCACTTTCGTCAAGGAGAAGCAATCGGAAATTTTCTGGATCTGCTTTGGCATTACCGCCCTCATTATCATTGTTGGATCTACTGCAGCCTTTTGGATCAGCAAACGGATTACACGGCCGTTAAAGAGCCTGACTCAGGTGACCGAGGCCATGGCCCGCGGTGATTTGCGCCAATCGATTCAGGTTCAGGGTCACGACGAGCTGGCCCAGCTCTCGCTAAGCTTCCGTACGATGACAGAACAGTTGAAAGGAATGATTTCGAGCGTACACGATACGTCCCAGGCTGTCGTTAACACTTCGGATAGCTTGCTGAGCTCGGCACAAACCTTCGAGCAATTGATTTACAGCTCCAATGAAGCGGCGCAGCAAGTGGAAACAGGCAGCACGACGCTCGCCTCGACTGCAGCAGAGAATGCGCGGGCCATGGAGGAAATCTCCAAAGGCATTCAATATATCGCGTCCTCCTCGGCTGACATCACCGAAAAAATCGGCGAAGCCTCGCAGAAGGCAATCACAGGCAATGAACTGGCGCACGGCGCTGTCGACGGCATGCTCCTCGTTGAAGAAGCCGCAGCCGAATCGATGAACCATATTTCCCTGATGAACGAGCGCTCCGAAGCGATAGCCCAAATCGTTGGAACGGTTAAGGAAATCAGCAAACAGATCAACATCCTGGCGCTCAATGCCGCCATCGAGTCGGCCCGCGCCGGCGAACAAGGCAAGGGCTTCGCGGTCGTAGCCGAAGAAATACGCAAGCTTGCCGAGCAATCCCGCATCGCTACCGATGAAATCGGCGATTATCTCCTCGCCATCCAGGAGGAGTCCGGCAACTCGGTTCGTGCCATGCAGCGGGTCAGCGAGGAAATCCAGTCCGGGACGTCCCGCGTCAAAAACGCGGAAGAAGCCTTCTCCCAGCTGACAGAATGGATTCAATCGATAAACTTGACCATTCAATCGATCTCCTCTTCGACCCAGCAGGTTTCGGCCAGCGCGGAAGAGGTCACCGTCTCTGTAGAAGACGCTGCCAGCATCACAGCTAAATCGCTCGAGATGATCGAGGAAATTGCCGGCAACTCTACAAGACAGGCGGAGGAAATTAAGGATCATGCCAACACCGTGCGCAGCCTGCATGAAGGCGCACTCTCCCTGCGGGAATCCGTTAGCAAATTTATCATCTGATAAATGGGTAAAAATTATTTACTGCCTCAGCAAAGCCGTGATACTCAAGGTACCACGGCTTTGTTGTTTTTTACCCCAGACAAATCACCGCTGCTAGCAGTACCGCTGCCTCAATGCCTTCGTTCAAAGCGCCGTAGACATCCCCCGTTAATCCGCCTAGCCGCTTGCTGATCCTGCTGGCGGCCAGCGTGCCTGCGAGCCAAGCAACGCAAGGAGCAGCACAGTATAACAGCACAAGAGAGCCTAGAACAGTTCCCTGTTCCAGTGAAATTATTGCCGTTAATCCAGCGGCGGATAGCAGCAGGGCGGCAGCCGTGGAAACAGCAATACTGCCCGGCTTCAGCCCGCGAAAATTGCCCGCAAGCCCTTCACCCTGCCGCGCCGTCGGCCATGCCTGCATAGCATAGGTCATGAACCAGCGGCTCCATATCGCTGCCGTCAGAAGCGCTGCACCCACCTGGGCAAAGCCATAGCCGATCAGCGTGTAGAGGAGAGACATTTTCAGCAGAAGCAGCAGCACGCAAGCGATGACTCCCATGGCGCCGACCCGGCTGTCCTTCATGATTTCCAGCATTCTCTCCCTGCTCCGGTAGCTGAGCAGCGCATCCGCTGAATCCATCCAGCCGTCGAGATGCAGCCCCCCGGTCAGCCAAATCCATAAAGCGAGGATGAGCACTGCAGCCGGCATTGGCGGGAGCACCCAAGCACAGCCTGCAGCAGCCAGACCGAGCGCAGCACCTATAGCGAAGCCGACCAGCGGATAGTATTTGGTACTGCGCCGCAGCACCCCCGGCGTAAAATTCACCTCAACCGGCACAGGAAACCGCGATAAAAATTGAAACGCCGCCGCCAGCGGCCAATCCTTGCCGGTATCCTTAATGGAACTGGCATCGGGTAAGCCCGGACTGTTAGTGCTGTTAGTGCTGTTAGTGCTGTTAGTGCTGTTAGTGCTGTTAGTGCTGTTAATGCTGTTAATGCTGTTAATGCTGTTAATGCTGTTAATGATGATGGGGTTATTGACGCTGTTGGTGCTGGATACGCTGTTATTGTTGCTGTTTGCGCTATTCGTGCGGGGATCGTCCACAACGTTTTTTTCGCTTTCGTTGCCTCTGCTCATAGCTTATACTCCCTGCTTTTCAGCTCGATCGGAATTCCCGCTGTAACAAGAAATACCTGATCAGCTATAGCGGCTACACGCCGGTTCAAAATCCCCGCCAAATCCCGGTACTGCCTGCCCAGCGGATACGCGGGAACAATCCCGCTCCCCACCTCGTTAGTTACAATTACAAGCGTGCCCCTGTAACCTGCGATCGCCTCAAGAAGATGATCGATTTCCTTCATCATCCTGGATTCGGCATCAACCTGTTCGCCAACAGCGAGCAGCATATTGGACAGCCATAGCGTTAGGCAATCGATCAGTACGGCAGGAGAGGTTTCGACTTCAGTTTCTGCGTTCGCTTCTTCAAGCTGACCGTTTCCCAACTCAAAGAGTAAATTGCTTAGCTGAAGCGGCTCCTCGATCGTCCTCCATGTATAACCTGCCGCTGCCCGATCCTCGCGATGCAGAGCAATTCTCTGCTCCATCTCTTCATCGAAAGCCTGAGCAGTGGCGATATAGTATGACCTGGATGCGTGCTTCATACACCAGCGTTCGGCAAAGCTGCTCTTCCCGCTCCGGGCGCCGCCAGTCACCATAACGATCACTTCGCATCCTCCTCGACAGCCGTTTCACCCGCAGAGATTCCCGCACTTTCGAAAGTAGCCATTTCCTTCATGATCCGGCAAGCTCCGTCAATCAGATGCAAAGCAAGCGCACCGCCCGTTCCTTCACCGAGCCGCATATTCAGCTCCAGCATCGGGGAAAGTCCAAGCTCGCGCAGTACCTGAATATGCCCCGGCTCCTGCGAGTGGTGGGAAGCCACCATATAACTTGCCGTCTCCGCGCATAGCCTTTGAGCGACTAAAGCTGCAATGCTCGAAATAAATCCATCGATAACGACCGGGCACCGATGGGCGGCTGCGCCAAGTATAACCCCAGTCAATCCGGCTATCTCCAGTCCGCCCACCTTGGAAAGCACATCAACCGGATCATTGGCGTCCGGCTGATTTACCGCAATGGCCCGGTCTACTACGGATGCTTTATGCTCTAACTTGCGTTCGTCAATTCCGGTGCCGCGGCCGACGCATTCGGCTGGAGCAATGCCCGTAAGCACACTCATGATAGCGGCGCTAGCCGTTGTATTGCCAATGCCCATTTCACCGGTGACGAACAATGTTGTGCCTTTATTCACAGCCTCCTTCACGACGGCCACCCCGGCCAACACAGCCGCTTCTGCTTCCGCACGGCTCATTGCCGGTCCAAGGGCCATATTGGCCGTTCCCATCCTCACCTTCCGCTCCAACAGATCCGGATGACTCAGCTCGGCATTCACGCCGATATCAACACATAACACTTCCGCCGAAGCCTGACGGGCAAATACATTAATCGCCGCTCCGCCAGACAAAAAATTCAACACCATTTGCGGGGTAACCTCAGCCGGAAAAGCGCTAATCCCTTCCTCGCAAACCCCGTGATCCGCAGCCATCACAATGATCGCGCGCTGCGAGAAACTTGGTTTAACCTGCCCGGTTATACCGGCAAGCTGAACCGCCAGCTCCTCCAGCTTGCCAAGACTGCCCGGCGGCTTGGTCAATCGATCCAGGTGCTCTGCCGCTGACTCTGCCGCTTTCTTTTGCAGCGGCGCAATTAATCCAATGATGTCCGAAATGGAATAGCTCATCCATCAGCCCTCTTCTCTAAATTAATCTACAATATGTCGAAAGTTTTGCGGTACCTTTGCTTACGGACACAGAAGGCGCTACAAACTCGTTGGTTGCTGGCTCGTTGGTTGCAGTTCGTTGGTTGCAAGTTCGCTAACGGACACAGGAGGCGCTATTTGACCTGTTTGCGTTGTTTTCAGCGACCTAACGGACACAGGAGACCTTATTGGCACCAACTCTGTGCAAAAAGCCATGATTGGTGCATATTAGCGGAACCACGGTCCGTTAGCCGCCCGTAAACCGAGGTTTTCGTGAAATAGCGGAACCTGTGTCCGTTACGCTGGCATGGGAGTTGCAAAACTACTAGCCAGGGCACCAGTAGCCTAAGTTGCTGCAAACTCGCTGGTTGCTGGTTCGCTTACGGACTCAGAAGGCGCTATTTGACCTGTTTGCGTAGTTTTCAGCGACCTAGCGGACACAAGAGACAGGTACTGGCACTGGTACAGCAGACACGGACAATGATACTGGCAATGATACTGGCACATTTACAAGTAAAGGTACAGGTACGGTACAGGTACGGACACAGATACTAGCACATACTCACATACTCACATACTCACATACTCACACACTCATACCTCATACCTCATACCTCACACCTCATAACTCATAACTCATAACTCATAACTCATAACTCATAACTCATGCCTAACTTCTCACGCCTCGCTTCTCCCACTCATGTCCCCTGTTCACTACGCAGCAGCAATTGGGGCACGCCGCGATCCGGATGCATGACCGAATAAGCATCCACTTCAAACAGAGACTTCACTATTTCCGGGGTAATAATTTCGTTTGGCGTTCCCATGGCAACGATTTTGCCATCCCGCAAAGCAAGCAGCTTGTCGCAATACAAGGCTGCCAAATTCAAATCATGCATCACGGCAACGACCGTTAAATGTTCGGCCCTCTGCCAGCTCGAGACCAGTTCCATGAACTGCATCTGGTAGCGGATGTCAAGGTAGGTCGTCGGTTCATCCAGCAGCACAAGCTCCGGCTGCTGCGCCATCACTTTGCCGAGGGCCACCCGCTGTCTTTGCCCGCCGCTGAGCACATGCAGCGGCTTGTTCTCCAGCCCTTGCAAATCCAGACGGCTTACAATTTCATTGAGCAAAGCCTCGGCACCGTTGCCTTCTTCCTTCCCGCGCCAATTTTGAAAAGGGAATCTCCCCATTTCCAGAACCTGGCGCACCGGAAAAGCCATCGGCGGCAAGCCGTCCTGCTGAAGCACGGCGAGTCTCCTTGACAGCGCCTTGCGTCCGTAGGCTGCCAGCGGCCTGCCGTCCAGCGTTACCTCCCCCGCCTCAGGACTCTCTACGCCTGACAGCACGTTCAGAAGCGTCGTCTTTCCGCTGCCATTCGGCCCGATAATTCCCCAGAAGTCGCCCCGCTGCACCTGCCAGTCAATCCCCTTGAGCACTGTTTGGCGTCCGTAGGATTTCTCTACCCCTTGTACTTCGATCATTGCAGCTCCTCCATTCTCCGCTTCTTATTGCGGTACAGCAGATAAGCAAAGAACGGAGCGCCGACGAAGGCCGTGACCACGCCCAAAGGGATCTCCGTTGGGGCCAATACCGTCCGGGCGGCCAAATCGCTCCACATCATGAATATCCCTCCGCCAAGCGCGGAGAGCGGAATAATCAGCCGATAATCTGGTCCCGTGATCAGCCGTATCATATGGGGAATAACCAAGCCGACAAAACCGATAACCCCAGACACGGATACAGCCGCCGCACTCATTAACGTTGCCACGAGTAAAACCAAGACCTTCGTGCGATCAACATTCAGCCCGGAATGGGATGCCTGCCGCTCACCAAGCGCAAGCAGATTTAAGCTGCGGGCCTGGCTCCATAGGAACAGCAGCCCAATGACCAGATAAGGGAAAAGGATGATCGTATACGACCATCCGCGCAAACTGAGACTTCCCATCGTCCAGTATAGTATTTCGTTCACCGTCTTTTTCGACATGGCCGTCAAAAAAGAAACGATCGCACCGAGAAAAGACTGCATGACCACGCCCGACAAAATAAGGCTTTCGATCGGAATTTTCCCGTTTTCCCTGGCCAGCCACATGACAACAAGCAGTGTGCTTGCCCCTGTTATAAACGCGATAACCGGAAGCGTAAACACGCCGATTAAGGAGAACTGCCAACCAAAGAAAATCAGCGTAGCCGCACCGACCGCCGCGCCCGAGGAAACGCCTAAGGTAAACGGGTCTGCCAGCGGATTGCGCAGCACGCCCTGAAATGCGGCCCCCGCCACCGCCAAAGAAGCGCCGACCAGCATGCCGAGCAGTACGCGCGGCAGCCGTACCTGCATAACGATCTGCTCTGCCGAGACGTCCCAGTCCGGCGTAATCATACTGCCGATCCATGGCAGGCGGTGAAGCAAAATGCCGAGAATCTGGCCGGTCGGCAGAAAAACGGAACCAACGCCGATGCAGACCAGCAGCGTAACAGCCAGAAGTGCCAAACCCGCCGTTCCGTATCCCGCCAATTTATTCATCATTGCTGGATCAATTCCGGATAAATGGCCCGTGCCATTTCAATCAATCCCTGGGTCACGCGCGGTCCAGGACGGCTGAGCAGGTTATCATCCAGGCCGATGACACGGTCTTCTTTTACGGCCGTAATTTGATCCCAGCCACCACGTGCTTTAATCATATCTCCAATCGTCTTGTTGTTCTCGTCGACGACATTTTTGGCAAACAGAATAGCGTCCGGGTTGGCCTTAATGATGTTCTCTTCATTGATTTCGTTCCAGCCTTCCAGATCGGAAGCTACGTTCTCTCCCCCGGCCAGCGTAATCAACTCGTCCATAAACACGCCTTTCCCAACGGTCCAGCCAGGCGAAAACTCGATGTAGACTTTCTTTTTCTGATCCGGAGTCAAGGACTTAACGGCATCCAAGACCATATCGCGTTCTTTCTCCATTTGGGCGACAACTTCCTCGGCTTCTTTTTGCCGGTCGGTAATTTCCCCTACGGCTCTAATATTCGCCAGCGTTTCGTCCAGATTGGTCGGATTCGATTGATAAACCTTGATTCCGAGATCGGTAAGGCTTTTTACGGCAGCCGGATCGATCAGATTGCCGGCCAGTACCAGTTCAGGCTTGGCAGCGATGACCGCCTCAACGTTGACCTGGAACCCGCCCATACGCGGCTTGTCCTTCACCGCTTCGGGATAATCGTCGACATCGGATACACCTACGATTTGCTCATCCAGCCCAAGCGCGAATAATCCTTCCGTCTCCGATGGAGCCAGCGAAACGATTCTTTGCGGCGCGGCTTCGAAAGTGAATTCCGCGCCAGTAACATCCTTCACAGTCAACGGATAGACTGTGCGCTGCGCATCAGACGCAGAATCCCCCTGCTCCCCCTGTCCGGTTTGAGTGTTCTGTTCCTGCTGAGCTGGAGCATTTCCTGTGTTCGTGCCTGCCGCATCCTTGCCGCAGCCAGCCATCACGACGAGCATGATCGCTAAAAGCCAAATGCCCCAGAACTTTCTAAATTTGTTCATGAAATCTCTCTCTCCTTACAAGGCGTATAATTTGTACATGAAAAGCCCGTTCTCAATGGAAATACAGCAAAAAGACAGGAAAAAACCCCATCCGTTCAGGATCGGGCTACGTCTACAAGCAAGTCCATGTACGGTACAAGCCACCCAGCTTGTCCGCAGCATAACTCTTTTAGCAGAACGTATCCTTTCCTCGAAGGACCGTCTCTTGATTCCCATAGGCAGGTCTCCTGACTCCAGGTTGCCGATTCGGCTCGCCTTCCCATCTTCGCATGTCCCTTTCCTGCAAGTACCTTCAAAGTAAGGCAGAGTGCGGGTTTAACGAATGACAGTGGCATACAATGAGCTTCATCCCTGTTTACAGTGGCGGGACCGTGCCGGAATTGCACCGGCTTCCCTATTAACCCGTGGCGGAAGCTTGCGGACAAGCGCCGCCTTGGGACCTACGGTTTTTCCATTTGGCAATAGGCATTCATACATCTTCGTCTGTATTGGATTATAGGGGAAAACCGCACAGATGACAATCATTCATCCCTTACCGATTAGCTCCGCAAACCCAAATATGTCTGACAAAAGAACTTTTGCTGACCGTTCCGTAATCGTGAATTCGAAAACCGGCGTCAACTATCTCCTTCTCCAGCTGCTCCGTGGAAACGATGACAGTCCTCTGGCTAAACCGTCTTATGCTGCGCAGCATTTCGCCGCGCTCCACGGGTGACAGCACGGAGCATAAATTGTACGGCATGTCCACGATAGCCGCATCATATAGCTCGCCTATTTCATTCAGATCGCCCAGGCTGACCCGATCATCGCCGTATCCGAAATGGCACAAATTGATTCTCGCTCCCCGGACTGCCAACGGGTTAATATCCCGGCCTACGATATCGATCCCCATTGATAACGCCTCGATCAGCACATTCCCCATTCCGCAGCAAGGGTCGATGGCCTTGACGGCGTACGGCTCGGGCACCGCGATGTTCACCAAAGCCCTGGCGACAGCCGTGCTCAGTCCTGTGGAATAATTGCGCGGTTTGCTTTTATGGCGCAGCCAAACGGACTCTGCCGCATGGCATATTCCAAGCAGCCAGTTCCCGTCAATGAGCATTAGGCCGAACGTCACCTCGGGAGTGCGCATATCCGCTTTACCTCGAATACGACTGCCGATCTGCCGCTCGAGCTCGCGCTGCTCCTCATAGCTAAATGCAAGCATGCCGCCCCGCTTTATGCATACGACTTTAAAAGTTGCACCCTGAAGATCAAGCTCAGCCGCTTGCAAAGTCACGCTGCCCGGATCGCCGCCAGTTAGCAGGATATCTATCCGGTATGAAATAAATGGACTGCGGCTCGGATCCATCCGTTTGTCCGTTGCGATGTACCCTTCCGTATTCGGCGAATGTCCAAATAAAGCCGTAAGCTCCATTTCGCATAGCCGCCGCTCATTCTCATGGCAGGCGTAAGTGTAAATGTAACCGCAGCTGTTTTCTTTATACATATAAATCTCGCTCCTAACCTTGAACTCACCTCTGCACGTCTGCACGGGATCAAGTTTCCTTTACAGCGATATACGGGTCATTATTCCGCACCGTCAAACACCGCCAACCCCCGTAGTGCCTCGGCCAGCAGTCTGTAGCATTCCAGCCTTGCCGCATAGTCAGGAATAGGGCAAACGATCAGAAATTCTTCATTGGCGTATTCGAGCTGCATATCTTTAAGCTGCTTATGCACGCTATGCGGCGTACCGCTTATGCTTCGGAACGAACCCCGCCCCGTTTGTCTCGCCGTCTCAGCGAGCACCTGGACCCAATGGGCAGCTTCACTCTCCGTCCCTGCGCAAATTACGCTAACGGCCAGCAGCGTCTTTGGCGCACTTTGCAGCGCAGAGGGCGTAAAATCCGCCCGATAGGCAGCCAGTATGTCTACGCCGTCACGCTCGCTCATAAACTGCCCAAAAACATAACCCGTTCCAAATTTGGCCGCGTATTCCGCGCTTTTCTTGTTCGTTCCGAGCATCCAGACCGCTGGTCCGATTTGCGGCTGGGGCCGTGCGGTTACGGCATGCCCCTCATACTCGTAAACGTCCTGGAGCAGCTCCAGCAATGAAGCAATCGTCTTCGGCAGCTCAGCAACCCGTGCTAAAAAATTGCCGCTAAGAGCCATGACAGTGTGGGCTTCTCCGCCCGGAGCACGTCCCAGTCCCAAATCTATCCTGCCCGGATATAATGCAGCCAGCAGCCGGAACCACTCCGCTACTTTCAGCGGGCTGTAGTGGGGCAGCAGAACGGCCCCCGAACCGAGGCGAATCCGTTCTGTCTTTGCTCCGACATGGGCCAGCAGCACCTCTGGCGAAGTACAGGCCAGCCCGGGCATATCGTGATGCTCAGCCGTCCAATACCGGGTGTAGCCCCATTTTTCGGCATGCTGCGCCAAAGACACAGCTTGTCTTAACGCCTCTTCATCCGAATTCCCGGGCAACCGGGGAACCAGATCTAGCACACTAACCGCCAGTTGCACGGATGTTCCCGTTCTTGTTTCTGGCATGCCCATCACTTCCTTTGTCGGTATTGATGCATAATAATGAGCTTTGATTTATTTTCTCCAGCACAAGACCTCGCCTTGTGCTGTTGGGGCGTGATTAATCATAATACTCCTGAGCCGCTAAGCCGCCTGCAGCTCTTTCTCCGATTCCAAGCCGAAGTACGCCTCCAGCTTCGACAGCCGTATCCCAAAATCCCGTTCCAGGACGCTGCAATGAGGCTGCGAGCGAGACGACGCCCCCATGAGTGACAGCAAGAATCCGCTGCTCCATATTATGATCTGGGCATGGGTTACGTTGCGCCAGGTTGACCCACTCCTCATAGATACTTCTTACCCGCCGGTGAAAATGGTCCCACGTTTCCCCGCCGGGTGGATTTACCGATACCGGATCATCAATCCAGGCGCGATAAACCAGGTTATCCTTGAGCATTTCATACGTCTGCCCTTCCCATTGCCCAAAGTTCATCTCCCGCAGACGCGAGTCGTATACAGCCTTCCCGGCAAGATCTGGCCTGACTCTCTCCAGGGTCTGGCGGCAGCGCAGCAGATCGCTGCAATATACCGAAGAGAAAGAAACGCCCTCAAGCTCCTTCTCCAGACCCTCCAGTCCAGACGCTTCATCATCCAATAGAGCAACATTCGAATGCCCCTGATAGCGCCGCTCCCTATTCCAGCTAGTACGGCCATGGCGGACCAGCCAGAGCTCAGCTGCGTAACTCCTTTGCTTCTTCAATCATCCCGCCTCCCAGTAACATCCCAGTAACAGCCTTTACCTATTGATCGGGAACTAAAATCCGCCCGTTAACGCCAGCCCCGCTACTGTTCCCAGCAGCACGAACATATCTGAAACTGCAAACAGCATTCGGCCCGTTTTTGGAATGTCCTCCGCCTCCAGCTCACGGGTCTTGTCCCCCATATACGCGCGAAAAGACACCACGCCATGATAGGAATTCTCCCCGCCCAGGCGAACGCCAAGCGCTCCGGCGACGGCTGATTCGGGGTACCCGCTGTTCGGGCTTGGATGAGAGGAAGCATCGCGCCGCACGATGGCTGCAGCCCCTTTGGCATTGAAGCGCAGCAGCCAGGCAGCGGCAATTAACAACAGGGCCGTAAGGCGCGCGGGAATATAATTCGCGATATCGTCAAGCCGGGCCGACGCCCAGCCGAGATCGATGTATTTCTCATTTTTGTAGCCGACCATCGAATCGAGGGTGTTGACGGCGCGGTAAGCCATCGCCAGCGGAGCCCCGCCCAGCAGCGCGAAGAAGAGCGGCGAGACGACAGCGTCGACGATATTCTCGGCGACCGTCTCCACCGCGCCGCGCGCCACTTCCGGCTCCGGGAGAAGTGCGGTGTCGCGCCCGACGATCATGCCGAGTGCGCGCCGCGCTGCCGGCATATCTCCGCGGCGCAAATGGCCGCACACCTCCATGCCGGCAGCCTGCAGCCCCTTGGCCGCGATGGTCGTGGCAATCAGCGCGGCTTCCGCCAGCGTGGCGAGCCACGGGCTGACCTGGGCCAGCAAGCGCAGCACGGCCCAGGTCAGGGCAAAGCTGCCGCCCGCAACAAGCAGCGGCAGCAGCAGCCCCGCGGCCCGGTAGGCGTGGGGCTGCACCAGGCGGCGAATGGCCGCCTCGATCGCGGCGATCGCCTTCCCCATCCCGACGACGGGATGGGGAAGCCAGCGCGGATCGCCAAGCAGCCGGTCAAGCGCATACGCGACCGGCAGCACCCACCACGCGGCCGTCACTTCGGCCCTCCGGCCGCAGCCAAAGATTCGCGAACCGCGTCGTACACCAGGCGGCCAATCGTGCCGCCCAGATCGGTCGCGGTTCCCGCGTAGGCGTGCAGCAGCGGCCATTCGGCCCGCTGGCTGACGCCCAGCATGACCGCGTCCGTCGTCGTGCCGGTTGCGGTCAGGCCGTTCTCGGCGTCGCGCACGCCGAGATCACTCAGCGCGGCCGCCTTGGCCTCCGTCGCCGTGATGACGGCGTTCACCATGGCCGCGGGGGTCATTCTGCCGTCGACGACGAGCATAATGTTGATCGTCCCCGGCGTCCACGAAGCGGGGAACGTCGCCCGCGGCACGCCAG
Organism: Paenibacillus sp. FSL W8-0186; assembly: GCF_037969765.1. Taxonomy (NCBI): domain Bacteria; kingdom Bacillati; phylum Bacillota; class Bacilli; order Caryophanales; family Paenibacillaceae; genus Paenibacillus; species Paenibacillus sp. FSL W8-0186. The sequence continues at coordinate 1,689,467 of NZ_CP150207.1, read as the reverse complement.
CCCGGGCCGCGTTGGACACGCCCGCCGTCGCGCAGCACAGCACGCCGAAGTCGGCGCCCTGCTCCTCGGCGACCGCCGCATGCTTCAGCTGCACTGCCGTAAGCAGCCCGGCCGTTCCCTGCTCGGGATATCCCCATTCGCCTAGCAAATTCCGGATATCCCGCACCGGGTCTTCACAGTGATAGAACCGATCCACGTATATATTCACATAGCGCTGGAGCAAATGCATTCCGCCGCCGTATACCGCGCTGCCCAAGCTGTCCATTGGCTCTGGCGCTTCCAGCAAAATATGCCGCTCCTTCCGATACAGCTTCAGTCCCGGCCATATTTTCGAGTGGTAGACCGTTTGGTCAACTTGATCCGCTTCGCCCATTTGGCGGGTTTCATTCACTTCGGCGGGTTTCGCCTGACCGGCTAAGCCAGTACGATTAGCTTTATTCATTTCAATGGTCTCGCTAACTTCAACGGCCTCATAAATCCCATCGGCCTCACTAGCCTTACTAGCCTTACTAGCCTTACTAGCCTTGCCAGTGTCTCTGGCTCCGCCAGCCTTCACCGCTTGTTCCGCCTGCACATGCAAAAAAGGGGTTGTCATCCCTCTCCTCCTCCTATCACTTGCTCCATCTCCCGGATCAGCACAGCATTGGCCGCCCGATCCTTCACGGCGACGCGGATATGGCAGGCGTCAAGCCCCGGATACATCGCGCAGCTTCGCACGAGTACGCCGCGCTGGCCTAGCGCCTCCTGCATCGCTTCAGCCGTCCACGGCCCCGGAAGCCCTAGTAGTAAATAGTTGGCTTCTCCCGGCGTCACCTCACAGCCTAAGCGCTCAAGCTCACCACTAAGATGCTTTCGCTCCGCTGCAATCGCATGGATCGTCGCCGTTTCATATTCCTCTCCAGCCTGAAGGCTGATCTCTCCTGCCCGCAGCGCTAAAATATTAACACTCCACGTCACCTGCTTGCCTCTCATCGCCGCGGCCATATGCGGGTGGGCGATGCCGTAGCCGAGCCGCAGCCCCGGAATCGCATAGAACTTCGTCATCGACCGAACGATGATGATGTGCGGATACCGTTCCAGCTCAGGGAGCAGCGACTGGCGCCGCTCTGGAGGTATGAAGTCGATGAACGCCTCATCCAGCACGATGTAGGTCTCATGCCGTTCACCCGCCTCGGCAAACTGCCGTAATTGCTCCACATCATATTGCACCCCGTTCGGGTTGTTCGGCTGGCCGAGGAACACGAGGTCGCTGGCCGCGATCAGTTTCACGATTTGCCCGGGCTCGGCGCGATAGGCCCGCTCTGCGGTGCCGTAAACTGCCTGTACCTCCGCCCCGAACTGCCGGGACAGCGTTTCGTATTCCGAGAAGCAGGGCTGTACGACGCCGACTTTGCCTGGCGCCAGCGCCAATAAGATAAGAGCCATGATTTCCGCCGCGCCGTTGCCTACGCAAACGGCCTCCTGCCGAACCCCGTGGCGTTCAGCCAATAAGGCGAGCAGCGCCCGATGGCCCGGATCGGGGTACCGAATAATTTCAGGCAGCGCGGCCTGCAGCGCCTCCAGCATGCCCGGCGGCGGCCCGAGCGGGTTAATATTTGCGCTAAAGTCGGTGAATTGCTCCGGCTCAAAGCCGTATCGCAGTGCTGCCGACTCTACATCTCCTCCATGTCCGTACACTTCCAGCATATTGCCATTCCTCTTTTCCACAAAACCGTTTATGTATTTATGCATTTCTTTCGTCTTCACTGCTTCTCGCCCCAAGTTCGATGCCCTCATTATGAGGCGAATTCCTGTGCGCCGTCAATGACGACACCCCTTGCCACGGAATAAATGGAAAATGCCCGCACCCGCTTTTTCCCTTTGGTTTCAGCCTGAATTGGTTTACAATGTACGTTAGGATAATTCTAATTTGCAGGTTACAAATATAGATTTGGATGGAGGAAGAGTCATGCTGTTTATTGACAACCAGGGAATCACAGACGCCTCGGTCAATCTGGCCATCGAGGAGTACGCGCTGAAGCATCTTCCGCTCGAAGATGACAGTTATTTGCTGTTCTACATTAATGCGCCGTCGATTATCATCGGCAAGCATCAGAATACGATCGAGGAGATCAACCTCGATTACGTCAAAGAGAATAATATCCAGGTCGTTCGCCGTTTGTCCGGCGGCGGTGCGGTGTACCACGATCTGGGCAATTTGAATTTCAGCTTCATTACGAAAGATGACGGACAATCCTTCCACAACTTCCGCAAATTTACCCAGCCCGTCGTTGAAGCGCTGCAATCTCTCGGCGTTAATGCAGAGATGACGGGGCGCAATGATCTGCAGGTCGGCGAGCAAAAAATTTCCGGCAACGCCCAATTCTCCACCCGCGGCCGCATGTTCAGCCACGGCACGCTGATGTTCAACCTGAATCTGAGCGATGTCGCTGCTTCACTGCATGCAAACCCGGAGAAATTCAAATCCAAGAGCACCAAATCCGTGCGCAGCCGGGTAGCGAACATCATTGACTTCTTGGAGCAAAAAATGACGATCGAGGAATTCCGCGCCGAGCTGTTGCGGCATATTTTTGGCATGGATGCGGACAAGGTGCCGCAATATCGCCTGACCGAGGACGATTGGAGCAAGATTCACGAAATTTCCAAGGAACGTTATAAAAATTGGGATTGGAATTTCGGCTTATCTCCGGAGTCCAATGTGAAGCATTCCAAAAAATTCCCCATCGGCATCATCGATCTGCGCATGGACATTAAAGACGGACATATTCAGGAGATTAAAATTTACGGCGATTTCTTCGGGGTAGGCGATGTCGCTGATATCGAGGACAAGCTGCGCGGTGTGCGCCATGAGGAAGAAGCTGTTCGCCAGGCGCTCGCGGGCATCGACATTAAGCACTATTTTGGCAACCTCGAATTTGATGATTTCGTCGGCCTGGTCTTTCTGAAAGAGTAGCCGATCGTGATAAAAATAAACATGCCGCGTTCCCGCATCGCCGACTTGAGCCTGCTCTTCGTCGCCTTGATGTGGGGCTGCACTTTTCTGATCGTGCAAAATGCGGTGCAGGCACTCCCGCCGCTCGCCTTCAATGCGATTCGGTTCATCGGAGCCTCCCTGCTGCTGGCGATCATTACGACGCTGTTCTACCGGAACGACTGGCGCCGGTTCAATATGCGCTTGCTGGGCCATGGCGTGCTGCTGGGATTGTTTTTATGCGCGGGCTACGGTTTTCAGACGGTCGGTCTGCTCTATACGACAACCTCGAATGCCGGGTTCATTACCGGCTTGTCGGTGGTGCTTGTACCGTTCCTGTCGGTAGTTCTTTTTCGGCACAAACTGTCCGTGTTCACCTGGATTAGCGCCATACTGGCTGCCGCCGGACTGTACCTGCTAACGTTCACGAACGGCAGCTTCTCACTGAATCGCGGAGACGTCCTGATTCTGTTCTGCGCCTTTGCCTTTGCGCTGCATATCGGCTTTACCGGGCTCTATGCCCCGCGTTATCCGGCGCTGCCGCTGGCAACGGTCCAGCTTGGCGTGACCGGGCTGTTCAGTCTGGCCGCTTCCCTCATGACCGAGCATGTCGGAACATTAGCGCAAACGACGGAACTGCTGCTGCGGCCTGAAGTACTGCTGGCGCTGCTTGTTTCTATCGGCCCGACCAGCGCCTTTGCCTTTTGGATTCAGACTGTCTGTCAAAATTACACGAGCCCGGTGCGGGTTGCTGTTATTTTCGCGATGGAACCGGTATTTGCAGCGATTACGGGCGTGCTGTTCGCCGGCGAACAGCTTGGCTGGTCTGCCCTTCTGGGCTGCGGCTTTATTTTTACCGGAATGATCCTGGCCGAATTAAAAGCAGGGCACAGCCCGAATCAGGGGAGCAAAAGCGCCTGCATTGCGAAGTCTGAGGACAATAAGGAGGGCGGCAAGAAGGAGAGCATCCCTTCCCCGTTGCCTACCAAGAGTGCTACTTAGCGTTTGTTGCTATTATAGCTTCAATCATGACTAGAAGAGGAGATATCCAGACGATGTATAAGCTTATTGCAATTGATATTGATGATACTTTAATTAACGATGACAAAGAGGTCACCCCAGCCACGCAAAGAGCATTGGAAGAAGCGATTGCCGCCGGTGTCGTCGTTACCCTCGCGACCGGCAGAGCCTATTCCTCAGCTCAAGCCATCGCCCGCCAGACTGGCCTCAACGTGCCGATCATTACGTATCAAGGCGCCTATGTCAAAAATCTGCTCGACGAGAAGGTGCTCTATGAGCGCTATCTCCCTTTGGACGCGGCCAGCAAGCTTTTTGACTATTGCGTAGAGCACAATTTGCATCTGCAAACGTATATCGATGACAAGCTCTATGCGAGAGAGGAAAATCAGAAGCTGATCGACTATACGTCCCTCAACAACACGGAGTATTTTATCGAACCGGATTTTGCCAAGCTCGTGGCGCTGCCTACGCCAAAAATGCTTATTATCGATGAGCCGGATTACTTGGATGAAGTTGCCCCTGTGCTCAGGGAGCTGCTTGGTCCTTCGGTGCATATTACCAAGTCCAAGCCGAACTTCCTGGAGTTTATGCACAAAGAGGGGACAAAAGGCCATGCGCTGAAATTTATCGCCAACCATTTCGGCTGCGGACTGGATGAGACGATCGCGATCGGGGACTCCTGGAATGACCATGAAATGCTGGAGGCCGCTGGACTCGGCGTCGCCATGGGCAACGCCATCCCCGCGCTGAAACAAATCGCCGATTACGTTACCCTGAGCAATAACGAGGATGGGGTCAAGCACGCGATCGATAAGTTTATTTTCAATCGTGAAGCATAAAGCTTGCCGGGATACATTCATAGATAAGCGGTACAGTAAAGAACCTCGCATGGATAGGAATGCGAGGTTCTTATTTGTTGGATCTGATTTTTGAATCTGAATTATTGAACCTGGATTTAAGCTAGGGACGGATCAATGTGGAGGCAATAAAGCAATAATACTGCAAAGCTGCAGAGTTCTGTTGGATTTTAACTTACGTTTGAAGTAGATGCTGCAACATTACCTTAATATGGAGTTTTCCCTTCGTTTTCGAAAGCAAACACCGATTATTTAAAAGCGGAATGTATTTTATACATCTAGTTAAGCCATTTTATCGAAAATTACAGGCACTAAATGTAAAACATGCAGTTAGTTAACCTGAATAGAGCGAATTCGCCGAAATAGCTTAAAACTAAATGCAGGTATTGCAGTTAGTTCCCTCTAACACGCCCAAATCGGACGAACTAACTGCATGAAATACATCTAGTTACCTAATCTTGACCAGTCTTAACCATCTAGGAACAATCATAAATCAGTAGTTTCATTTTTGGAGAGAAAGACTTCTGTTCAATTAAGGGGCCGAGTTAGAGGCCGAGACCTTTTCGCATCAATACGCCTATTTAAGTCTCTATACGAGAAAATTCCTGTACTTTGGCATAAGATCAACCTATCCCTTGCAGCTCCCAGTACGCGGTGCCTGGCATCTCATGACGGTTGCATTCTCTTAGTTACAACCATGCGAGCTTCATGATTTATTTGGGCTGGATGCTACCCTAATTCAACCAGCTGGCCCGCATAAGCCAGCTCCACGCCCTCGGGCAGCGCATAGTCTCGTCGCAGGTCGATATCGTGGGACATATGGGTAAATAGCGCACGCTTCGGCTGTACTTCCTGAAGCAGCACCAGCGCCTCTTTGATGTCATATACAGAGCGGGTCGAGAACTCTGCCTTCTCCTCATAGAAGCTCGTTCCTAAAATGAGTAAATCCAATCCGCGAAGCGGCTCTTTCTGTTCCTCGGATAGCGCGATCGCATCGGAGCAATAGACCCAGACGTATCCCTGCTTGGAAAGGCGATAGGCGTAGGAGTAGCCGTTTTTGCCGTGGAATACCTTCCAGCCCTCGATATGCCACCCAGCCAAATCAAAGCCTTGATCAATCGCATGCATATCCAGTTGTGCCGCCAGCCAAGGATATTGGCGCACAATCATGTTTATTACTTCCTGCGGCGCATACAGCTGTCCCCGCCGGTTCAGCCAGCGACAGGAATCTGCCCATTCCGGCAGCCCGCCGATATGATCGAAGTGAGCATGCGTCACCACAATATGCTCTATAAAACGCAGGCCCTTCCGCTCCATCGCCTTACGCCAATCCGGTCCGCAATCAATAAGAAATGACCCCTCCCTGCCTTCCAGCAGCACGGACGAGCGGTACCGCCGATTGATGCCCTGCTGTCTCGCTTCATCGCATATTTCGCAATCGCAATATACCCTGGGTACGCCCATCGCGTCTCCCGTTCCCCAAAACATTAATCGATCTCCTGCCGCCTCGGTCAAGCAACCGGCTTGTTGTTCATTCCATTGTTCCTTCCGTTGTTCATCCTGTTGTTCATTCCATTGTTCCTTCCGTTGTTCATCCTGTTGTTCATTCCGTTGTTCATCCTGTTGTTTATCCTGCTGCTCTCTCAATCGTCTATTCAGTCTCTCATTCAATCGTACATCTCGTCGTTCATTGAATTGGTCATCCATTAGCTCATCCAATGTACCCGCCGTCCGCCCGGCCTTCTCGCCGTCTGCTCCTTTTCTCACTTCTCTAATCACCCCGTTGACAACAATGTTTTGGATAGATTGTCTATTGATATTGACTCTGTGCAATTCTGTTTAATCCGTTTGAACACATATGACATCATTTTAACACAGTCTAGCGGCTATATCCTTAGCCCTCGGTCATCCTCCTATGTGCCGCAAGTACGAACCCGCCGCCCGACAATACCAGGCAAAAGCCCCTTCATACATTCGCTGTACAGTTTCCCGTCTCCAGCAAAAAACAACCGTCCTTATCAATTCAAGGACGGTTGTTGAAGTAACTAATATGATAATTACCATTTAAATCATTACGCTCAGTGGATCGCCTTTCAGCGGATTCTCCACAATCCAGCTCTTCTCGTCATTAAACAGATAGGCCCGGTGCACCAGCACTCTTACCTCCTGTCCGGCATGAAGCGTCTCTTTTTCCAGCGACCGGAACGTCGTTAATTTATGTCCGCCAACCTCAACCTCCACGAGCCATTCGCTCCCCCGGAAGTGCAAATGCTTGACGACTCCCGGTGCGGTTGCGGACTTCAAGATGAACTCCTGCTCCGTTCCCACCTCAATGTATTCCGGACGAACAAATGCCCGTATACCTTGGCCTTCCGCTGCCTCCTCAAAGCCCTTCAACTCGGAGGCTCTCTCCACGAGCGTGGACTGCCCGATAAACGACGCAACAAACGGCGTAATCGGCTCTTTATAAATATCCCAAGGCGTTCCCTTCTGTTCCAGGCGGCCCTGGTTGATAATCATAATTTCATCCGCAACCTCAATGGCCTCATCCTGGTCATGCGTGACGAAAATAGAAGTAATCCCAACACGCTCGATCAGCTCGCGGAGCCAGGAACGAAGCTCCTGTCGTATCTTGGCATCAATCGCGGCAAAAGGCTCATCCAGCAGGAGCAGCTGCGGCTCTGGAGCCAAAGCACGGGCAAAGGCGACCCGCTGACGCTGCCCGCCGGACAGCTGATGCGGATAACGCTGCTCAAACCCTTTCAGGCCGGTGAGCTCCACAAGTTCCATGACCCGCTCCTTAATCGCAGCCTTAGGAACCTTCTTTACCTGCAGGCCGAATGCGATATTGTCAAAGACCGTCATATGCTTGAACAAGGCATAGCTCTGAAAGACGAAGCCAATCCCGCGCTCTTGCGGAGCTAGGTTGTTAACCTGTTGTCCATGGAACAAAATTTCCCCGGAATCAGGCTGTTCCAAGCCTGCCAACATACGCAAAATGGAAGTTTTTCCTCCACCGCTCGGTCCGAGCAGACCGATCAGCTGTCCTTTCTCGATTCCAAAGCTGACGTCTTTGACGGCATGAAAATTGCCAAAATGTTTATCCAAGTTTTTTACTTCCACATGCATTCGGAGGCCACATCCTTTCGATTAAATCCTTTACTCGACTCACTTTATATATTATTCTTATGAACTTACTCGGCATTATATCTAAAACAAAAGCACCCATGGATTGGTGCATACGAATTTTCTAGCTGTGATCTTACAAAATACTTTACCAAACCCTGCCTTTACCGTCAATCCATTACGTTTCAATAATTTCGTAACATTTGTTATAGGGAAAATGGGCAATCTCCCACCGTCAAAGGGGTTTAGGCATGTACCAACAAATGGAATGATTAACGTTAATCATTTTTTCGATGAAAACGTTGACATTTCGTCAGGTTATCTTTTATGATTATTTCGAGAGCAGGGATGTGAAAGGTGATGAACATGTCAAAAGAGTCTTACAACAAAGTAACAGTGAAAACGCTAGCGGAAAAACTCGGTTTATCAGTAGCTACGATCGATCGGGCATTGAACCAGAGGGGGAATGTTAAGAAGGCCACCTATGACAGAATCATGCAAGCTGTCGAGGAGCTCAACTATTCACCAAACAAGTCAGCAAGCTACTTATCCAGGAATAGAATGATTTCCATAGCCGTCATATTCCAAACATATCCCGTTTATTTCTGGGAGCAAATCGAAATCGGCGTAAAGAACGCGCTCGATGAGCTGTCTCATTTCGGCCTTCAAGTGGACATCATCCGTACAATGAATACCAACATTGAAGAGCAGATCGAAAAGATCAACGAAGTTGTGGACAGCGGTAAATACGATGGTATCGCTATTTCCTCCGACGGTTCCTTCGAAATCGCGGAGCTGATTGACAGAGCTGTTAACAGAGGTATTGCCACCTGCACATTCAACACTGACTCTCCAATTAGTAAGCGCTTATTTTACGTTGGCTGCGATTATCGGGACGCAGGTAAATTAGCTGCGGAATTGCTGTGCAAATTTATCGGCCGCAAAGGGAAAACAGCCTTCATCCTAGAGACAGAGAACATGTTTCAGTTCCAGCAAAAGATCCTGGGCTTTCGCGAGGTCATCGGCCATTACGACAATGTGCAAATGATCGGCCCTCTCAAGCTGGACCGGAATAATATCGAGGTCTCGATGGAACACTTAATGAAAGACCAGCTTTCGGAGGTGGACGGCATTTATTTGGCTACTGGCCAGCTTGCCGCCATGGCCCAATATATCGAAAAATGGGGTCTAGACGTAGCCCTCATCGGTCATGACATGACCCCGGAAGTACATGATTATTTGCAGAAGGACATCATTACGGCAACGATTTGCCAGGATCCGCATAATCAAGGCTATACAGCCGTCAAACTGTTGTTCGATCATTTGACTCGTCCAACCGATTTCATTCCATCTCTTAACTTAAGCAAGCTTGAAGTCGCCCTGCGCGAAAATGCCAATTTCTTTTTGTAATTTTTTGATATTCCCGTTCTTGCATTACTTTTGCGCTAAAATGATTAACGTACATCATTTCTAAAACATTCCAATCATATTTCAACTCATTTAAAAACCAAAGGGGCTCGTAAATATGAAAAAAAAGGCATCGCTTACCCTCATTGCTATGATGATCTTCTCGATTATGCTTACCGCATGCGGGGGGAATCAAACAAACGCCGACAAGAACAGCTCTAGTGATGGCGGAGCCAAAAAACAAGTTACATTCTGGTATTATTTCGGCGGAAATGAAGAAACTGCGATTAAGGACGCTATTCAAAAATACAACAGCTCGCAGGATCAATATCAGGTTATTGGGCAATATGTGCCATTTGGCGACATGAAGAAAAGACTGTCCGTAGGCCTCATGGGCGAAGAATTACCGGATATCGTAACCATCGATAATCCTGACCACGCTTCCTTCGCTGCTGCCGGAATATTCGAAGACCTTACCGACCGCGTCAATGAATGGGGTCAGGGAAGCCAATACCTTGACGGCCCTTTCGAGTCCGCTAAATATGAAGGCAAGCTATATGGCCTTCCGTTTACGAGCAACACGCTCGCCCTCTACTATAACACCGATATGTTCAAAGAAGCCGGAATCGCCGAGCCGCCTAAAACTTGGGACGAGCTTCGCGAAACCGCTAAAAAATTGACGACTGGCGATCGTTACGGGCTTGGATTTGCTGCCGTTAAATCCGAGGAAGGTGCATTTGACTTCCTTCCATGGCTGCTGTCCACCGGTGCAAACTACGACAGCATCGACTCTCCCGAAGCTGCCCGTGCATTCACTTTCTTAACAGATCTCATCAAAGACGGCTCTGTCAGCAAAGAAGTCATTAATCTATCCAATAGCGACACTCTAAAGCAGTTCTCTTCAGGCAAACTAGCGATGATGATCAATGGCCCTTGGAATATTGCCGGCGTAAAAACTGATGCTCCTAACATGAATTTTGCCATTGCCAAGCTGCCGATCGACAAACAAGAGGCCTCCGTACTTGGCGGCGAGAATATCGGAATTATTAAAGGCAACAACGTAGATGGCGCCTGGGATTTCTTGAAATGGATGTCCGAAGCGGATAATCTCGAAGCTTTCCTTGTGCAAACCGGCTATTTCTCGCCTCGTGAAGACGTGGCCGAGAAGTCCGATCATTGGAAGAGCGACAAATATCTGAGCGGATTCCTGGAACAAATGCAGTCCGCGCAGCCACGCGGTCCGCATCCGAAATGGCCGGAAATTTCCTCCGTCATCCAGGAGGCATATCAAAAATCGTTCTCCATGGCGATGGACCCAGCCGATGCAGCTGCAGAAGCCGGACAAAAAATCAATAGCATTATTAATCCGTAGTACTAGAAGGCAATAAAGACTCCATGCTCCTTCCCCTTCGTCTTAAATCTAGGCTGCTGGGGAAGGACAATCCCTTGAAAGGGGCAGTTCTTGTGGAAATAAACAAAAGAAATCTGCTGATCAGTCTGGCATATGTCGTTCCAGCGCTTATTTTCATGCTTGTGTTAATCGGCTATCCGCTTTTCTACAACATCAAAATCAGCTTTCAGCATTTGGATCTGATGACGCTGAACAACCCGGATGTCGCGTTTGCGGGCCTTGAAAACTACCGTAAAGTGATCGGCTTGGATTCATTTCATATCGCGTTTAAAAATACTTTTTTCTTCACGTTTTGGAGCATTTTCCTGCAATTTACGATCGGTTTTGCACTCGCCTTGTTCTTTAATATGAAATTCCGATTGGCTGGATTTTTAAGAGGTTTGACGCTCGTATCCTATCTAGTTCCGATCGTCATTACATCCCTCTTGTTCAAATTCATGTTCAACCAAAGTGTCGGGATCATTAACTACATCCTGCTCTCGTTCGGGTTCGTGGATCAGCCGATCGAATGGCTGACGCATCCAGAGCTTGCAATGTGGAGCGTCATTATCGCCAACGTATGGGTGGGAGCGCCATTTAACATGATGCTGCTGTCTACCGGGCTATCTTCGCTTCCCGACGATATTTATGAAGCGGCGTCGATCGACGGAGCGAATAAATTCAAGCAATTCGTCTACATGACTCTACCGATGCTTCGTCCGGTCATTATGATCGTCATTATGATGGGCTTCATCTTTACATTTAAAGTGTTCGATCTGATCTTTGTCATGACCGCCGGCGGACCGGTAAATGCAACCGAAGTACTGTCGACCTTGGCATACAAGCTGTCCTTTGACCAATTCAATTTCTCTCAGGGCGCAGCGGCCTCCAACATTCTCTTCTTCATTCTCTTCATAGTCAGTCTGATTTACTTGCGCATGGTTCGCAGCGATGAGGTGATGTAAAATGCCAAGATCAAAAGAACTTTTGTTAAATATAGTTGGAATTGTCATTGTAGGCGCAATCCTCTTCCCAATCTATTGGATGGTCGTCAGCTCGTTCAAAGTACAGGGCGAAATTTTCCAGATGCCGCCGACACTTTTTCCCAATGAATGGTATGTGGAGGGCTACACCTCGCAGCTTGGCGGCGCTCTCGGAAGAAGCTTTATTAACAGTCTAATCGTTGCTCTAAGCTCGATGGCTATCGTCGTTATACTGGCCATCCCTGCTTCCTACGGATTGGCTAGATACCCGGTTCCCGGCAAAAAGTGGATGATCCTATTCTTCCTTGTCACGCAAATGCTGCCGGTAACCGTCGTTCTTACGCCAATGTTCATTTTATTCAAGAAGCTGGCTCTGCTCAATAGCTTGGCAGCGCCTATTCTCGCAACGGCAACGTTAGGGATCCCTTTCTCGGTGCTCATACTTAGAACCTACTTCCTGAATGCACCGAAGGAGCTGGAGGATGCGGCGATGATCGATGGCTGCAACCGGTTCACCGCATTCCTGAGAATCATGATTCCGATCTCTTATCCAGGAATTATTGTATCGGCAACGTTCTCGTTCCTTTTCGCCTGGGGAGATCTGATTTACAGCATGACCTTTATTAGTAATTCCGATATGTGGCCATTAACGGCAGGAGTCTACAATTCTATGGGCAAATACGGCATTCAGTGGAACAATCTGCTGTCCTTTGCTACCATAACTGTCCTTCCCGTACTTGCCATGTTCATTCTGTTGCAGCGTTACATCATTAGCGGGCTTACTAGCGGAGCGGTAAAATAATATAGATATAGGTGGGGAAATCCATGAAGCATTATCAAACTAGCAGACTTAATGAAGCAATCGACGTTAGCATTCCCTTTCATCAATCGGATACATTGAACTTTATGGGGGATCATGTCACAGACTTCGATCCGCAATCGAGAAGCGGCCGCATCAAATGGCTTCGCTCTACCCGCAAGCCGAGACTTGCGTTCAACCAATACGATTTCTTTATTGAACCAACCCAGTCGTGGGAGTTCCCCGTAGAATACCCGGAATCCCCTGAAATGCCTTTTGATATTTCTTTTGTTACACCAAGAACAGCGCGTATTCGGATACAAACTCGGAGAAAAGTTGCTAAAGAGCAGCCTTCTCTCATGATTTCAGGAGAAATCAGCGAGGATACAACGTGGACATCGGCAACAAAGACCGATAATGGCTATGTATGGGAGAGCCAATTTGGAAAGGTCGAGCTTGGCCTCCATCCTTTCCACCTGACTTTTAAAGACGCGAACGGTAAAGTGCTGACACAAACCTGGCATCATCAGGATACCTTCAGCTTGCAGAATATGTACCCTGTCCCATTCTCATTTGCCCGTTCGATTCAAGATATGTCCCATAAAATCGCAGCTACCTTCAGCCTCTCGCCAGGCGAGAAAATTTATGGCACCGGCGAGTCCTTTACCGGTCTCAACAAACGCGGACAGCGCATCGACCTGTGGACCCGCGATTCGCTAAGCGTGCAGACCGGCGATATGTATAAACCGATTCCATTTTTCCTGAGCAGCAGGCAATACGGGATGTTCATCCATTCCACTGCGCCAATCACGCTCGATATCGGCAAAGAGTACGATGCGGCCAATACGATTTATATGGATGATGACAGTATGGATCTCTTCTTCTTCTTCGGCGATCCGAAGGAAGTCCTAAGCGAATATACGGCATTGACCGGTAAAAGCCCGGTACCCCCACTATGGTCTTTTGGCCTGTGGATGAGCCGGATTACGTATGATTCGGAGGAACAGACCCGGGAAGTTGCGCAGAAGCTCCAGGAGCATCAGATTCCATGCGATGTTATTCACCTCGATACAGGATGGTTTGAAGAGGACTGGCGCTGTGATTACGAATTTTCCCATACCCGGTTCGACGATCCGCGGAAAATGATTGAAGACTTGCGCAAACAGGGACTTCGCGTCAGCCTATGGCAAATTCCGTATTTTACGCCGACGAACCGCTACTTCCAGGAGCTGATCGATAGGGGGCTTGTCGTCACCGATCCTGACGGAAACCTGCCTACCGAGGATGCGATTCTCGACTTCAGCAATCCGGAGACTGTAGCCTGGTACCAGGAAAAAATCGCCGAATTGCTCAAAATGGGCGTAAGCGCCATTAAAGCGGATTTCGGAGAAGGCGCGCCAATTTTTGGACGATTCCATTCTGGCCAAAGCGGCCGGTTAGAGCATAATTTGTACCCGCTCCGCTACAACAAAGCCGTTGCTGATGTGACCGAACGCGTTAATGGTGAACATATCATTTGGGCGCGCAGCGCCTGGGCCGGCAGCCAGCGCTATCCGATCCATTGGGGCGGCGATACGGAGAATACTGATTCCGCTATGCTGGCTTGCTTGAGAGCAGCGCTCTCGATCGGTTTGAGCGGCTTCACTTATTGGAGCCATGATATCGGCGGATTCGTGAAGGAGAGCCCGGAGGCGCTTTACCGCCGCTGGATGCCTTTTGGCATGCTGACCTCCCACAGCCGCTGCCACGGTGCTCCACCGAAGGAGCCTTGGGCTTACAGCGCTTCGTTTATGGACGATTTTCGTGCCGCTGCTGAAATGAAGTACAAGCTCATGCCATATATTTATACGCAAGCCTATTTAAGCTCTCAGGCTGGTCATCCGCTGCTCAGAGCGATGTTCCTGGAATTTCCGGAGGACCCGACCTGCTGGATGATCGAGGATCAATATTTCTTTGGCTCCGATATTCTCGTCGCGCCATTGTTCGAAGAGACAGACCGCCGCATCATCTACTTGCCGCAAGGGCAATGGGTCGATTACCAGACCGGGGCCGTCTATGAAGGGCAGCAATGGTTAACGATCCAAGCGGGCCAAATTCCGATCGTTATGCTAGTTCGCGCAGGCGCTTCGATCCCGCATGTGGAGGCCGCACTGACGACAGATCATATCGATTGGGACAAAGTAAGCATAACTGCATACACCAGTGAAGGAATTACAGAAGGCCAAGGCAAATTCTATCATCCGCTGCACCAGAAATGGGTGGAAGTGAACTAATAATATGTTCATATAAAACAATAAAGAAGTAGGGTATCCTCATACCTTACTTCTTTATTTATTGTTTATGCATGTTAAAGATGATGACTCCTTCGGAAGCATGTCACGAACCAATCCATGATAGCGATTTAATAGTGAATTAACAAATTGGAAGTTTATTACGTTATTAAAGTAACGTAATAAAGGAGTACAGCTATGACAATGTAAATGATTAAAGCGTAACCTGAAAACAAAAACGTCCTATGACGTCAATCGGTAATTGCTCTGGCTGAGCATTTTGACATGAGCAATGGCAGCAGGCCTAATTTCTTCGAACGTCAACCGATCTTGAATATAGAACGATATGAACCCATGGATTCCCAAAAACATACTAAGCGGAAATGCTTGATTGTTTTCCATCGGATGTCTCTCTTCCTTCAGAAACTTTCTGACGATCGATTCGAATATATCGAAACACTTTGCCTGCTCGCTGCGACAATAGGCCAATATTTCTTCATCCCGAAGCATGAACATAATTTCATATTGATGCGGATGCTCCAGGCCGAACTTAATGAACTCCAGCATCAACTGTTCAATTTTGGTCAGCCCTTCGACCGGCGGTGATTTCGGGACATGGCTGCACAGCTGGATCAGATGGTTAAAATCCTGCACCACGATGGCGTAAAACAGCTCCGCCTTCTCTTTAAAATGGTAATAAAGAGAGCCGTGACTATAGCCTAAATGCTGCCCGATGCTTCTCATCGATATCCCCCGGTATCCTTTGGTGATAAACAAATGCCTGGCCGCATCCATTATTCTTTCCCTCGACAATTCCTGCTCTACTGCTCTTCTTGCCATAGGCGTTATTCCCCTTCAATAAAGTAAACCCGGTTACCTTCCTTCAATACGACCTGTCCTTGTGTCAAATCGACCAGCCAAGCCTTAAAAGCTTCAGCTTCGCTCTCCAGCGGCAGACATAACAATGTAACGTTATCCGCAAAAGCAGTCTCTCCCGTCCGGATTTCCCGGTTTCTCAGCTCATTCTCGACCTTGCCCAGCCAGGTATAATCAAGCTCGGCAAATACTTCGCGATGAAGCACACGGGTAATGACCTCTCCTGCCTCGGTTGCCGCAACCGCACCATCGGTGTAAGCCCGGATCAAACCGCCTGCCCCAAGCATGATGCCGCCGAAATATCTTGTTACGACGATCGCTACATTTTTGAGACCCTGCTGCTTAATCACTTCCAGAATCGGTTTGCCCGCCGTCCCGCTCGGCTCTCCGTCATCCGACTGCTTCTGGATTTCGTCCCGTTCCCCAATCATGTAGGCGGAACAGTTGTGGGTGGCATTCCAGTGCTTCTTCTTAATTTCTTCAATAAACGCAATCGCTTCGGCTTCGCTTTCTACCGGCTTGATCTGCCCGATAAAACGCGACTTCTTGATCACGATTTCCTTTTCTCCGGCTCTGCGAACCGTCTTATAACGCTCTAGCATAGTTGATCATCCTTATAGAATGTGCCAAGAAGCAGCTCAACCGGCATACTCCGGCGAACTGCTTCCCTGGCGCTAATATCTTCTGGTTGAAACGATGTTGTCCCTTGTCCTATTGAAAACTGCTTCAAAATGCTATTCGGACAATCTTGCTTCCAGTTCTGCTTTTTCTTTCTCAAAGCCCGGTTTGCCGAGCAATGCAAACATATTTTTCTTGTAGGCTTCAACACCCGGCTGGTCAAACGGATTTACTCCGAGCAAGTAGCCGCTGATGCCACAAGCTTTTTCAAAGAAATATACGAGATAGCCGAAAGAATACGGCGTCAAATCAGGTACGTTAACGATCAGGTTAGGCACTTGTCCGTCCGTATGAGCGAGCAGCGTACCTTGGAAAGCCTTCTTGTTCACGAAATCCAGCGTCTTGCCGGCAAGGAAGTTCAGTCCGTCCAGATCGGCAGGATCGGATTCAATCGTGATATGGCTAGGTACTTCGGTCACTTGGATTACCGTCTCGAAAATGTTCCGGTTCCCCTCTTGAATAAACTGTCCCATCGAGTGAAGGTCTGTACTGAAGTCTACCGATGCCGGGTAAATTCCTTTGTAGTCTTTGCCTTCGCTTTCGCCGAACAGCTGCTTCCACCATTCGGACACGTAGTGCAGGGATGGCTCGTAATTCACAAGAATTTCTGTTACTTTGCCTTTGCGGTACAGGGCGTTGCGCACTGCCGCATATTGATAGCTGGCGTTCTCGGCCAGGTTAGGGTTGCTGAATTCCTTGGCAGCCTCTGCAGCGCCTTGCATCATTTCCTCGATGTTGATGCCTGCCGCTGCGATTGGCAGAAGACCAACTGCCGTAAGTACGGAATAACGTCCGCCTACATCGTCCGGAATGACGAAGCTCTCGTAGCCCTCTTCCGTTGCCAGCTTCTTAAGAGCGCCTTTCTCACGGTCAGTAGTAGCGTAAATGCGCTTGCGCGCTTCTTCTTTACCGTATTTCTTCTCAAGGGCGGCGCGGAAAATGCGGAACGCGATCGCGGGTTCCGTCGTCGTGCCGGATTTGGAGATAACGTTAACCGAGAAATCCTTGCCTTCGATGAGGTCAAGCAAATGATTTACATAAGTGGAGCTGATATTGTTGCCGGCAAAATAAATTTCCGGAGTTTTGCGTTTGTCTTTCGGAAGCAAATTGTAGAAGGAGTGCGACAACGATTCAATCGCTGCACGCGCGCCAAGGTAGGAGCCGCCGATCCCGATGACAATCAGAACGTCGGAATCGCTTTGAATTTTGGCAGCAGCCTTCTGGATACGGCTAAATTCTTCCTTATCATACTCTGTCGGCAGATTGATCCAGCCGAGATAGTCCGAACCGGCCCCCGTGCCGTTATGTAACTGTTCATGAGCCAGACGCACCGACTCCGTCAAGTAATCTATCTCATGCTGACCTACGAACTGGAGAGCTTTGCTGTAATCAAAAGTGACTTTTTTAGACATGGTATTTCATTCCTCCGTCTACACAATATTGTTTCTATCTACTGCCCTATCCACAATTAAACTTACACCTAGGATACTGTAAATTCCGAGTGAAGACAAGGCACAATATGCAGTATTCCAATAGTCGTGATAAAATAATTAAATGCTGTTCAATTCCTTATGGAAGGTGATTGCAATGAAAAAAATCGGATTTATCGGCCTTGGCACAATGGGTGCTCCCATGGCCGCAAACTTACTTAAACAAGGCTACGAGGTTACCGTGTTCAACCGCACAGCGGAAAAGGCTCAGCCGCTCGTCGAGCAAGGAGCGGTTCTCGCAGCCACTGCGAAGGAAGCGGCGCAGGCTGCCGATACCGTAATTACGATGGTCAGCGACGATGCCTCGATTAGCGCCGTTTACGATGGCGATGAGGGTCTGCTGCAGGGACTGCGCCCCGGCAGCACCGTGATTGACTGCAGCACGATCTCTCCGTCGCTTGTTCATAGATTAGCCGGCGATATTGCCCGGCTCGGCGGACAGTTCCTCGATGCCCCCGTTACCGGCAGTTCTCCGGCCGCTCATGCTGGGACGCTCGTATTCATGATCGGCGGATCAGCCGAAGCGCTGGCCGAACAGCGGGACATCTTTGAAACGATGGGCCAGAAAATACTTCACATGGGACCAAACGGCAGCGGAGCCGTCGCCAAGCTGGCGCACAACACGATCGTCGGCATCAACAACCTCGCCCTAGCTGAAGGCTTCGCCATCGCCGCCAAATCCGGGCTGCCTGCCGACCTCTTCCTGGAGCTCGTCCAAAACGGCTCAGCCGGCAGCAAGCAAGCCGAGCTGAAGGGACGCAAAATTATCGAGCAAGACTTCACCAACCAGTTCTCCCTCTCCCTGATGCTCAAGGATTTGAAGCTTGCTTCCTCACTGACGGACGGCGCTGGCATCCCCGCCCCCATGCTGAACATGGCCAAAAGCATGTTCCAGGCCGGCCAGACCGAAGGCTACGGCGACGAGGATCTCTCCTCCGTCGTTAAGCTGTACGAGGCCTGGATCGGCCAGACGATCGGCGGCAGCAAGCTGTAGCCGGTCGGTGGCCGTGTTGACCGTACCCTGACCAATACGGGAAATCCGGTTGGGCCGGGGCTGGGTCCGGCCTGCTTGGCCAAGACTGGCACGGGTCTAAGGCAAAGGGCCGGTCGACTCTGTCGTGCCGGTTGAGCTGGTAGTGCTGGCTGTTCTGGCCGGGCTGGTCGATACGGCAAGCCGGGTTGAGCCGAGCCTGGTGGACCATCGGATACCCCGGGATGGAGCCTACCCAGGGCGTGGGCTGCTGGCGGGAGCACAGGGCCAGTTGAGCCGGTTGTGCTGCCGTGCTCGTCAATACGGGAAGCCCGGTTGGGCCGAGCTTGGTGGACCATCGGATGCCCCGGGATGGAGCCTACCCAGGGCGCAGGCTACTGGTGGAAGCACTAGGATGTTGGCGGTGCCTGAGACGCAGGTTGCTGCGAAAGTGTCGGGAACCTGGCAGAGACTGAGGCAGGGCTGCCGACAGAAGCACCAGGATGTTGGCAGAGACTGAGACGCAGGTTGCTGCGAAAGTGCCGGGAACTTGGCAGGGACTGAGGCAGGGCTGCCGACAGAAGCACCAGGATATTGGCAGAGACTGAGGCAAGACTGCTTGCAGATGCGCTAAGCCCACCTGGCCAAGAGGCAGCTGTGCCCTTGGGTTTGTGGTTCTAGCCAGTGCCGAGCAGCATAGCACTCTAACGGATATGAGATGCGTTATTTGTAACTTTTAGACGCGTTCTAGCATCTAACGGTTTCAGGAGGCGCTATCCTAGGTAGAACTGCCTCTATTCGTCTGAAATCTAACTAATAACGTTTCCT
This sequence comes from Paenibacillus sp. FSL W8-0186, assembly GCF_037969765.1. Lineage (NCBI taxonomy): Bacteria > Bacillati > Bacillota > Bacilli > Caryophanales > Paenibacillaceae > Paenibacillus > Paenibacillus sp. FSL W8-0186. Next base: position 1,669,802 of record NZ_CP150207.1, on the reverse strand, counting down.
GCATCCGTTAGCTTCACATTTTCCACTATTTTAGTTAAATAGCGGAACCTAGTTCCGTTAAGCTCCCATGTGCCCATTCTGTGCGCATTCCCTGTCCTGAAATTCCGCTCGTTTGGCGCGTTGATCTTCTGATCACAGATTTGGAATCATCGCCGAATTACTCGCGTACAACAGAAGTTCTCGTGCGACAGGACGCAGAACACAACACCGCATGATGGCGGCAACCCGACGTCTTCACCCGTACTAACGATGAACAAAAGACAGGCCCCTTGCGTCCGCACGGTGCCTGCCTTTTTCATGCTCATCTAGTCTATTTCAACTGCTCTTTTACATGCTTCACAACGTTCTCGACCGTAAAGCCGTACTCTGCAATGACTTTGTCGCCAGGTGCAGATGCGCCGAACGTGCTAATGCCCATAATAGAGCCTTTCTCGCCAACGTAACGCTCCCATCCGAACGGATGTGCCATTTCAATAGCTACGCGTGCTTTAACGTCTGGGAGAATAACAGAATCTTTGTACGTTTGATCCTGCTTGTCGAACAGATCCCAGCTGGACAGGCTGACAACGCGAACATGGATGCCTTCCTCAGCAAGCGCCGCTTGTGCTTTAACCGCCAATTGCACCTCAGAACCAGAAGCAATCAGCTGAGCAACCGGTTTGCCGTCCTTCGCTTCAGATACAACGTATCCGCCGCGTTGTACACCTTCGCGGGCTTTCTCGGCCGTACCTTCGAGCACAGGCAAGTTTTGACGAGTCAGTACCAGCGCTACCGGATTGCCTTTGTTCTCTACCGCATAAGCCCAAGCCGCAGATGTCTCGTTGGCATCAGCCGGACGAATCACCGTCAGGTTAGGAATGATGCGCAGGGAAGCAAGCTGTTCAATCGGTTCATGCGTAGGTCCGTCTTCGCCGACTGCGATACTGTCATGCGTAAGAACATAAGTAACCGGAAGCCCCATCAACGCAGACAACCGTACTGCCGGACGCAAGTAGTCTGTAAAGACGAAGAACGTACCGCCGAATACTTTAAGGCCGCTATGCAGCGCAATACCGTTCATCGCAGCAGCCATGGCAAACTCGCGAACACCAAAATACAGGTTGCGGCCTTCACGCGATTCAGGTGTGTAGAGCGGCAATCCTTTCAGGTGAGTCATCGTCGAGCTTTCAAGGTCAGCGGATCCGCCAAGAAGTTGAGGAACGCCGCCAGTCAAGCCGTTAAGCGCATTACCGGACGCCACGCGCGTCGATACCGGTTTGTCCTCTGCACTGTATTTAGGAAGATCAGCATCCCAGCCCTCTGGAAGATCGCCCGCAATAGCAAGCTCGAATTGAGCTGCCAGCTCTGGGTATTCTGCTTTGTATTTCGCAAAAAGCTCATCCCAGGCTTTATTTGCAGCAATGCCTTGTTCTTTAACTTTTGCAAAATGCTCGCGCACTTCTTCAGGAACGTAGAAGTCCTCTTCATATACCCATTTGTAATATTCTTTCGTCAGCTTCGCTTCATCCGCGCCGAGCGGTGAACCGTGCGTTCCGCCGGATCCGCCTTTACCTTGCTTGTTCGGGCTGCCGTAACCGATAACCGTCTTCACTTCGATCAGTGTAGGACGCTCGGTATCCGCTTTGGCCTCAGCGATAGCTTTTTCGATCGCATCCAAATCATTGCCGTCTTCTACAAGCAGCGTTTGCCAGCCGTATGCGTCAAAACGCTGTCTTACATTCTCGGAGAAGCTCAGGTTCAATTTGCCGTCCAGCGTAATGTCGTTGGAGTCGTACAGGAAGATCAGCTTGCCAAGCTTCAGATGGCCTGCGAGAGAAGCCGCTTCACTAGCTACGCCTTCCATCAGGTCTCCGTCGCCGCAAATACCGTAAGTATAGTGGTCGATGATTTTGTAATCGCCCTTGTTGTAAGTAGCCGCCAATTGAGTTTCGGCCAGAGCCATACCCACGGCCATCGCAATACCTTGTCCAAGCGGACCTGTCGTCGCATCTACCCCTGCGGTATGTCCGAATTCAGGGTGACCCGGCGTTTTACTGCCCCATTGGCGGAATTGCTTGAGGTCGTCAAGAGAAAGATCATAACCGCTCAGGTGCAGCAGGCTGTAGAGCAGCATGGAGCCGTGTCCGGCGGACAAAACGAAGCGGTCGCGGTTGATCCAGGTTGGTTGGTCAGGGTTGTGCGTCATCGTTTTGGCGAACAGCTGGTAACCCATTGGCGCTGCCCCCATCGGCATGCCCGGGTGGCCCGACTTAGCTTTCTCGATCGCATCTATGGCAAGAGTACGAATCGTAGTGATCGACAAATTTTCGATGACCTTGTTGTCTGAAAGTGGCATTCTAGCTTCCTCCTTAGTAATGAAGAAATACGTTTTGTTTACAAAACAATCACTTTGAAAAAATCATTTTGACTTTATATATTGTAACACGTTGTTAAGCACCTTTCCATATCCCTTTTTGTCATACCCTGCCCTGGATGATGACTTTTTTATGCATTTCCCGGGAATATGAAGAAAATGCGGCTAGCGCCGCCCCCGCCGCTTGGCCTCCAGCAGCCGGCCAAGCGTGCCCTCGCCCGGCGCCTCGGCTGCGCCGGGCCCCGTGCCTCCGGCTTCCTCCTGCGGAGGGGAAGCCGGCCTGGCCCGCGGCGCTGGCCCCGCGGGCTCTCCGCCCGTCCCGCCAGCAGGCGGACGGGCCCTATGCGGCGCAGGCTCCCCGGGGGCGATACTATCGCCCCCGCCCTCTGCGCCGTAGAAGCTGGCCGTTCGCGCCTTGCGCGCGGCCAGCCGGGCCAGCCCGGCGTCCGCTCCCGCAGGGGCGGCGCCGGCTTCTGCCGCTGCAGGCGTACCGCCGCGGCGGCGCCAGGGCATGGCGGCGGCAGCAAGCCGCTCCGCCATGCGGCCCCAGGGCAGCGCCAGACGGCGCACGGCGATGTCGGCGAGCCAGAGCAGCAGCGCGGCGATGAGCAGCGCGCGCTCCCAGCTGAGCAGCGACTTGTGCGGCTGCACCGGGAAGTCGAACGCCGCGCCCGGCTCCTCCCAAGCCAGCACGCGTCCGCCCGTTAAATCGGCCAGCTTGGCCAGCTGCTCCCCGGCGTCCTCTGTCACGATCCGGTACTCCGGAGAATAGGGAATTACGAACCCTGTGCCCGTTCCCCCGCCTTCCACGACTTCATCCCCGCGCTTGCCCTGCAAATGAAGCAGAAAGGAGCCCGGCTCCCTTACTACCGTCACTCCGCTGTAGATTCCGGGTGATGTCTGGATGAGCGGCACGGCAGCATCATTCAGATCCTCGCCGGAAATGACCGCTTCCAGCTCATCGGGCGGTACTACGCCTTCCGATGCAGCCACTTCAAAATAAACCTCATTCCCCTTCACCGTCGTGCTCACTTCAAATGGAGCAGCCGAAAATTGGGGGAAAGTCCATTTCACCATATCCGCAAACGCATCCGGGAAGCCCGGCCAACTCACCCAATCACGCGACCATTTTCCCGTCAAATCGCTCGTCCAGGCCACGGTTCGTCCAGAACCGTATTGCCAACGGGCGAGCAGCGGGTCGGGTTCCGGGCTCGCCAGCACCGTCTGCGCCGTCGATTTGGCCGATGCGGCTACATAACCGTAGATGGTCGGCAGCCCGCCGGATAACGATTCGCGCCAGTCTCCAGGCTGCACAATCGCCGGAACAAAAGGTTTGTCCACAATATAGGTTCTGGCGATCACGGCCGCTTCCCGGCTGAATATCGTAGGCAGCGTCGTTGCGTCTTTAACGAAATAATAACGCCCCTTGGCCCCTCGGGCGAGCGATTCCAGCAGCTGTGTGTCCGCGCCGTCGCCGACAGCCACGGTCGACATCGTCATATGGTTGTCATTCATCGTGTTTAGCAGCTCAGTATAACCCGAATTGACCGCCGACTGTCCATCCGTGAGCAGGATGATATGCTTGCGCTGGGCCTCAATGCCCAGCAGTTTATCCGTCGCCTCCGCTACGGCAGGGTAGATATCCGTCCCGCCCGCGCTCGGAATGCTGTTGATTTTGGCAATAACATCGTCTTTCTGGTCGCCGAGCTTCGTCGGCTCTACGACCCACCACGGCCTGTCGTCAAATGCGACAACCCCAACCGTGTCCTTGGAGCGCAGCATCTCCACCGTCCGCATCGCCGATTCCTTGGCCAGCCTGATGTTGTCTCCTTCCATGCTGCCCGAACGGTCTATGACGAGAATCAGCCCCAGAGACGGAATTTCCCGCTTGCCCTGCAGCTCCATCGATACCGGCAGCAGCTTCTCGATCGGCGTCTTGAAATATCCGCCCATGCCGAAGCTCTCTTCTCCGCCGACCATCATAAAACCGATGCCGTAGGAACGTACCGCCTGCTCGATAAGCTCCATCTGCTTGCCGCCAACCTGTTCGCCGGACACATTATTGAAAATAATGCTGTCATAGCCGGCATATTTCGCCAACTCCACCGGAAGCATGCCGGGGTCGATGACTGCATATTGAATTAATCCTGATTTCAGCGCGTTCTCCAGATTGGAGGACGTTCCCGGCTTGCCTTCCACGATCAGCACCTTCGGGCTGCCGGTGACGCGGGTAAACGCATAACTTTCATTGTTCGCCGCCTGCTCATCCCCGTCTATGAATATTTCCGCCTTGTAGCGATGAAGCCCCGGTTCCTTGGCCAGGCCTTGCAGGGCGAAGCGGTTCTCCCCCCGCTCCAGCGCAACCGTTTTGCGCCCGATCTCCCGGTTATCCTCATACAAGCGAAGCTCTCCGCTGCCGGAAAAAGTACTGCGTAGCGCTACCTCGAACGTAAAAGACTCCGCTCTATACAGCTTCTCCGGAAGATGCAGCGATTCGACGGCGACATCCTTCCGCTCTTTAGACGGGGCCTGGAGCACGTCGACAGCAATCCCTCTCTCCTTCAGCATTCTTGCTGCGGAGAGGGCATCTCCTACATTTTCTTCGCCGTCCGAGATGACGACGATCCGCTGGTTCCCTTGGCCCCCGAACAGACTGCCGGCCAGTTGAAGCCCCTTCTCCAGATTGGTAAAAGCCGCATTCACCTCGGCCCGGGCTCCGCCATTAGACAGCGGCAGGGGATCGAGATTCTTCTCGATGGCGCCATCCAGCCCGGCTGATACGACGGCAATGCTGTCCTGCTCCCCTTTGGCCCCCGCTGCCTGCACGGCCCAGGCCAATGCGGTATCCGTATCCTCCATGCTGGCGGAACGGTCGATCAGAAACACGACTTCCTTATTTTTAACCAATGTAAAGGTCTGAAAACCGGCCAGGGCCAATATCAGCAAAATAACGATCGCCGCCCGCAGGCCGACGGCCCATTTCTTCCTCCCGCCATGCAGGCGGAAATCCGAACGGTACGCGTAAAATGCACCAGCAGCGGCCAAAATCAGCAGCAGCAATACCCACGGATGATTAAATTGAACGCCCACGCTGGTACACCCCCCATTCTGCGATAATGACGATCAGCGCCAGCAATGCGGCCAAATACGTAAGAGAATGCTTGGCACTTCGCTCAGGATTAGGGCCTACACCGCCCGAAGACTGGCCTGCGCCTGTGCTGTTCCCTGTGCCATTCCCTGCGGCCCCTCCTGCAGACGCGCCTACACCGCCGCCGCCAAAACCAAGCGGCTTAACCTGCCCGATTGCCGATTCGGACGGATGGGCAATCACCTCGAGATTATATCCGGGCAATACGCTGCCATCCGCGCCTTTCATCTCAAAGCGCCATAAGCCAGGAAGCGGCGGTACGGTTTGTACCGCTGCCAAGCTGTGGTCTTTAGCGGCAGCCGGAATTGGAGCAGCGCCTGCGTCCACAGCATAACCGTCCGCAGCCACCCACGAGGCCTGCGCTGCTTCAACGTTGAACGGCATCTCCAGCTCCGCGCCGGCAACCATGCGGCCGAGCCCTGTCGTTCTGCCCGCCTGCAGCCACTGGACGGCGTTATTGACCATGACCGGGAACTCCGGACGAAGCGGCAAATCGCCGTCGCTTAACGCGAATAGAAAGACCAGCCGGTTAACCCCGTTCTCCGTGCCGGCATAGGCCGCCGGCGTAGAACCGATTTCCATGAGCGGTTTGCCCCATGAAGGCATGTCTCCTGCCAGAACGGCTGCAGCCGGCGGATCATTCAGCGATATATAGCGGGTTACCGGATGATTGGCGACGGTTGTTCTTCCGCTGTCCGGCTGTATCTTCCCGCCATCTCCCCCTAGTGTCCAGGAAGGCGTCTCCTGAATCAGGCGGCTCCACTCGCCGGTCTTCAGATAGGCCGGAGTTATGCCATCGATAATGATCATATCCGGCTTATCCTTGGGAAGAGCTGGTCCCTTATCTCCTTCGCTATCCGGTTCGTTTGAGGGCGCACTTGTCCCCGGCTCCATGCGGGTCACCCTCGCGCCGGACAGCTGGAGCGCTTTTTCCAGGAATAGATTTCCCTCTGATATAAGCAGCACATGGGGAGCTCCGCCTTTCTCACGAAAAGCATAAGCCTCGTTATCCGCCGCATAATCGTCGTCCCGCTCCAGTTTTATTTTATAAACGTCCGAGGCGGGGAGCTCATCGAAGGTAACGGTCACGGCTTTGCCACTCTCCACCTTCACGGATTTTGAAGCCAGAAGCTGGCCGTCCCCAAACAGATTCAAGCCGGTTTCAAACGGCCTTGCGCCGTAATTCCGAATAACCGCCACTCCAGTGCTGTGATCACCGTCATTTTTTATCCCAAACTGCTCTACCGCAGCATTGCTTGTTCCTTCACCTTTCAGGGATACAATCTCCACCGGAGCAGCAAACAATATATCGTCCGCCCGCTCGCTCCACTGTTCATCGGTAAATACGAGCACGCTCGCATCGGGATCATCCTGAGTCATAGCCGCGGCAAGCGACATCGTTTCCCGGTAGGCGGCTTTGCCGAACTTGGCCTCCAGCTTGTCTACCTGATCACGGATAGCCTTCTGATCTGTCTCGCGAGTGAGCAGCACTTCCGGCTCCGTCCCCAGCTTGAGCAAGGTAACCTCGCCATCCGCACCCATCGAGTCGATATATTCATGAACCTTTATCTTGAGACGATCCAGCGCCGTAGAGGAAGAAGGAGTATCCTTTCCCGGTTCCCCTTTCCGCTGCCCGCTCATACTCGCCGAAGCATCGACGACAATGACCGTATGTCCCGACAGGCCGCCTTTGACCCAAATGAATGGCGTCATCAGGGCAAGCACAAGCAGCGCCGCGGCCAGAAGCTGCAGCCACAGCAGCAGCCGGTTTTGCAGCTTTTGCCATGGACGGTTGGCCTCGATATTGCGCAGCACGCGATTCCACAGCATATGGCTGGGAACCAGCGTATCCACATACTTCCGCTTAAACAGATACATCAGTATGATCAACGGGATCGCTAAAGCGAACCACAGTCCGGACCAAGAGGCAATTCCCATCCCTTCACCTCCTTCTTGTTGCCTAAGTCTCGCATATTGCTAACCGAGCACCCCAGCTCCGCGCAGCGTTTCGAAGATCCCTGTCTCTAGCGGAACACCCGTGTTCATCTGTATATAAAAAATAGCCCGCTCGCTGCAGAATCGCGCAATATCCGCTTGATATGCCTGCAGCGTTCGTCTGTATTCCTCCAGCACCTTTCCGGTCAGGGCTATTTCCTTGCCCGTCCCAAGCTCGCTGTCCACCAGCCGCAAATCTCCGCTTAAGGCAGGCGAGATTTCCTCCGGCGATAATACGTGAACCAGGACGATTTCCTGCCCCGCAGCAAGGTAATAAGACAAAGCCTCAGCCAGCTCATCTATGCCCCCGTCCAGCCAGAAATCAGAAAAAATCCAGGTCATTCCCGGCTGCTTCGGAAGCGCTTTGGGCTGACGCAGCGCCTGGGACAACCGGCCCTCGCCGCCGGGCTCTGCCGATTGCAGAAACGAAAACAACCGGGCGGCCGAGGCTTTCCCGCGTACAGGCGGCAGCTGCCTATCTACCTCCGAGTCGAAAACGGCTGCCTGCACGCGGTCATATGACGCTAGCGCCATATAGCCAACCGAAGCGGCAAGCCGCTTCGCATATATCAGCTTGTTCCGGTCTGCTTTGTTCCGGCCGGTTGGATTTCTGCCGGGTTGGTTCCCGTCAGACTTGTTATCATCAGACGTTAGCCCGTCCGCCGGGCCGGACGCCCCGCCGCCCCCAAAATCCATCGAGGCGGATGCGTCTACATACAGACTAACCTGCAGCTCCTGCTCGTCCCAATACTGTCGGACGAAAGGACGGCCCGTCCGCGAATAGACGCCCCAGTCGAAGCGGCGGATGTCGTCCCCTGGCGCGTATTCGCGGTAATCGGCAAATTCCAGGGACGAGCCAAACCGGCTGGAGCGCCTCTTGCCCTGCATCGTTCCGCGCACCCGGCGCTTGGACGCAATCGACAGCCGCTCCAGGCGGGGGAGAAGAGACGGCGGAAGCAGAGGCTCGCTCATCTTCTTCCCCCCTCAAGCGCGGACAGAATATCCTCAATCAGTGAATCCGTGGAAATTCCCAGCGCTTGCCCCTCGAAATTCAGAAACAGACGGTGGCGCAGCGCAGGAACGGCAACCGCTGCAATATCTCCCGTGGATACATGCATCCTTCCTTTGGAGATCGCTCTTACCTTCGCCACCGATACGATGGACTGGATTCCTCGCGGTCCGGATCCGAAGCGTAAATACTTGCGGACAGAATCCGGCGCCGAGACCTCCTCCGGATGAGTCATCATCAGCAGGCGCACACCGTAATCCAGCACATCGTCGGCAAGCAGGACCTCTTTCGCGGCCTGCCTGATTTCCAGCAGCTCGCTGGCCGAGGCCAGCTTGTCGGCCGTCGGCTGGCTGCTGGAGGTCGTACGGCGGACGATCTCCTTCAACTCGTCAGGCGAGGGGTAACTGACATGGATCTTCAGCAGGAAGCGATCCAGCTGCGCCTCCGGCAAAGGATAAGTCCCTTCGTTCTCCAGCGGATTCTGCGTCGCCAGCACAAAAAACGGCTGCGGCAGCCTGTGTGTCTCTCCGCCGACGGTAACCGTCTGCTCCTGCATCGCCTCAAGCATAGCGCTCTGCGTCTTCGGCGTAGCCCGGTTAATCTCGTCCGCAAGTACGATGCTGCTGAATACGGGCCCGGGCTGAAAGACGGTATCCGTGCTGCCCTGCGGGCCGAAGCGAATGACATTCGTTCCGGTAATATCGCTCGGCATCAGGTCGGGCGTAAACTGAATTCGCGAGAATGAAAGGTCGAGCGTATCGGCGATCGTCCGGACGAGCATTGTCTTTCCGAGTCCCGGAATGCCTTCAAGCAGCGCATGTCCGCCGGCAAAAACGCACCAGAGCAGCTGCTCTACGATTTCCTCCTGGCCCACGATCACTTTTCCAATCTGCTCCCGCACGCCGGATATCGTATTTTTCCACGACTCCACCTGCGCATTTGCTTCCAACATCATAAGTCCCCCTTCTCCTCATCCTCAACTAATATCCCGGGTCTATTTCCGTAAAATAGCTCTCCACCAGGCTCTGCACGCTTATCGGAAGCTCGCTCCGCTCCAGAGAGCGCTTGGCCTCGGCAGCGTAGTCGCTGTACACCTCGTCATAGGGCCGGCTCACGCCGTCAAATACGGGCGATTTGCCGCCCTTTTGCACGTCTCCGCCGCCGCCGTGAATTTCGCCGCTGTCCCGCTCAACGTTTCCGCTGCCCTTCAGATCACGCGGCGTCGTCACGAGCTCGCGCCCGCCGCTGCCGAGTCCAGCGCCCTGGCCGCCGCTTCCGTTACCGCTGCCTCTTCCAGAGCCAGAGCCCTGACCACTACCCTGGCCACTACCCTGGCCACTGCCCTGACCTTGACCTTGACCCTGTCCCGAACTTCCGCCAGCTCCGCCTTCGCCGGATGCCCCGCTTCCCGGTTCCCCGCCGGCCAGCATAGCTTCGCCGGCCCACTGCTCGGCGATTCCACCCATGCTCCACGTATCGGATACCGCGAGCCCGGAGGCAGCCATCTGCTCCGCCAGCCCCATCCCTTGCTTAGCCAGCGCGGCGGCCAAAGCGGCGGCAGCCTCAGCTTGGTTAAGGTCGGATTTCAGGCCGGCCATACTCTCTTGGATCGCTTGCTCCAGCAGCTCCAGAGCCTGCTCTATTTCTTGCGGATTTCCCTTCTCAAGCGCTTCAGCTGCTTTTTTTAGAGCTTCGGCAAGACGCTGAGCCTTCTCATCATTCTGAGGAGCGGCCTCTGCAATTTGCTGCAAATCCTCAGCAAGACGCTTGCGCTCCTCGGTGGACATGGCAGCAGCCTTTTTTCGGAATTCCTCCATTTTCTCACTTAGGCTCTGCTGATTTTGCTGCTTCAGCGACTCCGCCAGGCCCTGGGAAAGCGGATTGGCTTTCCAGTCCTCCAGCCACTTCTCCATTTCCTGCTGCTTCAGCTCTATTTTGTCGGACATTTCCTTCAAGCTCTTCATCGCATGCTCTACGCTATCCAGCGCCTCTTCCGGTTCTTTACTGAGTTCCAGCGCCCGCCGCAGCTCGGCGATTTCCTTCGCCAGCGCCTCCTTCGCGATGGGCTCAAGCTTGCGCGCCTCCAGCTCCATCAGCTTTTCCTCCGTCTCTTGCTGCTGAGCGTTCACCCACTCCCTTTGCTCCTTGCGCTTCGCGATCTCCTGCTGCATCGGATTCGGCAGGATGGCCAAAATGACAAGCGCCATGAACAGGCAGGCGGCCGAGAGCCAAAATTTACGGCGAACCGGGAATGGCAGACGCCGCTTGATTTCCTTAATGTAGGCCGAACCGTATTGAGCGGCCTGCGCCCGCTGCCATTTTGCCGCTAACGCGTCGGATTCGCCATACGCCAAAGCCGTCGCCATGTCGTCGCGCGGCTCTTCATCGGCAATCGCCCGGTCCATCATGCGAGCTGCCTCCGGCAAAGACACTCGTTTGGCAAAGTATCCCCATAGCAGCCCGGACAGCGCAAAGAGCACGACTAGCCCCGCCCCTTGCCACAGCAAGCCTTCCAGCGGCCACAAACGCCCGGCGGCAAGCCACAGCAGCGCGGCTCCAAGCCCGGCAAGCAGTCCGCAGCGGGTCCCTTTCCAGGCTTCGAGCCACTGCATGCGGCGCCGGACGATGTTAAGCTGCTCGTAAATTTCCTTCATGCTGCCCGCCTCCCTTCCTCCATCGTTCTGCAACCCATTACCTAAAGCGGCTATTGTTTATTTCTCTGCCTGCTCATGCTCCTGCGGTTCCCAGTCCGTCTGCAGCCGCTTCTTGATCCTGGCTCGTCTGACCGGGCGAATATAACGGATGGCCAGCCATAGCGCCAATATAATGACAACACTGTATACAAGCAGGAACTCCTGCCACAGCTGGATCGGCGCACCGGCTTGCTGGCTGCCCCACCGCGTCAGAAAAATGGAATCCGAAAACGAAGGTTCAAAAATGCTGATCAATGCTCCCGCAGGATTAAGCCCGAGAATGAATCCGATCCACGAATAATCCGGCGCCATCGTCGTCCCTGAAGCATAATAGTTAGCTTGAACTACGCCCATGGCAAGCAAGTAAACGATCCCGGTAATGAGGAAAATAACAAGCCCTACGCCATAAGTCATAATGACCGCGACGATCGTCCGCTTGAACAGCGTAGAGAACAGCACACCCAGCGAACCGAGCAGCAGCATGATAAACAAATAAAACAGAAAAACGAATACAAGCTGCTTCGGGGCGACTCCCCCGTAAAGAAACGCAATGCTGTACACAGGCAGCGTCGCCAAAATGACAAGCGTCATGAAACTCAAGGAGGATACCAGTTTGCTCAAAATAATCGTCGACGAGCTCTGCTGTGTCGTCAGCAGCATGTTCAGTGTCTGCTTCTCCCGCTCCCCGCTTATGACCCCCGCCGTTAACGCAGGCGTCATAAATGCGATGAGAACAAGCTGGGCGATGCTGAGCGCGTAGAACATGACGCGGCTGGTGCCTGGATCGATCCGCCCTGACAATCCGGCCCCGCTGCTCATCATGACATAGATGATGCCCATCGCCAGAAGTCCCATGACCAGTACGTATGCCAACACCGTCACCGCGGAACGGGAGGTGCGCATTCTCAGTCTGAACTCCTTATCCATCACGGGATTGATTAGAATTCTACGCCAATCCATCTGACGCGCCCCCCTTCGTGATCTCCAGGAATACATCCTCGAGATTCGTCTGTGCTTCATGGAAAGATACGACCCCATAGCCTGCGCCGATGACTTTGTTCAGCAGCTGGGCCTGCTCGGCGTCCCCGCCGCCGAAATGCACATGAACCCCTGTTTCGTCGCTCAGCACCTGGCTGACATGACGCTCATCCCGCAGCATGGCGGCGAGCTCATCTCCGCGGTCCATGACACGAATATGCAGCACCCGCTTGACACGCAGGCGATTTTGAATGTCAGCCACCTTGCCTTGAGCAACCATCTCACCGTGCTCAATGACGCCGATCTCATCCACCATCTCCGCAAGCTCGGGCAGAATATGCGATGAAATGATAATCGTCTTGCCCATCAGCTTCAGCTCTTTCAAAATCTCTCTCATTTCGATCCGCGCCCGCGGATCCAGACCGGATGCCGGCTCATCAAGGATGAGCACGTCCGGGTCATGCACGAGGCAGCGAGCCAGGCACAGCCGCTGCTTCATGCCGCGGGACAAGCTGTCCACATAGGCATCCCGTTTATCGCTTAAATTAACCAAGTCCAGCAGCTGCGGAATAAGCTTCTCGCGTTCAGGCCGCGGAATCCCGTAACTGGCTCCGTAGAAATGCAGGTATTCCGTCGTTCTGAATTGGTCGTATACCCCGAAGAAGTCCGGCATATAACCTATTCTCTTGCGTACCTCATGCGGCTGCTCAGTCACCTCGAAGCCGCCTACCGATGCCGTGCCGGAGGTCGGCAGCAGCAGCGTTGCCAGGATCGACATCGTCGTTGATTTGCCTGCTCCGTTCGGCCCGACAAAGCCGAATACGGTTCCTTTGGAAATGGAAATATTCACCGACTTCAGCGCTTCGAAACCGCCGTAAGTTTTAGTTAAATTACGTATCTCGATCATTGGCTGCTGCTCCCCTTTACAGAGATTTCGGGCAGGTCGAAACTGCTCCAATCCTGCGCCGTGACGATAAGGCGCAGCGTTGTTCCCCCAACCAGGTATTGCTCGATCGGCTGAGGAAGCTGCGCTGTCCCTTGATTCCATTGGATCGGCTCAGCCTCCCCCTTGGACGCGTTCCATACCGCCACGGTCATGTTGTACCCCCGGTTGTTCTGGCGCATGGCAAGCTCCGAATATTTCATATTCGGCAAAGTGTATTCGAGCTCCATCTCGCCCCCGGACATATGAATGCTGCGGCTTGTTTCGTATCCCCAGTCCGAGGAAGTCGCCTTGCTGACGGAAGGCGCGATATAACCATAAGGTATGTTCCACTGTCCGTCTTTATGGATTTCCGGCTCAATACGCTGAACCCACATGTTCAGCGGGTCGGCGGCTACTTTTTTGCCATTCACCTCATAATTCAGCAGCTCATCCTGGCTCCAGCCGATAAAGGCATAGTTATCCGTCATATTGTTTCGGCTAAAATAGGCGTTAATGAGACCGCGGGGCCGCTCCAGCTTCATATCCTCCAGGCGATTGCCCTGGGAAGGAAATATGAAGTAGCCGTAATCATAGTGGTTGATGGTCAACGGCAAGGAGGTAATCGCTGCCGTCTGATTTCTGGCGATATCGCCAAGCAGATACATTTTATCGTTCAAAATAATCGCCGTGTCCGTTAAATCCGCAATAGTCTTGTTAGTCACTGTCCCTTGAGGAACACCCTGTTCGTTAATGGAGATATCGAACTCCACCTGGCCCAGCTGCCGGTCCTCCAGCTGCCTCACGGTTAACTTGGCCAGGGAGCGATGCGTCATTCCCTTTAAATCGACAGACGTACCGCTGTCACCGAACCGAATCAGCTGCCGCTCCGAGTCAGCCGCCTGTCCGCCGGAAATAAGTCCGTCTTCACGCTGCACTGTGATGTGCGTGCCAGCCGGAAAGCTTAGTTTGTAATCGCCGCTTCGCGGGATGAATAATGCCGTGGACGTGCTTCGCTCGGCATACCCGTGGCCATTCAATTCGACGATGCTGAGCGTGTTCGTGCGCAGCGTGCTTTTCCCCGTCGTGCCGGCCACATAGATGCCACCGCTGGCTAATACGGCAATAACCGGAATGAGCAGCCAGGCCCACTCGCGTTTATCGAGCTTTTTCAGTACGAAATAGAGCCCTGGCGCAACGATGACAGCATATCCCAGCAGCAGCCAGAGCAGCAGGGAATAAGGAGGCAACGTAAGGCTCGGGAAATAGTCCAGTAAATAGTTGATTCTTTGCGCCAATTCCCCCTTCCCAGGCATATTGCCTTGCGAAGCCGAAGCCAACGGGGAATGCTGCTGAAGTACCTTATTCCATATATCAGCATGACCGGACCACGATTGCAATGGCTCCATGGAGACATCGTAAGCGGCATAAATAACGCTGCCCCTGCTCACGTTCCAGGAGGCGAACAGCGGCTGCTCGCCTATTACGATTGTTCGTGCCCCCTCCTTCAGCTTGGCAGCCGAAACAGGGAAGGCCCCATCCAGAGAAATCAACTTGCCTGTCGCTTTCTCCAATTCCTGCAGCGAGGTGACATCGGCAAGGCCCGAATAGTCTACGGGCGACAAATCCTCGAGCCCCTGGACCGTTTTCGCATAACCAGCGCCTCCGCCCAATACAAGCGTTCCCCCTGACTTCACCCACGCTTTAATCGCATCCGTTCGCTTATCCCCGAGATTGCCCGCCGGGTAGTTGTTGATGACGAGAATATCCAACCCCTCCAGCAGCACGCCGTCCTCGGGCAGCTGCTCCGCTTTGAGCGGAATAACCTTCACGTCCTTCCCCTTGCCGTTCAGCACATTTAGAAAGTTCATGCTGTCTGGATCCGAAGCGAGAACACCGATCAAGGTGCCATTGTCCCCGCTGGCATTCAAATACGGGGTCGAAGCTTGAAAGGGGATGTACTTCCCCTTTTCTGCCGAATCTTTATAGAAACGAATCGAGTTGTTATCTTTATGAAAGGATGTTCCTAGGATGCCGAAAGTGACTTCCTTTGGTGTACCCGCCGGCAAATCGACTTTTGCCGCGTATGAAGCTCGATTGGAATTGTACGGGTATTCCGTTTGAACGACGAGTTCCCCGGAAATATCCGTGTCGCTGGTCAGCGTAATTTTTAGCGGCGTCCATTCTCCAATTTTGTAATGGCCATCGTAGCCGACTTCCGTCTTCATGCTGATCGACGGCTCCGCCGCATGGACAGCTTGAGGACTAACAACCCCCGGCAGCAGCGCAATTATGGCGGTTAAGAGCCACAGCATAGCCAGGGTTCCCCTTTTCTTGTCATATAAGAACAAATGATTCTCTCCTCTCATCATGAAAATGACCCTATATATAAGGACGTATTCAACCGCAAAATGTTTACAAGCCGGCTTCTATTTTTCTGCATAAAACGGCAGCAACTTACAAGTATCCGCGAAAAACATACAACTAAAGCCGTCCAGTATGACAGGCATGCCAACTGAGACGGCTTTCTAGTTGTTAAGGTAATTTAATATTCTTGTTTGCTATTAGCTGAATACGACAGTTTTATTCTGATGCACGAGAATGCGGTCCTCGATATGCCATTTAACGGCCCGGGCCAGAACGACTCTTTCAATAGTGCGGCCGATCCGCTTGAGCTCGCCAACGTCATCACGGTGGCTAACGCGCTGAACGTCCTGCTCAATAATCGGTCCGCCATCCAGTTCCTCGGTGACGTAATGAGCGGTTGCGCCGATGATTTTCACGCCGCGGTCATAGGCTTGGGCGTACGGTTTGCCGCCTACGAAGGCCGGCAGGAACGAGTGGTGAATATTAATGATCCGGTTCCGGTAAGGCTCGATCAGAGCAGGGGACAAAATTTGCATGTATCTGGCCAGCACGATTAGATCGACCTTCCCGTTAACCAGTTCCAGCTGCTTCTGCTCGGCTTCCTTCTTCGTATCCGGCGTAACCGGAATGTGATAGAAAGGAATGCCGAACGATTCGACGTATTCTTTATTATCGGGATGATTGCTGATGACCATGGAAATTTCCGCATCCAGATCCCCGGCCTGCCATTGCCACAGCAATTCTACGAGGCAGTGATCCTCTTTCGAGACAAAAATAGCCAGCTTCTTCTTCTCATTCAGCGGATAGATTTCCCACTTCATCTCGAATTTGGCGGCAATCACCGCAAAATCCTGCTTTAGTTGCGCCAGATTGTCATGCAGCCGCTCGAGATCGAATTCGATCCGCATGAAGAACATGCCGCCTTCGGGATCCATCGTATACTGGTCCGACTGCACGATGTTTGCGCCATGCTGATGCAGGAAATCCGACACCGCGGCCACGATACCAGGCCCGTCCGGACAGGAAATCAACATCCGCGCCCGGTGATTCTCATAAGGTTTGACAGGTCTTGCGCCTGATTTTACATGTATATCCATCTTTCTCTCAAATCCTCCCGCTAACTATTGTAAACAACTGATTTTGGTCTTGATTCTATTTTATGCTGTGATTTACAGGCCTTTGGCTGCAAGCCAGCCGATCAGCCGGAAATTGATTTGCTCCTCGCTGTAATCCGGGAACAAATTGGCTTCCAATACGAGATCATAGAGGCGCTCCAGCGGTTCGCGCGGATCCGCCTTTCTTGCTTTGGCGTCATCCTTGAGCAATTTCCAGGTATCCAGCACGAACGCACGCTGTTCAATATCGCGTTTTGCAAAGAAGCTGCTCAGCATCTCTATTTCCGACAGGAAGGAATCGCCGAATCTCTCAGGCACGCTCCCCCGAAGCAGGGCGATTTCGACTTCATACATCGGCCGCTGGGTTTTGGCTTCCTTGCCGATCCAAGGCGTCTCCAGAATAAACGGACGCCCCTGCAGCAATTCGTGATGCACCACGCGGTTAAGCGCCTCGAATCCGATCCATCCGGTTCCGACGGGCGTATGGCGGTCTTTCCGCGCCCCCATCGGGTTTTTACTGTCATTGACGTGCACGACGGCGATCCGGTTCAAGCCGACCAGCTGATCGAACTGGTGCAGCACGCCGTCGAGATCATTGACGATATCGTAGCCGGCATCATGGATGTGGCAGGTGTCCAAGCAAATCGTCAGACGCTCATTACGCTGGACTTTATCGATGATCGCGGCGATTTCCTCGAAGCTGCGTCCCATTTCCGTCCCTTTGCCAGCCATCGTTTCCAACGCGATGTTAACTTCCGTTTCATCTGTTCCGTTCAACACCTCATTCAAGCCTTCGGCGATCCGGTTAATGCCGTATTCGGCATCTTTATCCGTGAATGCGCCCGGGTGAAGCACGATATTTCGCACGCCCAGCGCATGGGTGCGGCGGATTTCCTCTTGCAGGAAGTCTACTGCCAGCTGGTACGTGTTCGACTTATAAGAGCCCAGATTGATGATATAAGGCGCGTGAACGACAATTTCGTCAATGCCGGCAACGGCCATCGCGGCCTTGCCGTCCTCGATATTCATCGATTCGATCGGTTTGCGGCGCGTATTCTGCGGTGCGCCGGTATATATCATGAACGAGCTGGAGCCGTAAGATGCGGCCTCCTCCGTTGCGGTTAATAGCCCCTTGTCCGAGAACGAGACATGCGAACCTATTTTTAACATTTCTTTATCCCCCTTATGGACAACGTTCTTTAAACAAACCTATTTTATCTTGAATATCGATATAAATCCACAAATAAGGTATAATTCTTAAAGATTGAAGGGTTTTAAGGACTAATTATTCGAGGTGAATGAATCGATGCCGCACTTGAACATCACTTGGCTTGCACTGGCTTCGGCAGGGCCGAATCGCTGGTTTATGAACTCGATCGCATTCTGGGGATTCGTCATGCTCGGCGTCATGTGCATCGGCGGTTTTTTCATGTTCCGCAAATTTCTGAAGGTGCTCCCCAAGGCGGACGGCATGTCCAAGCTTGATTGGCAAAATCATTGGGTCGAGAAAAGCCGGCATTTGTGGACGGATGAAGCGAAGGCATTCCTTGATCTACTGGTACAGCCCGTACCTACCCCGTTCCGGGATATCGCCAAGCATTCGATTGCCGCGGAAATCGGCAAAATTGCCCTGCAGGAGGAAGCTTCCGAGGTTACGCAGGATCACTGTATCAAAGGCTATATCGTAGCGACGCCAAAGCGGGATTACAAATTCCTGATGAACTTTTTGGAAAAGAGCAATATCGACTACCGCCCCTATCAGCATTTGATCAACAAATAGAACAAATTATACATCCGGTCGCGACGTCTGAAGAACGCCCGCTAGCCGGATGTTTTTCTTATGACTATCGCGGAAAAATTTCTAGGAGGGATCGCTATGAAAATCTATATTACCGGGGGAACGGGATTCATCGGGAACGCTTTAGCCTCCTATTGGCAGCAGCAGGGACATCATGTTGCGGTCATCACGCGCGGCAAGCCCGAGCAGCACAGCCAAGGTGATCCCAAGTCTCAAGCTAGAGAGGGGGCCGCTCCCCTTGACTACCTGACCTGGGAGCAGCTTGCACAGCCTTCTTCGCGCGGGATCGAGGTGGATGCAGTTGTCAACCTCGCCGGCACTTCCCTGAATCAGCGCTGGACCGGCAGAGCCAAAGACAGCATTTTGCATTCGAGGCTGCAAACAACCGATTTGACGGCTAAATGGGTACAGTCTTTGAACAGCAAACCTGAAGTTATCATTCAAGGCTCGGCCGTTGGAATATACGGAACATCTCTAACGGATACATTTGATGAGAACTCCCAGCCTGAAGCGGATGACTTTCTCGCAAACGTGACCCGACAGTGGGAAACCGCTGCGGAGGATGGTTTTCGTGGTATTCGGCTCGTAAAGCTGCGTACGGGCGTAGTGCTCGGTAATAAGGGCGGAGCCTATCCACTCATGCGCCTTCCTATTCTGTTTGGAGCTGGCGGTAAAATCGGGTCTGGCAGACAGTGGGTCCCCTGGATTCATATCCAAGATATCGTAGCGTTGATCGATTTCTGTGTGAAGCATTCGGAAGTCGAAGGCGCTGTCAACGCAGTAAGCCCAAACCCCGTGACCAATGACGAATTCGGCAGGATTGTCAGCCGGGTTCACCGCAGGCCATACTGGCTTCCACTGCCAGCCTTCGCATTAAGGACGATGCTTGGTGAAATGTCCGTTCTGCTGCTGGAAGGACAAAGGGTCCTGCCCCAAGCGGCTTTGCAGCACGGTTTCCATTTTCAATATCCGGAACTGGAATCGGCTGCAGCGAATTTGAAGACACGCCAATAAGCCCGTCGTCTATGCAGAGACAGCGGGCTGTGCATACATATTTTTTTACGATCACTTGATTTAAGGCCCTCCAAAGAATATGTTCTTTGGAGGGCTAAATATTTATGTAATACAATCTTAATTTATTAGTTGAATAGCATGGAGGTTTTATATAATGAAATGCAAAATTCATTTTCTCATTATATTCTCAACTTTCTTGTTAATAGCTGTAGCTTGCGACAAAAATACCCCTTTCAACGCCGGGGAGAATATAACAAACACTACTAAAAGTGAGATTCGGACTGATGAATATACAAAAATTTCTGAAAAAGAAGATTTAGAAAAGAAAATATCCCAAGACAAAAATGTTTTTAAAAAAATTCAATCAAGTAAAAAGTACAATATATCTGCAACTGTCACTTTTAATCATGAGGAAGACGATGATCGTTTCATTTATGAAATTGTAATGGATAACTATACAGAAGAACTGAAAAATGTCATTCAATCATTTACTTTGGAGCCAAGTATGATTGATTATCTTTTAACCGGTGACCTGACAACTACAAATGCGCTAAATGATACCGAAACGAACCTCAAGCCTAATAAAGAGCCTTTCGGATTAAGTTTGTTTAGAGGTTACGTTATTAATAAGGAAACAATAAATAAACAGATCACTGATTTTTATCGGAATATGTATATAAAAATATCTTATGGTGAAGAAGAAAACAGGACTGAAGAGTATTGGTGCATAGAAGCAACTCCTTCTAAGGAAATAATCGATTACTTTAATTCATTAGAAAATAAAGTATGATCCCGATTTAAACAAAGACCGGTAAGCCCGCTGTCCAGATTGTAACAACGGGCCATGCAAACATGTTTTATTAACCCATTTTCTTTCCCTTCGTCATGCCGAATTTCGAATCTCTCTACCGTAACGAAACGTAACCTCGGCCATGGTAAACGAATCTCCGGGTTCGAGCGGATAGTCTTTGTAAGGCGCAATCAGTTCGCCGTTTAACTTGGTGCCGTTTCTGGAGCCTAAATCCTTGATGCGGCAATCACCTTCCAGGATCATAAGCTCGACATGAGCCCGGGATACCCCGGACTGCTTCTCCACATATTGGGCTAATTCCTCAGAACGGCCGATTATAAAGCTGCCTTTGGATAAAAGGATTCGTTCAAATCCGGCACCTGATGAGGTTATTTTCTCCAAATAGTTTACGCTACCAGCCTGCGGTTGCTCCTCCTTCGATATATCCTTCAACAATACGGTTGCCGGGGAAGCCGCGGCGGGCGGCTCCAATTCAACATGCTCACGATACGGCTTGGATACCGGTGTCTGAATTGATTCATAGGATTCGGATGACCTAATTGGAGAAGGCGCAATAGATGAGGAGGGGGACGGGGCGTTCCATCTCCATTTCTCCTCATACCGCTCTGGCTTGCGGCGTTTGGTGAACCTAGATTTTTCATGTTCCTCCTCCCCAGCTAAACGAACATTATCCTCAATTTGAAAATCCCCTTCCTCATTGCCCTTGTCCCTAAAAAAACGAACCAAGTCAAATTTTCCGCTCTGGATTAGCAGCGCAATGAATATTACAGCCAGCGATGATCCCGCACTAATGTAAAGTCCATTGCCAGCAGACCCATCCAAATACGCAAGCTTCCAGATGAGCGCAACCAGTAACGCAGCGCCTAGCCATATATATGCAGGTTTAATTTCTGTCCGGCTCTCCGCCTCCTCCTCATATATTCCTCCCTCTTCTTCCATAAAAGCTCCTTCGTAAATGCTGGCAGAGGACATTGCATTTATCCGGCTAGGAATTAAGCTTGAGCTTGGTTCAGGAGCGGCAAACGGTACTTGGAATGTATTTTTGGAATTCGGCGGCATCGGCACTTCAGGAGCATCTAACTCACGTGGTCTTCTCCCGGTATCACGGATATGTACGTTTGATCCCTGCCCTTCACTAGAATCTTCCTCGAGCAGCAGTGATATCAGTAAATTCTTTAACCCGGTTACCGAGAACTGCTCTCCCCCACATAAACCGATAATTTTCTGGATGCCACTTCCCTCTATATTCTTAACCCTTGTCATCATACGGTTGACGAGATGCAGCATAGATTGGGCAATGGAATGATCTGGAGGCATATGGAGCAAAGGCAGATAAGCCAGATAGATGGTACCGCTCGGCAATAAATCTTCCACAAAAATATGATCTTCATCCAAGAGATAATTTCCGGAAGAGAGCATATATTCCTTGCTGCTATCGAGAACTTTAACGATTTGCAGCGAAATGCTGTAGAATTCCGTCATCGTCATCCAATCGCTTTTCAGGCACTGCGACAGCATTCTTTTTCCGGTAATCTCATAATGCAGCGTAACGTTAAAATCAATCTCTCTCACTTCCAGCCGCAGCAGATGGGGGATCGCTACCGAATTCACCATACTCCGCTGTACCTCGTTCAACAGCTCTGCATGCAGCCCATCTTCCGTATTAACCACCATATATGTCCCATCATTTCTGACAAAATCAGTTACTATCCCTTTCAACGAAAGCTCACTCCCTGCCCCTAAAAATAATAGACTGCCATGATGGCACCGGGCAACACTGCTAGCATGAACGGAAAGGTCAGCGGCTTATCCTGCGCTGCAATGGATCGGATCGGACTTATACTGCGCAGCATAATGACTCCCAGGACACTGCGCAGTATGCCGCCAAGCCGCCTCACTGCTTCTCTTCTGCAAATCAGAATCAAGATGCCAATGCAGCCGGCAGCCAGAATCGAATACATCAGCACGGATAATGTCAGCGGTACGCCAACCCAAGCTCCGATTCCTGCAAACAGCTTCACGTCACCTCCGCCTACGGCCCGCACCGCATACAATACTGCCATTACGCCAAAGCCGACAGCAGCGCCCTTTACGGCAAATATAAAACCTGCTGCCCCGCCGGAAATCCCATGATATGCGATACCAAGCACCGTACCGGTTATTGTAATCACATTGGGGATTTTCATCGAGCGAATATCGGTAATGAACGCAGCAGCAAGCAATAAAAAGCAGCCCCAAATTTCAACATGCATAGCAGCTCTCCTCGTCATTTTTTGTTCGGACTTTCAACAACGAACTCCGCTGTTGTACGCAGCCCGTCCTCTGTCTCGACCACGAATGTCCAAGTACCGGGCGTCGTATTGCCGCCGACAAGCCACTGCCACTCCACAATGCCGTTTTCATCCGCAGAAGCTTCCCCCAGAAATTTGGCCTGGCTTACCCCACTCTTGTAATAAACCGTCAACTTGACGATCGCCCCCGGCTCAACCTGGGCGCTGACCAGCGCTTTACGGCCGGCATAGGCCGGATTCGGCTTGCTCAAAATCACCGGAGCCCGTCCCTCGGCCTGCTCCCCGCTTGTATCCTTCTTCAGCTCCCCCGTATCCCCAACCCAGAGCCGTTCCTGCGCCCTCGCCTGAAGCACGATTTTCCGATTGCTGAGGGGCACTTGAATCGGCAGTTCATAGCTTAACTCGATTCCGAAGTACGGGCTCCTCCCCGTCTTCAGATCAGGGACAGTAATTCTGCTCACATGCAGCCGCCGCTCGCTAAGCACTGTATCCTGCACAAACGGCTGCAACATTGGTTTTACTACAGGATCAAGAACTGCTTCCAGCACGTTGTTCTTCAGGTCGCTCAGCGGTTCATCCCCCTTGGCTGCCGCATCCATAATCCACAGGGATAGAGGTTCGGGAAGCTTATCGGCATATTGCCCGGCCCATTCCGCCAGCGATAATTTGGGCATATTCCAATCGAACACGCTCCCTTGCCCTACAGCGCCGCCATCGTTCTTACCCCCTCTGTTGTTTTGCACCGAATACTGGTCAACGGCCAAAGCAACGGGATATATATGCGCGGATATATGCCTTACCGCATTGGAAGCAACGCTGTGCAATTGTATGGAATAGACCGACATTTGAACCATGTAAATGAAGAAAAACATGATCATAATGAAGATAGGCAGTACAAGCGAAGCTTCCAGCACGATGCTCCCGCTAGAGGTTTTGTCAGCAGACTCAATATGAATAATGCGCTTGCTTGACGGCATAATATCGGCTTCCTTCCACTCGTCCCTGTAAAGCGCCGGCGCTGCCAATGGCTTTGGACACTCCCGGCAAGAACCATAATGGCAAAGCTACGGTTACTTCCCCTTGAATATAAGTAGCCCGTTCATCGGGATTGATGCCTGTATTAAAACGAACTACCGATAACATCCGCGACAGGCGTTGGTCGCTGGTACCGTGGAGCAGCAGAAATAACCGAAGGTGATCCCTGTACGTTAATTCGACTCTCAAATAATTGCTAAGCTGTAAGCCTCCCTTTTGACATAGCCGCACCATATCCTTGACGGCCTCAACAACTCCGTAAAGTAAGGCGGAGGCCAAAATCAACAGCGGGTTGACCTTGCTCGCATGCTTGATGAGTCCCTCCATCGTACGGATCGCAAGACGCATAGTGAATATTTCACCGTAGGCAGCGGCAACATTTCCTGCTGGATTATGAAAACCGTACAATATATATTCTACCTCCTGCCGCTGCGGGGCAAATTGTTCTATCATCGCATCCAGCTTATCCGATCGGCCTTCCATAAGCTCCTTAAGCGTGCTGACGTCGAAGAAATCAAAGTAACTGACAACATACTCTGTCTGATAGCCATTGTCCGTTATGCCGGACATCATTTCAGACAAGGAAGCGTACAAAACATCCATGCCCCCCATGGCTTGCTCGCCCGCCTCGTATGGATCTGGATTGCGACCCCGGATACTTTGTCCCGTTTCCGCGGAATGATCTTGATTTAAGGCGCGATTGTTATCAAAATAAGACCTCAGCACATCGAATTGCTTCTGATGCTCCCCCATTTTGTTCTTAAGTTCTTCGATCTGCCGAAGCAAACTGAACGCATGCTTTAGTTCTGCAGCAGCTTGCTGTTCTGTCTGCTTGCGCTGTGCGTCGCTTGAGCGATGAGCCTCTACTTTGGTTTGAACTTGCTGCAGCGCATTACCGCTCCCTGGATCGGAATAAGTCCGCAGATATCGATCGATTTCCCGGCTGGCATGCACCGTCTCCGATTTAAAACCGCTGGCGCTGCCAAAAGATGCGGCACCGATAGCTGAGGATTTTGTTAACAGGGTGACAACCGCTTGATGAGCGCTGTTGAAGCTCGCCTCTTGGGCTTCGATCCCTGCTTCCAAATCCTCTAAAAGCGTTGTCTGCAACAACAAGTCCTCGCTCCTGCCGCGGATTTCGGCGATTTCCGCCTCGCCGGAGACTGCTTCGTCTCCTCCAATGCTTAGTCCCCGGGATACGGAATCATATCCATGCTGTGCCGTCCTGCTCTCGGACTCCTTGATGACCAGACGCATTTGCTCATTGATTTCCCGTATCCCTTCAAGCAAATCTCTAGCCGAGGATAGCTGTTGAGCATGCTGAGCTGCGGCCTCCTGATCAGTTTGCGAGAGTCCTCTAAAGACCCTCCCAGTATCATTCCGGTAATCCTCCAGCAGTTCGGAGTATATACGTTCGGATGGCTCCCTATCCCGATCCTCCTCCGCTTTGGCCAAATAGTCGTTATATTGGGAGGCCGCATCAGCTATCAGGCGAATGCGGCCTCCCAGCAAATGATCCGGAATGTACGTATAATTCCCCCGGGATAGGCGGTCTGTATATCCCTTGGCCGACGAAGCGGCTTGCTTCTGCGCAGACAGCAATTGATCCAATTTATCCTCCCTCTGATCATACAACCTTTGAAGCTTGCTAAGTAAATCCACCGTGTTGGAGGCCTCTTTCATGATCTGAGATATCGGCTTGAATTTGTTAACGACCTCAATCGCAAAATCAACTGGTGCCTTATATTTCATTTCCTCGCGAATTTGCCGTCTGAAGACCGAGTAGTACCCCAGGGGTCGCAGCAATTCTACGGCGGAAGAATCCAATTGTGCTCCCAGGATAGGCAGATCATCGCTCCGTATGGCCAGCTGAAAGTTGTCCTGGAGCACCTTGGACATTAAATAATTTTCATCCGTCTCACCGAACGCAAACAATCCGTATTTCTCCAGCAGCTGCTTATCGTACGCAGATAGAACGGAACGTGCTGCCGCATGAGCGAGCCCCTCCGTTCGCGCCTGCAGTGCCGACATTCTGGCGAAATCAATAAAAATCGCCACAAAAGCAAAAACAGCCGCAAAAATAACAATCAGAAATACCGTTACTGCCCCCTGTTCTGATCGGCGCTTGTCCAACATAGGAACCCCCTTCAAGATGAGGCCTTATTTCGCATATAGTTTCAGCGCTTTCCCCGCGTCGGCCTGACCGACATGCTCCTTGCCTGTTCCTTTAAACCTCGCTCCGTAATAACGGACAAGATCAACGGTGCGGATCCATTCCACCGGCTCTACAATATAAGAAGCGGAATGCCCTGCTTGCCTGACGTCCCCAATGACAGTCTCCAGCGGAGCAAGGGGGATGTTCCGGTGTAGTGTTACGGAAACTTTACGAAACAGCAGCCTGTTATCGTATATCATTTGCCCTTCCATCCCAGCCGGAATTTTACGGCCGATATTTCCGAGCTTCTTCAATGGCAGATTGCCGCTGGACTCTGTACTGCTTGGCAGCTCCAATACAGCCAGGGAATTTCCGCCAAACGATCCGAAGAGAAGCTGCAGCATCCCATCGTCATGTATTCGCCAGTACAGCGAATCATACTGATCGTCCTCATAAGCCCCAGTCTTTGGTTCGCGGTAGCTGTTATCCCATACAAAGGCGCTGCGCTCGGCAGCTGCGAAAGCCGTATGGCCCAACACCGCATTTTGGTATAAATACATGCAAAAAAACAGCAGCAGCAGTAGCGTAAAAAATATGACCGGAAATACAAGCGAGGCTTCTATCGTAAAGTTCCCATCCTTGTTTCGCAGCAGCTTCACTATTCTCCGCCGTCCATAAAGGAGTCCGTCTTCTTGTCAGCCTTGGACAGCAGATTTTCAACAATCGCCTTCAACTCCTTACGAAAGATCACGGCAATAATAACGATGACCGCGATGATCAAAATCATCTCGAGCATACCGAGACCGTCTTCATCCCGCCAAAGCTCTCCCATTCTTCCGCGCAATACCTCTAACATCAGCAAACCCCTCCTCGAATTAATAAAAGCTACAGATCCATAATCAGGAATGCGGGAGTCCCCACCAAAATAACAATTATTAAAAACAACAGCACCATTGGAAAAACCAGTTTGGATGAAGCCTGCTCTCCCAGGGTCTTGCCGACCGCTTTCCGTTTCTCCCATAGCGAATGGGACAGATCGCGAAGCGCCATCACGAAATCGCTGCCGCCGCGGCGAAAATTCAGCAATACCGCCGTCGTAAATGCGGACACCTCCTGGATGCCGCAGCGTTTGCTAAAGCCTTCCATAGCCTGAGCAAAGGAATATCCTCCTTCGCATTCCCGCTGCATTTGAAACAGCTCGCGATACAAAGGATGGCTCTCTTGCCCGCGCTTCCGTTCCAGGCAATGCTTGATCGCCTGCTGAACTGTCGAGCCGGCGCCGACAAGCAGGACGATTTTATTCAACAGCTCTGGCAATTCAAGCAGAATCTGCTGTTCCCGCCGCTTCACCTTGCTGTGCAAGTCGCTAATTAGCGCGACAGGCAGCAGAACGGCGAGCAGGAACCCGATGAGGAACCCGCTGGCTTCCCCCTCCATCGCTATTGAAATCAAGCAGCCGCCAATGAGCAGCAGATAACTGTAGGTAAGCATCTCCGCCAAGAACAGCAGCGTATACTCCCCGCCGCGCTGCTGGCCGTTAATCTGCCTGACCGAACGCTGGATTTTGAAGAAGAACAGCGGAAATCTTTGCGACACCTGGATCCGCTCCAGCACATAAAGCATGGGAGGAGCCAATTTTTGCAGCCGGATGCCATCCATCTGCAGTTTTACAGCGCCGGGATACCGCCGCGACGTTTGACTGTACAGCAGCAGCCAGGCCAGAAGGAGGACGATCGCCAAAATTCCCCACAGCAAGTTCATGTCAATATGAGCACCCCTCCTAAACCCGGATATCCATGATCTTCATCATGATCCAGGCGCTTACGGCAAACAGCATTAGGGCAGCCGACGAAATGACCAGTCCGGCGCCTTGATGCAGCGGCTGCATATAGTCTGGAGAAGTTAAATCCATAAATAATAGAAACAGGACCGGCGATGCCAGCATCGCCTTGGCCTCAAAGCGCTTCTGAGCAATCATGACGCTGATTTCCTGGCTGATTTCCAGCTTCTCGCTAATAATAGATGAGGTTCTTCTCACAACTTCTACCAAATCGCCTCCGGAGCGTTTACAGGTCGTAAACACATCCGCAAAATTGCTGATGTCCTCCATGCCCGCCCGTCTGCTGAAATCCTGCAGCGCATCCTCGATCGGCTCCCCGTACTCCATCCGGGTGCATATGATCCCAAGCTCGATCATGAGATCATTTTTGCCGTCTGGATACAGCAGCCGAAGATCCTGAATCGCTTCGCGAAATCCGTTCTCGACGGAACGGCCTGCTGCCAGCGAGGAGGACAATGAATAAAGCGCCTGTTTAAAATTCAGGCTGAGCGCTTCCCTTCGCCTACGAAGCAGGTACCTGCTCCACGGCTTCGGGACAAACACCGCCGCGCCGGCAAGCAGAAGCGCCAGCAGCCAGGAATGGAAAAAGATATATCCGACAGCCGTAAACAATACGGCCCCTGCAGCCAGGCAGAGCATAGTTTGCTTTCCCGACAGTACGTAGTTCTGATAATCCGGCAGCCCTTCCGCCTCACTCCCCGGGGGCGAAGGTCTGCGGATTAATCCAAACCCCAATTTCATTATGCGTTCCCGCCTCCTGCCATTTTCGCTTGTACAAGCTCCTGTTCCAAATCAATCCCCGCCATACGCAGCTTGTCGAGATTCGCCAGGCTACTCCGCTTTGTCAGCCTTCCGCGGATTTTCCCCTCGATCTCTGCTTCTTCCTGAAAAACAAATAACGGATTCAGCATCACCTCCCCCTCGACAAGACCGCGTACTTCCGATATTTCCATGACCCTGCGTGATCGGTCCCTCAGCCTGGATAAATGAACAAATATATCAATCGCCGAGCCGATTTGCTGGCGTACCACTTGAACAGGCAGTGCAGCCCCGCTCAGTACCATCGTCTCCAGCCGGCTAATCATGTCCTTCGTGCTGTTAGCGTGGCCGGTTGACAAGCTCCCGTCATGTCCTGTGTTCATCGCCTGCAGCATATCGATCGTTTCGCTGCCGCGTACCTCGCCGACAATAATCCGGTTAGGCCTCATTCGCAGTGAAGCTCGAATCAAATCACGAACCGAGATTTCTCCTTTTCCTTCCGTATTGGCATTGCGTGTCTCCAGCGAAACTAGGTTCGGCACCGTGACGATCCGCAGCTCCGCCGAATCTTCAATCGTAATCACCCGTTCATCCGGCGGAATATATTGCGAAAGTGCGTTTAGAAAAGTGGTCTTCCCGGACCCCGTTCCCCCGCTAATAAAAATGTTGTATTTCCCTTTGACGAGACCTTGCAGAAAAAGAGCCGCCTCTTCGGTCAGCGAACCCCATTCCACCAGCCGCTCCATCGTTACAGGCTGCTCCGGAAACTTGCGGATCGTCATGGTGGGCCCCTTGAGGGCTATCGGAGGAAGCACAATATTCACCCGCGACCCGCCCGGAAGCCTTGCATCCACGATCGGCGAGGAGTCATTCACGACACGGTTTACCGTAGAAACAATGTTCTGAATCATGTCCTCCAGCTTCTCCTGCGATTCAAAGCGCACATCAATCCGCCGTACCTGGCCATTTTGTTCAATAAAAATTTCCTCGTGGCTGTTGATCATGATTTCAGACACTGACCGGTCGTCTACGAGAGGCTGAAGCACATCAAGTCCCCGAAAAGAGTCATAAAGCCTGCGCACCCATTTACGCTTCTCAGAAGCCGTCAACTCATTAAGTCCGCTATCTGAAAGAACACGGCGTTCAATGTAATCCATCAGCTGCGAGTCAGATAGCGTTGATGTCATATCCAGTCCCGAGCGAATGCTTGCGCGCAGCTCCGTAAAAAAAACCTCCGTCACCCCGATGCTCCCCCAATTCCAAGCGCATGACCCCAGCTGTATAGACTGCGGCTAAGCTTAAGAATTTCCTTCTGAAAAACCGGGGATTGCATTATGGCCCCTTGTCCCGCCCCCTGATTCCAGGAAGGTATATTAGGTAACACGATCTCTGCTGTCATGCCAGGTCTTGGCAGCGACAGACCCGCTTCCCCCATGCACCGGTTCACCGCGAACAATGCTTTTCCCATAATCAAGCGACAGCGTTCTGGATTTGACCGTTCCATGTGAGATATCCATAA